>JAQVWL010000020.1 GCA_028709705.1 Clostridia bacterium
ATTGGTGGACCTTCAGGGACTCGAACCCCGGACCGACCGGTTATGAGCCGGGTGCTCTAACCAACTGAGCTAAAGGTCCACACTGGTCGGGGTGAAGAGCCTCGAACTCCCGGCCCCATGGTCCCAAACCACGTGCGCTACCAACTGCGCTACACCCCGCCAATACTTACCTATTTTATATTAAGACAGACCCTTTGTCAAGCATAATTTTCAAATTTTTAACAAATTTTGCAAGAAAAATAAAAATATAGATTTTTTCGAAAACTTATTTTCAACCGCTTAATCTTTTGCAAATTATTTGCACTATATATAAGGTTGTGATATACTGCGGGGGTAGGAGAAAAAAATGGACTTTTCAGCGATAGAGAAAAAGTGGCAAACCAAATGGAATGCCGATAAAACTTTCAATTTTGACAACAAAAATTTAAAAAACAAGGAATACATTTTGGAAATGTTTTCTTATCCGAGCGGTTCAAGACTGCATATAGGTCATTTGTTTAACTTTACAATCCCAGATAGTTTTGCCAAATATGAAATTATGAAAGGCAAAAATGTTTTTCATCCAATGGGTTTTGACGCTTTTGGTTTGCCAGCAGAAAACTATGCTTTAAAAACGGGAATTCACCCCCGAGAAAGCACAAACGCAAATATGGAATATATGGAAAAACAACTCAATTCTGCGGGACTAAACTATGATTGGGACTGCACTTTGCGAACCTGCGAACCAACTTATTATAAGTGGACGCAGTGGCTTTTTTTGCAACTTTTCAAAAAAGGCTTGGCATATCAAAAATTTGCACCAGTAAATTGGTGCAGTTCTTGCAACACAGTACTAGCGAACGAGCAAGTCGTTGATGGCGTTTGCGAAAGGTGCGGAACAAAAATTATCAAAAAAAACTTAACGCAATGGTTTTTTAAAATAACCGATTATGCGGAGGACTTGCTTGCAGGGTTAGACAAAATTGATTGGCCCGAAAAAACAAAAATTTCGCAAAAAAATTGGATAGGGAAGTCTGTTGGCAGTGAAGTTGATTTTGATTTGGAAAATGGCAAAAAAATAACCGTTTTTACAACAAGAGTTGACACGATTTATGGCATAACATATTTGGTGCTTGCACCCGAACACCCTTTGGTGCTTGAAATTACAACCCCCGAAAATATGGAACAAGTCAAAAAATATATTGCCGAAACTGCAAAAAAAGATGACATAACAAGACAAAGCACTACTTTGGAAAAAACAGGAGTGTTTACCGGTGCTTATGTTATTCACCCTTTAACAAACAAAAAAGTGCCGGTTTATATTGCTGATTATGCTTTGGCAACCTATGCAACGGGTGCGGTTATGGCAGTTCCAGCACACGATGAACGCGACTTTGCCTTTGCAAAAAAATATGGTTTGGATATTATAACTGTTATTGAAAATTCTTTTGGCGAAACTGTTTTGCCGTATACCGCTAACGGAAAACTTGTTAACAGCGATATTTTCAACGGAATGGCTTCTCGTTCTGTAAAAGACAAAATCATTGCACACCTTGAAAAACTTGGCAAAGGTAACAAAAAAATCAATTATAAATTGCGAGATTGGAGCGTTTCAAGACAAAGATATTGGGGTTGCCCGATTCCTATCATTCATTGCGAGCATTGCGGTGCAGTTCCTGTTCCAGAACAAGACTTGCCTGTGATTTTGCCTGAAACAATGGAATATAAACCTGATGGCAGAAGCCCTCTTGCAAAAAATGAAAAATATATCAACACCTTTTGCCCTGTTTGTGGCAGACCAGCAAAACGCGACCCTGACACACTTGACACTTTTGTGTGTAGTTCGTTTTATATGCTCCGCTATCCTTGTGCAAATAACACAAAAAAGATTTTTGACACCGATTTTGTTAACCAAATTTGCCCTGTTGATTATTATATTGGCGGTATGGAGCACGCAAACGGGCATTTGCTTTATTCAAGATTTATCACAAAAGTTTTGCACGATTTGAAATATCTTAACTTTGACGAGCCTTTCAAAAAACTTGTGCATCAAGGAATGATACTTGGTCCCGATGGGCAAAAAATGAGCAAGTCAAAGGGCAATGTTATTAACCCTGATGACATTATTGCGTTGTATGGCGCCGACGCGGTAAGACTTTATTTGATGTTTGGTTTCAATTATGTGGACGGCGGACCTTGGAACGATGATGGCATCAAAAACTGCCTAAAATTTTTGGAAAGAGTGGAAAGAATTGTGGAAACTGCTTTTGGTTACAACAAAAATCTTAACCCTAGTAAATATGACCAAGCAGAAAAAGAACTCGATTTTGCAAGCAATTTTGCAATAAAAGAATTTGAAAAAAATATGCAAGATTTTACATTCAATTCAGCAGTTGCAAGAATTATGGAATTTGTTAACAGCATATATAAATACAATTTGGAAGCAAAAATCAACGCCAAGTTTATGCAAGAAAAAATCAAAGATTTGTTAAAAATTCTTGCACCTTGCGCGCCACATTTTGCAGAAGAATTGTGGCAAAAAATTGGAAACTCAACAAGCATTTTTGCAAGCGGTTTTCCAAAATTTGAAGAAAGCAAATTGATAAAAGAAGAAATTGAAATTGCAATTCAAATCAACAGCAAAATTGTTGCCCGCCAAGTTGTTAAGGCAAATGCAACAAACAAAGAAATTGAAGAACTTGCAAAAACACTTGTCAAAGACAAACTTGAAAACAAAACAATCATAAAATCAATCATTATTCCAAGCAGACTTATCAATTTTATTGTTAAATAGAAGGTGGGAGGTTTAACTGCCCGCGTGATAAGAGCACGAAGTGCTCTTTGATGAGTGTGCCGACTGGCACACTCATAACGCACGCTAACGCGTGCGTTATCACGCGGGCTTTTTCACGCACTTCAAATTTTTCTTATCCCAAAAAGTTTTTCAGTTTTTGGTAGTTTTCTTCTTCCATATCCAAAATTTTTTGGCATAAGTCATCAAGTTCGGTAGACACACCCTTATAATCGCTCAAATCTTTTATGCACTGAATAAGCCCCATCACCGTTCCAAGAAGCATCATTTCGGCAATATGGCGGGTAGATTTATCCATTATTGTTGTCATTTTTATTGAACTCCAAAGTTTTATTTTTTCAAACAAAGTATTGTCTTTCAAGTCAATATCCTCGCTTTTGCCAATCATTTCGCACTCGCGGGAAATTATGTCATAATTTGTGTATTGGTCGGACAATTCTTTTTTCAAGTTTCCATCTTCAACTTTTGGCATCAAATCTTCGATTGATTGCAGTGCGGTGCACATATTTTGATAAAGCGAAGTTAAATATTTTAGATATAAATTTTCCATAAAAATCTCCTAATTTTAAGTATGTGCCAAAATTTGTCGAATTATGTTTAAAAGTTTTTTGCATACCTTTTTGCAAAAAGAACATTATAAATTTATGAAAACAAGTACAAAAATTTGGATAGTAATATTTCTTATCTCGCTAATTTTTTCATTGCTTTTGTTCAAGTCGGTTAACAGCGGAATTATTATTGGCGACACAATTTATTTTGCTTTCGATTTTTGGGGTTATACGGGGCTTGTGTTCAGTGCAATAAATTTTGTAAGTGGTAATGTTATTTTCTTTCGCTTTTTAAAATCTCAACCATTCAACCGCTTGCTTTTTTTTGTTACAATTCCTTTAACTACAACTTTTATGGTTATCAGTTATTTGCTTTTAAACTTAAACGCAATGGGCGGAAACAATGTGCAATATGTAAGGCAACTTTTGAACGTAAACGCCACAAACAACAACAATTATTTGTGGCTCGGCATTGTGGGGTTGGCGTATCTCTTGCTCCTTTTTATCACCTTCAATTTTGCTTGCAAACCGCTTCGCAAGGTCGAAAAAGCAGTTTATAGACTTAGCAATGGCAGGGTGGGTAGCGACATTCAAATTGGCGGAAGCAAGCAGTTTGTTGAAATTGAACACAACCTTAACAAAATAAACGAAACTTTTAAGGAAAAAGAAAACATAATCAAAAAAACAAACTTGGAATATGAAAAATTTATTCCCAAACAGTTTATAAAATTTTTGGGCAAAAGCAGTATTTTGGAACTTGAACTTGGCAATCAAGTGCAAAAAGAAGTTACCACAGTTTTTGTGGACATTCACAATTCAACCACTATGAGTACAACACTGAGTTTGGAAGAAAACTTTAATTATATTAATAGTTATCTTAATATAGTATCTCCTATTATAAGAAAATATAATGGCTTTATTGATAAGTATTTGGGCGATGGCGTTTTGGCGGTTTTTATCAAGCCCGAAAACGCCTTGGAGTGTGGCGTTGCAATAACCAAAGCGGTGGAAGCAAAAAATATGTCAAGCAAATTTTTGCCCAATTTAGATGTTTGCACAAGCGTTAACACAGGCGAAGTTGTGTTTGGCGTTGTTGGCGATGAAGAAAGAAAAAGTCCAACAATAATTTCTGACACCGTTAATTTGGCTTCAAAAATGGAAGACTTCAACAAATATTTTGGAAGCAAAATTGTGTTTTCAAAACGCACTCTAAATTCCCTAAAAATTGATTATCCGCTTTCTTATAGATATGTTGGCTCGCTTACTTTTGGCGACAAGGAGTATATTTCCCTTTTTGAAAGTTTGGAATATTATAGCAGAAAAAAACGCGAAAAACTTGAAAACAGCAAAATCGAATTCGAGCAAGCGGTTCGCTATTTCAATCTTGGCAAGTGCTATCAAGCAAAAGAACTTTTTCAAAAAATCCTTAAAACAGTGCGAGAAGACAAGGTTGCGTATATGTATTTTAATAAGTGTGAACAGAGTGTGTGTGGCGACGCACCCCTTCGCCTTTAAAAAAAAGCGCTGGGCGTCGTTTCTGCCCGCTCCACGCAAAAACTTGCCCTTTGTGCTTGTTTTTTGTTTCACAAAAAAGCATCGCCTTGGCGGGCAAGCTTTTGCTCCCTTACGGACCAAGCGAAAACCGCACTGCGTTGGCGGTTTTGTCCGTACTTTTGTGAATAGCAGATGTTCCAAGAGTGTTCCAAGAGCCTGCGAAGAGTGTTCCAAGAGCCTGCGAAGAGTGTTCCAAGAGTCTGCGAAGTGATTTATTACTAGCAAAATTTCCTAAAAAACACTCAAAACCTACAATTTTTCGGTCATATTGCCCAAATTTTGACATTTTTAAAAAAAATAAAAAAAATTTAAAAAAAAGTGTTGACATTTAAAACCCCCTATGGTATATTTGCTTTGTCGCATTGAGAGATGTGGCAATGAACATTGATAATTGAATAGAAAAGCAAAGGTTATAAAAACAAAAAGTGCGAATTTAAACCCGTTAATTTTGGAAAAGTAATTTCTCAAAATTGACAAACAAAATTTAAAATAAAATTAGTACAAATAACTTTTTAAGTCAGAAAAGTAAAGAGTACAGTTCAAATTTTTAACAATTCATTTATAAAACCGTTGTGATAAACCATTTTGCAGAAAAATCGTGGAACGAAAAGCGTTATTTATTAAATTTCGGCTGTCAGAAGCGATTTCTTCAAGCAAAAGTTGACAGGAGTGTGCTTCGCACATGACTTAAACTTTTAGCGCAGAAAAATCGGTTATCACGGCGGAAATTTAATAAATAAAAACGTTAGAGTTTGATCCTGGCTCAGGACGAACGCTGGCGGCGTGCTTAAAACATGCAAGTCGAACGGACTTGATTGGGGCTTGCCCTGAACAAGTTAGTGGCGGACGGGTGAGTAACACGTGAGCAACCTGCCTTTTACTGGGGAATAACACTTAGAAATAGGTGCTAATACCGCATATGACCACAATCCGGCATCGGAAAGGGGTAAAAGATTTATTGGTAAAAGAGGGGCTTGCGCATCATTAGCTAGTTGGTAAGGGTAACGGCCTACCAAGGCAACGATGATTAGCCGATCTGAGAGGATGAACGGCCACACTGGAACTGAGATACGGTCCAGACTCCTACGGGAGGCAGCAGTTAGGAATATTGGGCAATGGGGGAAACCCTGACCCAGCAACGCCGCGTGAAGGATGAAGGTTTTCGGATTGTAAACTTCTGTTCTATGGGAAAAAACAAATGATGGTACCATAGGAGAAAGACACGGCTAACTACGTGCCAGCAGCCGCGGTAATACGTAGGTGTCAAGCGTTGTCCGGAATTACTGGGCGTAAAGAGAGCGTAGGTTGTTTTTTAAGTTGAATGTGAAAGCCCGGGGCTCAACTCCGGAATGTCATTCAATACTGAAAGACTAGAGTTTAGTAGGGGTAAGCGGAATTCCTAGTGTAGCGGTGAAATGCGTAGATATTAGGAAGAACACCAGAGGCGAAGGCGGCTTACTGGACTAACACTGACACTGAGGCTCGAAAGCGTGGGGAGCAAACAGGATTAGATACCCTGGTAGTCCACGCCCTAAACGATGGATACTAAACGTGGGAGGTATCGACTCCTTCCGTGTTGTAGCAAACGCGATAAGTATCCCGCCTGAGGAGTACGGCCGCAAGGTTGAAACTTAAAGGAATTGACGGGGACCCGCACAAGCAGCGGAGCATGTTGTTTAATTCGACGAAACGCGAAAAACCTTACCAAGACTTGACATTTAGTGCATAGCATAGAGATATGTGAAATTATAGCAATATAACACTAAAACAGATGGTGCATGGTTGTCGTCAGCTCGTGTCGTGAGATGTTGGGTTAAGTCCCGCAACGAGCGCAACCCTTATCATTAGTTGCCAATATTAAGTTAGGAACTCTAATGAGACTGCCGTAGATAATACGGAGGAAGGTGGGGATGATGTCAAATCATCATGCCTCTTACGTCTTGGGCAACAAACGTGCTACAATGGTTGGTACAAAGAGATGCAA
>JAQVWL010000010.1 GCA_028709705.1 Clostridia bacterium
ATTGAAGATGATGACAGAGAAATAGTTTTTACTTTTAAATTTACCTCAAATTTAGGTAATGCTTCAAAGGGGTATATGCTTATCCAAGCGGGTTTTAGCTCAACTAGTGCAGAAGCAGCCAAATTGGCAACTCCAATAAATACAATAGCAAACATTTCTACAGCAACTGGTGGCAGTGATAATGGTCTAATAACTTTGGAGCTAAGTGATTATGCTTGCGTAGCAGAAGAAGGAGTCAACGCTGGAACAACAATAACTGCAACATTTACTTATTCAGGTGATTGTACGCAAAATTTGGAAAAAGTTTATGTGTATTTTTCAGTAACAGTTTCATCAACTGCTATTGCGTAATAATTAATACGAAATATTATTTTCAAAAATAAAAATTCCAAAGCCCTAAACAAAAAACACACTTTGGTGGCAATTTTGCCAAAGTGTGTTTTTTGTTATTTTTTATAACTTGTGCAGGTCTGTGGTAGGCTTAAATCGCTCGCTATTTTACAATCGCAAAGCAAGGGTTACTAAATCAATTCCCAAGTGTTGTTTATTTTGCCAATCAAAATCAATTTTTCTTGGGTGGTGTTATAATATGCTTCAATCACTTCGGTAGCGGTAGGGAAAATTTCCACAAAGTTTGAAAGTTCCCATTTTTCAGTTGTTGTATTAAAATTGAGTTGTTTTTTTATGACCTTGCCATTGTTATTATAATAAATATTTATTGTTGTGCGGTTTTCTTGAATATATGCGTTTGGTTGTGTGCCTTTTCCCACAACAATAAAATAGTCGCTTAAATAATTTGGAAAATAAATAATTGTACCTGTGTTGTGCAAACCAAGATACCCTGCCATAAAATAAGAATGTTGTAGCATAACCCAAAAATCATTTATTGCATTAAGTTGCACAAATTGATTTGGATAAGGATTGTTGCAAAGTTTAAAATCAAAATCAAATCTGCCATCGCTTTGTGAACTGCTTAAAAACATTTCTTGGTCTAATGTTGTTCCACAAACTGCATAAGTTGTGTTCAAAGTGCCATTGTTATAACTATAATCAAATTGATTTACATTTGTTTTGATTGTTTTTTGCCAATTAAATTCTGTTTGATAAGTTTCCAAAGTATTGTTTTCGTTTATCAAATGACATTCCATTTTGACTGCAGGCAAATAATAGTATCTTAAATTTGGTAAGTTCAAATATAACAATCTTGCAACCATACCCTTGCTCATATTGTCGCTTGGGTTTAGTGTAAAAGATTTTAAATACCAATCATTTGTAAATTCCTCGTACCAATAGCAAAAAGCATATATTGCTTGATTGCTTTCTTGTTTGCTATACCAAAATTCCATTTCGCCAGTTGTTCTGATAAAACTTCCCATTTTAAAACTATAATCTCTGTTCAAAACCAAAAAATTTATTCCTTTTTCTGCGGTTATTTCCACATAATCTAAAACAGTGTCAACCAACAAAATGTCAGTAAATTGAACTTTAAACACATTTGAAACTTGACTTGCAAAAAAGTCAAAATCCAGCAACAAATTATAGTCTTCGCCTGTAACAAAAGTGGGGGTTAGTGCTGTGGCTGTGCCATTGATAATCAAATCCAAACGTGTTGTTGTTTGCCCGTTTGGAATGTTGGACAAAAACAACTTTAAAGTGCCAACATAATGATTGTCTGGCATAGGGTTAATGCGTGTAAAAATTGTTCCATAAGGACCATTTGCACCTTTTGTTCCCATGCTGACTTTCAAACTGCCACCGTTATAATAAAAGGGTTCTTCTTCAAATATTTTTGATTCTAACATTGTTATTTCTTCAACATTATTTCCAAAATACTTGGGTTTGTTATTTGCTTCCAAGTTTGTTATGCGCGTTTCGTGTTCTGCAATGTCTGTTGCATTGGTTTCAATGTTTGTGTTACTTTCGCTTATTGTGTTTTGAATGTTGCCAATATCTGCTATGTTTGTTGCAATATTTTCAGCATTAGTTGCAATACTGCTTGTGATTGTTTGCATGTCAGTTTCAATTGTTTCTATGCTTTGCAAGCAAATATCAGTTTGTGTTTCAAGCGTTTCAATTTGTGTGGAGTGACTGCCCACTGCTGTTTGCAAATTTTCAATGCTTGTTGCGTTTGTTGCAATATTTTCAGTGCTTTCGCTTACCGCACTTTCCAAATTTGCTATGTTTGCCACATTGGTTGCAATGTCGGCGGTATTAGTACCAACCACATTTTCAAGACTGCTAATAGCATTTTCAAGCGGACTTATGTCAACGCTTTCGCTTTTTGCGCTTATCCTTTTTTCCAGTTCATTTATTTTTGTTTCTATTTGTAAATTCATATATTTTTCTCCTTTTTGCAAAACTATATCACACAAATAAAAAAAACATCACAAATAGTGACATTTTTTTTGTGAAGGGGAAATCAGATTAAAATTATTCTAACAAACTGTCCATCATTTCTGATGGTTTTTCTATTCCCATAAGGTCCAAAATAGTTGGCGCTATGTTTGCAAGTTCACCTTCTTTTTTTAGTTTTCGCAATTTTTCTGTTACCAAAATAAATGGAACAGGGTTTGTGGTGTGTGTTGTGCAAGGGTTTCCTTCCTTATCCAACAATTTTTCCGCATTTCCGTGGTCGGCGGTAATAATGCACTCGCCACCAGCGAGCAAGGTCGCCATTGCCACCGCATAAGCACACTTGTCAACGCAAGATACTGCAATTTTTGTTGCTTCTATGTTTGCGGTATGCCCAAGCATATCTCCGTTTGATAAGTTTAAAAGCACAAAGTCATAGTTGCCACTTGCAACCGCTTCCATTGTTGCTTCTGTAAGTTCAATTGCTCGCATTTTTGGGTGTTTGGTAAAGTCAGTGTCGTTTATGGTTTCAATAAGTTTTCGTGTTTCGTTTTTAAAAGGGTTTTCTCGCCCGCCATTAAAATAATAAGTTACATGTGCATATTTTGTTGTTTCTGCTATGTGAAATTGACTTTTTTTGTTTTTGCATAATGTTTCCGCCAATCCGTTTTTTATTTCAAGTTTTGGATAAGCATAAGCAACATTTTTCAATTCGTTTGAATATTTTGTCATTGTAACTGCAAATAAATTTGAAAAGTTTTTTTGCGGAAATTCATTAAAGTTTTTTTGTGTTATTGCATTTGTCAATTCAATCATTCTATCACTTCTAAAATTGAAAAAAATCACCGCATCACCGCTGTTTATAGTTTTTGGTTTGCCAACCACAATAGGTTCAATAAATTCATCATACTGTCTTTTTATATAACAATTTCTTAAAAAAGTAACAGCATTTTGTGAATAATGTTCTGCTTTGCCCAAAACAATACAGTCGTAGGCTTTCATAATTCTGTCGTATCTATTTTCTCTATCCATTGCAAAAACTCGCCCACAAATTGTCGCAATTTCGCCTTTCTTGTTTCTGCAAAAACGTTCAATTTCTTTGATAAATCCAACACCGCTATTTTTAAGCGAATCTCTTCCATCAGTGATGCAATGAATATAAACTTTTTCAACGCTATATTGTTCCGCCAAGGTTAAAATTGCTTTTAAGTGGTCAATATGAGAATGAACTCCGCCATCACTGACAAGCCCAATCAAATGCAAAGCACCGCCACTTTCGCTTGCATATTCTATTGCCCTGTTTATTTGTTTGTTTTTAAAAAAACTTCCGTTTTTGATTTCATTGTTTATAATTTCAAGTGGTTGAAAAACAATTCTTCCCGCCCCAATTGTCAAATGACCCGCTTCGCTGTTGCCCATTTGCCCCCAAGGCAAACCAACAGCATTCCCACTTGCTTTTAAAAAAAGGTTAGGATAGTTGCTTTTAAGTTTGTCTAAAAAAGGAGTGCCCGCAAGTTTGATTGCGTTACCTTTTTTTTGTTTGCTTTCGCCAAAGCCATCTAAAATAACCATAGATATCATACTAATATAATAAACTTAAAAAAAATAAAAAGCAACAAAAATTATTTTTTTGATATTAATTAAATAAAATTATATAAAAAAATTAATAAAAAGCGACAAAAAACTATTTTTTTACATTTTTTTTACTACTTATTTGTTTATTTTTTTATTATTATTTCTTTGAGGCCGAAAATGAAAAAAATTAATTTTTGTAAAAAATACGGGTTTAGCATTTTAAAATATTTTTTGTTTTTTGTTGTTTTTTTTGTTTTATCAAAAGCAAGTATTTACAATTTGATTTTCCCTTTTGCTTTTGGGCTGTTTTTTGCTTTGATTTGGTGCAATCAAAAAATTTATATTCTTGCACCTTTATATATTTTTGCTTGTCTTGTTTCAGATTTTTCTTTGATAAATTGCATTGGAGTTGTGACAAATGTTTTTATTGCTATGATTTTGTTTGGCTTGCATATAAAACTTAAAAAACCAATCAAGTTTGGTTTGTTTTCTTTTTATACAATAATTGCACAAAGCGGTTTTTTGCTTGCCCAAATTTATTTTAACAATTCAATTTTGATACCTATCCTAACAATTATTATTGGTTTTTGTTTTATGCTTGCTTGCAAAGAAATCTTGCAAGTTTTTTTGCAACGCGGATTAATTTACAAACTTAACATTGTGGAAATTGTTTGCGGACTTGTTGTTTTGTGTGCTTTTTCTGATGGACTTTGCAGTTTTAATATTTTCGGGTTCGTTGTTGTCAAACTTTTTGCGGTATTTGCAATTTTTATGAGTGTTTATGTTTTCAACATTTCTACAAGTATTTTGCTTGCAAGTGTCATAGGTTTGGGCGGGCTTGTTGCAAGCGGAAGTACAATTTTTATTGCTCCTTTTGTTATTTGGGCTTTGATTGCTAGTTCTTTTAAAACAGCAAACCGCTTTGTCCCCGTTATTTCTGTTTTGCTGGTTGAATTTTGTTTGGGTTATTATATAAATATATACAATGATTACAATTTAATTGCTTTTGCACCTATTGCTCTGGGTTCTTTAATTTTTTTGACTATTCCAAATACAGTTATTCAAAAAATTGTTGATTATTGCCATATAATCGACAACAATATGGCAATGAAAAGTGTGGTTAACCGAAGTAGAGAAAATCTTTGCAAAAGACTTTATGATTTGAGTGATGTTTTTGGGGAAATGGACTACGTTTTTAGGTCAATGATAAAGGGTGGAATGACCAAAGAACAAGTAAAAAATTTTTTGATTGGCGAAGTAAAAGACAAAGTTTGTGCGGACTGTGCTGAAAAAAATATGTGCCATAGAATGTGTATTGATGAAACTTGTGGCGTTTTTGAAGCATTGATAGTTTCTGCACTGGAAAGGGGTAAAACTTCATTGCTTGATGTTCCGCCTTATTTAACTACAAGATGTTCAAGGGTTAGTAACTTGGTTGGTGCAATCAATCAACTTTGCGCTCAATATAGGCAATATGCAGGAGTTATGAACAATTTAGATGCAAGCAGAGTGTTGATTGCAGAGCAATTATCGGGGGTTTCAAAAATAATGAAAAATTTGGCAGGTGAAGTTAACAAAAATATTTCTTTTGACAACAATAAAGAAAATGTAATAATTAATGAGTTGTCGTATAATAATATAATTTGTTCGGACGCTGTTATTTATGAGCAAAACGCTGATGTGGTTAGTGCGACAATAGTTGTCAGAAAAGAAGATAGTTCAAAAAATAAAATTACTGAAATTGTAAGCAAAGTTTGTAAAAACAAAATGATAATAACAAGCGACAACACTTCAACCAAAGCGGGCTGGAATGTTTTAACCTTAAAAACCGCTCCCAAATATGATGTTATTTTTGGCACGGCAAGTTGTGCAAAAGATGGGTCAAAAATAAGCGGGGATTGCTATTCGATAATTAGAATAGACAACGATAAATTTCTTCTTGCATTGTGTGATGGAATGGGAAGTGGAGAAAAGGCGGAAAAAACAAGCAGTTTGGCAATAGGTCTTGTTGAAAATTTTTATAAAGCGGGTTTTGATAATGACATTGTTTTGTCTAGCATAAACAAATTGTTAAGTTTAAACAGAGAAGAAATATTTTCGGCGCTTGATGTTTGCGTGGTAGACACAAGGCAAGGCACAGCAGATTTTATCAAAATGGGCGCGCCAAACAGTTATATAAAACATATAAACACAATAGATACAATTTCGGGCGGAACGCTTCCGCTCGGAATTGTGCAAGATATGCAACCAATAATAATAAAAAAAGTTTTAAATGTTGGGGATATGGTTTTTCTTTTTACAGATGGAATAACTGAAAGTTTTGCAAGTGATGCAGAATTAGAGGACTATATAAATAATATGAAAGGGTTAAATCCGCAAATATTGGCGGAAGAATTGATAAATATTTCAATAAAAATTAACAAAGGTGCAAAAGACGATATGACGATAATTGTTGCAAAAATATTTGCCATTGCCTAAAAAAATATCAGAAATTTATTTTTAAAAAGAAAAAACCACTCCTGGTTTTTCTTTTTTTGGCGTTTCGAGTAGGTTAGTTTGTTAAATATTTTCCTTCTCTGCTTCTTCGTAGGCTTTCAATATTGCCGCAGAAATTTTGTCCCTAGTAGGTGTGTTGATTGGGTGAACAATGTCTTTAAATTCGCCATCTGGGGTTTTTCTGCTTGGCATTGAAACAAAGAGACTCTCTGTTCCTTGAACAACTTTGATGTCATGCACTACGAAGCATTCATCAATCGTCATTGAAGCAACGGCTTTCAATTTTGAGTCATCTTTTTTAACTAGCCTAATTCTAATGTCTGAAATATTCAAGTCTTTATACCTTCCTTTTTTAGTCTTCCAATTTCTTGGTAATTAAATTTTACTATAAATTATTATAAAAATCAAATGTTTTTAGCATTTTTCTTTAAAACTGCATAAATATAAAATATGAACAAAACAAAAAGATATTTCTTTGTTGGTGTTGGTGGCGTAAGTATGTGTGCTTTGGCAAAACTTTTAACCCACAATGGCAATATTGTTGTTGGCTCTGATTCTAACCCCGAAACTAAAATTTCTGGCATTAAAGTTTTCCACGAACATAATGCGGAAAATGTTAAAGATATTGATTGCTTGGTGTATAACAACGCTATTGCCGAAACCAACCCTGAAATTTTGGAAGCAAAAAAACTGAATATTCCCGTAATGTCAAGGGCAGAACTTTTGGCAGAGATTGCCAGCGAATATAAATACCTTATTTCAGTTAGCGGTATGCACGGAAAAACAACAACAACCGAAATGATTGCCGAAGTTTTTTTGGAAGCGGGGCTTGAACCAACTGTGCATATTGGGGGCATTTCAAACTGCTTTAAATCTAACCTTTATATTGGCAAAAAAAAGTTTTTTATAACCGAGGCGTGCGAGTATAAAGATAGTTTTTTAACTCTAAAATCTGGCGTGGGCGTTGTGCTAAATATCGAGCCTGAACACCTTGACTATTTCAAAAATTTTGAAAACATAAAAAAAAGTTTTGAAAAGTTTGCAAACAATTCAAAAAAAATTATTTCACAAAAAAAATATAATTTTAATAATTCAATTAATTATGGCGAAAATGGAAATTTTATTGCAAAAAATATTAAAATAAATGAAAATAAATTATTTAATTTTGATATTTATAAAAATAATAAATTATTTGGCAATTTTAATTTAAATTCAATTGCCGAACATAATATTGAAAATGCACTTGCTTGCACCGCGGTTTGTGATTATTTTAAAATAAATAAAAAACATATAAAAGAGGCACTTGAAAATTTTAAAGGCGTCAAAAGACGAATGGAATTTGTTAATACTTCACCAATTGTTATTCACGATTACGCCCACCACCCTACCGAACTTAACGCAACAATTTCAGCAGTTAAAAAGCATTACAAAAAAGAAATTTTGGTCGTATTCCAACCGCACACCTTCACAAGAACAAAAGCGTTTTTCAAAGATTTTGTTAAAGTTTTGTTAAAGGCAGATAAATTGTTTTTGATAAAAACATATTCGGCAAGAGAAGAAGAAATTGAAGGTGCAACAGCAAAAGATTTGTTTGAAAAAACAAAACCGCAAAAATTAGACACTTATTATTTTGAAGATTTTATTTCCGCACAAACTGAAATAAAAAAGCACCTAAAATCAAATAATATTCTGTTAATTTTAGGTGCGGGGGATATAGACAAAATGTGTGAAAATTTTAAATAATTTTAACTATTTTTTGGCATCAATTTTTGCCATATGTTCCACAAGTTTAACAACCATTTGTGAGTAGCCCCATTCGTTGTCATACCACGCAACAAGTTTAACAAATTTTGGTGAAAGCATTATGCCGGCGGTTATGTCAAACACACAAGTGCGGTCTTCGGTTATAAAATCAGACGAAACAACTGGCTCATCGGTTGTGCCAATAATGCCCTTAAATTTGCCGTTTTCTGCTTTTTTCATTACCTTAACAATTTCTTCATAAGTGGTTTCTTTTTTCAATTTGCAAGTTAAATCAACAACCGAAACATTTAGCGTTGGAACTCTAAAACTCATTCCGGTTAATTTGCCTTTCAAGTTTGGCAAAACTTCGCCCACCGCTTTTGCCGCACCTGTTGATGATGGAATTATGTTATAAGATGCTGCTCTGCCACCCCTAAAATCTTTTTCACTTGTGCCGTCCACCACTTTTTGTGATGAAGTTGCAGAGTGAATGGTTGTCATAAGCCCTTCTTCAATTCCAAAATTTTGTTCAATCACTTTTGCAAGTGGGGCAAGGCAGTTGGTTGTGCAACTTGCGTTTGAAACAATGCTTATATCTTTTGTGTAAGTTTCCTCGTTTATCCCATAAATAATCATAGGAATATCTTTGTCAGCGGGGGCGGTTATAACAACTTTTTTTGCACCGCCAAGCAAATGCCCGCCAAGTGCTTCTTTTGTTTTAAAAACGCCTGTTGCATCGCAAACATAATCAACTCCAATCTTTCCCCAAGGAATATCTTTTGGCTCTCTTTCGCCTAGTATTTTTATTTTTTGCCCATTTATAATCAAGCAGTCTTTTCCAGTTTCAACCTTGCCGTCAAACTTTCCGTGAATTGTATCATGCTCGAACAAATATTTTGCATATTCCAAGTTCAAATTTGGTTTGTTGATTGCAACAATTTCCATATTTTCTTTTTTGCTAATAATACGAACAAGTAATCTGCCTATTCTGCCAAATCCGTTTATTCCAACTTTTATTTTTTTCATTTGTTTTCTCCTTATATCAAATTTTCGGGGTTTAGTGCAAACAATTCTTTTATCACAAACCGCCCATCTTTTCTTATCAAAACATTGTCAAAATATATTTCGCCACCGCCATATTCAGGAAGTTGACATAGCACCATATCCCAGTGGATAGCCGACTTGTTTCCGTTCGGGGTTTCATCATAACAACCGCCCGGGGTCAAGTGGAACGAACCACAAATTTTTTCATCAAACAAAATGTCTAAAATCGGTTTTGTGATATACGGGTTAACGCCAAGTGCGAACTCGCCAAAATACCTTGAACCTTTGTCGGTGTCTAAAATCTTGTTAAGTTTTTCGGTTAAGCCATTGCAAGTTGCGTTGATAATTTTCCCGCTTTCAATTTCAAAACAAACATTGTCAAACCTTGTTCCGTTATAAATTGTTGGCACATTGTATGTTATTTTTCCGTTAATGCTGTTTTTGATTGGGCTCGTAAAAACTTCGCCATCTGGCACATTTCTTTCGCCCGCACATTTTTTTGCTTTTTGCTTTTTTATTGAAAAAGTTATGTCTGTGTTCGGTGCGGTTATTCTTACCTTGTCTGTTTTTTCCATCAACTCAACAAGCCCGTCCATCGCCTTGCTCATTTTGCAGTAATCAAGCGTGCAAACATTGAAATATAATTTTTCAAACTCCTTAGTGCTCATATTTGCACTTTGTGCAAATGCGGGTGTTGGCCACCTTAAAATCACCCATTTTGTGTTGTTAACACGCTCTTCATAATGAACGGGTTTTAAAAAATGCGTGCTGTTAATGTTTAAAAAACTTGTGGGAACATCGCTCATTTCAAAAAAATTATTACTGCCACCCAAGCCAATATAAGCGTCCATTTCTTTCATTATTGGAAGCATAAATTTTGTTTTTAAATCTGCATATTCCTCTGTCATTCCCATTAAAAGTTCTTTTGAAATTTCTGTGATATTGTTGTCCACAAACGGCAAACCGCCCGCTTTTCTTATCTCTTTTATCAAAACAACAATAAATTCAGGGTCAACATATGTTTGGCTTATCAAAACCCTTTCGCCTTTTTGAATGTTGCAAGAATAATTTACCAAAGTTTTTGCCAATTTTTCATAATTTGTCATAATTTTTTCCTTTCTATTTCATTAATATTTTCGCAAGATATATTGCCTATTTTTTTTATTGTGTAAACGTCCATCAATGAGCGAAGACCAAGTGCAATAAATGCGATATAAACAAAAAACAACAAAAGTCCGCCTATAAAGTTTATGTTAATAAATGAGCCCAAAATAATTGCCCCAACAAGCGTTAAAACAAACAAGCCAAAATAAATTGTTGTTTTTGTAATGTTATTTTTATAATTTTTTGCTTTTATATTCGTTTTTTCAAAATCAAATTCAATATATTTTATGTTAAGTGCTATCCAGCGGTTGATTTTTGTAAGCAAAGTTGTGTTGGTGGATTTCATTATTGAATGTGCTTGTTCGCTAAAAAACTGAATACCAATGTCGCCTTCGTAAAAAGTAAAATTGAAAAATAAATCACACAATTTTTTTGAAATATTGGAAAAAAATTTGCTCAAAAAATTTTCTTTTTTTGTTTTTTTTGCCATAACAATATCAAAACCATGTTTGCTTTCTGCAATCAGTTTTTCTATCAATTCAACTGAAAAGTCAGCATCATTTCTGACCAAAACAAAATTTGAGTTTGGTATATTTTTAAGTGTATTTTCAATCATACTTTCTTCGCTTGTGCCAGCGGGAAAGGTGGAAAGTTGAATAGTCAAGTGTTTGTCAGGTTTTAATGTTTCAAACTCTTTGACTATTGCGTTAGTTTTTTCACAAGCAAAAAATAAGCCAATATCATTTTTTAATATGTCTTTTATTTGTTTTTTTATTTCGCTTATACTAATTTTTTTTGTTGTGACACAAAACAAAATTGTTGTCATTATGTGCTCCTAAAACATTTTCAATCTTTTCAAATGTCTTCCTTTTTCAAAATCTGTTGTCAAAAACAATTTTATCATTTTTATTGCTTTTCTTATACTTGTATTTCTGCCGGAAATAATCAAAACATTTGCATCGTTGTGTTTTCTTGCGTATATTGCATCAGTTTTGCTAGAACAAAGTGCGGCACGAATTTCGGGGTTTCGGTTGGCAACCATACTCATACCAATACCTGTTCCGCAAATAAAAATGCCAATGTTAAGTTTATTTTCCAAAACTCTTTCACAGCCCGCTTTTGCAAAATCAGGGTAGTCAACTCGCTCTTTCGAATATGTCCCAACATCAATAGTTGTTATATTTTCACTATTAAAAAATGCTTTTATTTGTTCTTTTAAATCAAAACCGTTGTGGTCGCAAGCCAAGATAATCATATAAACTCCTTTCGTTTAGTTTAGCATAGTATTATTTGCAAAGTAAACTAAAATAATTAATTTAGTATTTGTATATACAGTGTAATAGTTAGAAATAATTTGACAATAATAATAACAAAATGTTAAAATACAACAAAAAAGGAATTTGGTAAAAACATTGTCAAAGAATTATTATTTACAAAACTTTATATTTTTAATAATTTTGATGGTTTCCACAACACTTCTTGGTTTTGTGGGTGTTTTTGCCTTAAACAAAAGTTTTCAAGCAAATATTGGTTTGCCTTTTTCGCCCGTTATATCTTGCGTGGTTGAATATTCAACTGTTGACCCGCAAAGTTCGGGGTTTAGTTCTTCCAATTGGAAAGTTATATTTGACAATTATTTTCAAAAAACTTTTGTTGACAACGAAATAGTCGAAAGTAATGATGACAACACTTTGTCTATAAAAACTGAATTAATTGGCGGGGTAAATTCAACCTTTTACATAAAAGTCACAAATTATACTTCCAATATGATTTTAAAATCTTCAATAAGCAGTCTTGTTGTCAACGGACAACAAAAAAACAACTTTTTAAATGCAAACACACTTGTTTCAATAAATACTTCACAAACTGAATATATGACAGTTACAGTTATGGGCGACAAGCCATACAACACATTGTTGGTTTCTTTAAAAATTCAAGAAGCATATTTGGTTGATTTTTCAATGTCTTCAAACTTACTCAATCAAAACTTTTATGTTGCGGGGGACGAAGACCTTGTTGTCAATTTGTTAACCGCCAAAGGCACATTTTTGCCAAACACTGTGTATGTTTTTATTGATAATCTTGCACTTAATCAATCAAATTTTGTTTATGACAGAGCGAACAGCACTTTAACAATTTTAAAAGAAACAATAATTGACGATATTGATATTGACTGCGATGCAACAACATCTTACTTTATAAACGAATATACAGTTGGAACAAAACCAACGGGACACAACGGGACAAACGCGGTCACTTATAATTATTATGTTGAAATTGGTGAATATCCACAAAGTATAAAACTTGGCGGGGTTACGGTAACTGGTTCGCAAACCAATGGCAGTGTTGGAGCGGGTAGCGATGGAGAAACATATGTATACACTACTAGCACAATTACGGAACTTACAGCTTGGTATAAAGTTGAACCTTTAAGATGGACTGTTATTGGAACAAACAATGGCAGTGATTATTCACTTTCGCAATTATATTACAAAAACGGTGCTTTTTATACTGATTCAAGAAAAGGGAAGCCTTACACAGGTGGACTTCTTTTAATGAGCGAATTGGCAATTGACGGTTGTGAATTTGATGATGCAAATACTAACTTTGGAACAAATAGCACAATTTACAATTTCCTTAACACCACCTTTGCACAAACTTCTGGTTTAAACACTTATTTTTCAACCGCAGGAACACCAAACGGCAATTTAATTTCTTATCAAACAATGGAAACTTATGGATATAATGGCTCGGCAATGAATTATTATAGTGCAACGGCAAATGTTTTCTTGCTTGGCGGAATATATGAAGCAGAAAGTAACCAAACAGCACAAACATATTATTTTAAAAATTATTTTCAAAGCGGAGTTTATGGCACAAGCATTGCAACAACATCTCCAACTGCCTATGCGCTTGCCCATAATGTTTACACATCAAGCAGTCTAACAACATATCAACGAACTTGGACACCAATAAGTGGCACAACAACGAACTTGTCTTGCGGTTGGTGGTTGCGTTCGGGGCAAAGTCAAACTACTGCTTGTATGGTAAACTTGACTTCAAATGTAAACACTGATATTGTGCAAAACTATGCGTATGGTGTTAGACCTTGCATTGTTTTGAATTTGTAAAAAAAATAGTCAAAATTTTGACTATTTTTTAGTTTATTGAAACAGCGTTAATAAGTGTTGGATAATGTCCGCTTGCATAATTAAAATTCCAAACATACTCTGAAAAGCCTTGGCTTGTAAAGCAAGTATAATTTTTTGCACCTTTTGCATCTGCTTCACTGCAAGTCACTTCATACTTTGTTAAAAAAGGGTTGTCTATCATATCTATCAGTATTCCATAACCTTGTATATACTTACCGCTTAAATTTACAATCAATGAATTTTTTATGTTTCCTGTTGGAGTTTGAGTAATTCCATTCCAAATTCCTATCCAAATATTTTTATAGCCACTGCTTGTGTCAGCGTAAAAATCACCTTTTCCCGTAATCGCCGCACAACTGAAACAATATTGAATAACTGAACCGCCTTTTATTTCATAAGCAAAACCAGCGACAACACCAGAACTTGAAAGACCTTCCAATACAGAAGTTACATAACAATTTTGAATTTGACCGTTTTGTTGATTGATATAAACCAATCCGCCAACATAAACACCTTTTACCAAACCATGACCATAATCTTCATTGCCTGCATTTGAACAAATAATTTGTCCATAGTTATCTGCACAAATTCCGCCTGCGTAATAACTTGTAATGTTTCCATTTACCCACATAGAGTTTGATATCACACCTGTTACGCTATTTGTGGCAGTTATTCCACCGCAACTTGCATTTTTATTGGTCGAAGACAATGTCAAATTTACATTAAAAGCATAAGATTTTGAAATGCTTTTTTCGTTTCCGCCAGTTATTCCACCTGCTTTTGCGTATGTACTACTGCTTGCGTTTACATTAATATTTTTTGCTTTGCAATTTTCCAATTGCATACTATTATAACCGACAACACCGCCAACATAAAGTGAAGAATTGTTTGCGCCTTGAATTGAAATATCTGAAACCTTACTGTTTTGCACAAGCCCCATATTTAATCCAACAATACCGCCAGCGCTTGTGGTTAAATTTGCAGTGATTGAATTTGCAAAACTTGTTGTTGGAGATTTGTTGACTTCAACATTGTTTATTGTTCCATAATTGCAACCAACCGCTCCGCCAAGACTGCCTGTTCCGCTTATATTTATACCGTTAACTTTGCAGTTATAAATGCTTGAATTTGAATCAGCATAACCGCAAATTGCACCCAAATAACCTGTGTTTGTGTTTGATAATGTTATGTTATTAAAATTGATACCTTTAATTATTGCCCCAGAACCAATGTAACCAAAAAAACCTTGATAAACAGAATTTGAAATACTTAAATTCTTAAAAGTAAGATTTGTTCCATTGGTTGTATAAAATTGCCCCATAAATGGACTTTTTTTTGTTCCAATTGGAAAAACGTTATTCCATTTCGATTCGCTTAAATCAATAGTATATGAAGTGCTAACAATATATGACTTATTGTTCGTTGGGTTTGCTTTCATATCGCAAATCATAACGTATATTTCGTCTTCGGTAATTACAATTGGGGGATTTTCATCAGTATTTGGGTTTGTGATATCAATAATGTCTTGAATACTGCTAGTATAAATTTTGTTAAAATTTACTTTTGCATAAGAAGATGCCATTTCCCAAATATTTACAAAGTCCCAACCGTTATAAGTTGATTGCACTTTCATTTTTGCTTCTGTCTTCTTTGTAAAAGTGCTTGCCGAGTTTGAATAATTTGAAGAACCAACCGCTAGCCCCAAATTCATTGAAAAATATAGTTTTGAATAAACATTCAATTTTGTGTTAACAAAATCAATATCTTCGCCCACAATTCCACCATTAAGCCCTGAGTTCGTCAAAGAAAAGCAAATTGCGTGGCAATTATTGATTATTGAGTTTTTATAAACATTTGTATTGTTGGCAATGTTTGCACCCACAATACCCCCAAATTTTGCCGATGTTCCATTAAAAGAGTTTACAACCGCATAGCAATTTTCTATCAAACTTGCAAGATTTTTGCCTGCTATACCGCCAGCATAAGAACTGCTTGTAAAAATCAAACCTTCAACTCCACACATTCCAATCCTTGCAATTTTACAATTTGTGCCATTCAAAACAAAAATGTTGCTTCCAACTATTCCGCCACTAAAACTTTCACTTGTTTTTGTGTTGGTTATTATTGCAGTTGAAACTTCACAAAGACTTATTGTGCCTTTATTAACACCAGCAACAACACCCAAATTTGTATATGAACCAATAATGTTTGCGTTCAAAAATTTAACATTTTTTACTGCACCCAAAGAACCAATAGTGTCAAACAAGCCAGCATTGTTTGCTTGATTTACGGCGGTCATAGTCAAGTTAAAAATGCAAAAATTATTGCCAAAAAAAACACCTGTAAATTCACTGTTTTGGGCAAGCGGGGTCCAATCATAAGTTGTCAAATAAATGTCAGCAATTAGTTCATAACATTTTGACAAAGTCCAATCGCCAGTGCCAATGCTTGCAAGTTCCAAATCATTGCTTATGTAATAAGGATTTTCTTGTGTAAGTCCGTTTCCAACTTTTACATTAAAAACAAAAGGGCCAAATTTCAAATTTGATGGTCTTAAAGTTATTGTTGTATTTCCTGCGGTCAAAGCGACAAATGTTTCTGTGTTTTGGTCATATTCCAAAACTGTTTTGTTTGAAATATCTACGGATATAGTTGTGTTTGCACTCGGTTCTTTGTGCAAAATTATTTTTTCAAGGGAAAAAGTTTCGCCAACATTGAGTTTTATTGTATTTGTTTGATCAAAAGCAAGAGCAATGTTTTCTTTACTTGCAACAAAATAATAAGTTGTAAAACCCAAAAACAGCATTACAATTAAAATGATGCAATAAATCAAAAATCTTTTCATCTTTTCTCCGTTTTTGTTATTATATATTTAATTTAATATATTGTCAATACTCACATTATCAAAAACAAGTCAAAAGTCTTTTTTGGTATATTAAAAATCAAAAAAAATTGCAATAAAAAGTTATTACCATAAGTTTTTGTTTAAAAAAGTTGTTATCAACACCAAGATATGATAAAATTTTTTTGGAGAAAAGATTTATGGAAAATTGTGTTTTTTGTAAAATAATAAAAGGGGAGATCCCTTGCTACAAAATTTTTGAAAATGATAAAGTGTTGGCGTTTTTGGATATAGCAAATGATTTTTTGGGGCATACTTTGGTTATACCCAAAAAACATTGTCAAAATATTTTAGATGCAGATGAAAAAAGTTTGCAAGAGGTAATGTCTGCTGTTCAAAAAATTTCAAAACATTATATTCAAAATTGTGGTTTTGATGGTGTAAATATTTTAAACGCAAACAACAAAAGTGCAGAGCAAAGTGTTTTCCATTTGCATTTTCACATAATACCTCGCAGAACCGACGACAAACTAATAATCTTTCCCGTTGAAAAAGAAAAAGAATTTGATCTTAAAGACTTGCAAACAAAATTAAAGCTTTAACGATTGATTTTTGTTGTAGAATTTATAGTTTTGTGATAAAATAACAAAAATGGAGGCGTTATGGCTGGGAAAGCGGTTGAAAAAATAAGCGAAAGCGAAAAAATAATAAAATTGCTTACTGGGCAAGTGGGGGTTGACAAAAAGTTGTTAATTAGTTTTATTGCAAAATTGAGAAACAGCAAAACCGATTTTAACGAAGATATAAAAATTTTGGGTCAAAAACTTTACAAAATTTTGTTAGACAATGGCTTAAACGAATCTGAAATTATAAACAAAACAAGACTGTTGGACAAGGTTGAGGCATATATATACGAAAAACAATATGAACAGGCGCTTGAACTTTTGGAAGTGCTAGACAGTCAAGAACTTTTTGTTCCTTATGACAAAAACGGGCAAAAAGTTTATTACGTTAGCAATATTATAGAAGCGGGAATAATTAGCAATATTGTTTTTAATGAAAAAGTCAAAGACATAAACTGGTCCCAAACCACAAGAAATATTTATTTGAATTTTAAAATACAAATTTTTTTGGAACAAGGAAAAACAAAAGATGCTCAACAAACAATTAACAATGTTTTGTTTTTTAACCCAGCAAATTTTGGGGCAAACTATTTTCAAGCAAAATTTTTCAAGCAAACCAATTTAGCAAAACAAAAAGCACAAATTTTAAAATGTTATGCTGTTGCGTTCACAACCGCACATTTAATAGGTTTTTTTGAACTGCTCTCAAATTTTTATGAAGCAGACAAAAAATATATTAATGCTTATTTTATCCTTAATGCTATTGCTCTTTTTGATAACATTGAATTGGTTTCAAGCGATTTGGAAAGATTAGAAATTGAAATAAACAAAACAGCAATAGAAAGATTTAAAAAGCCAACTTCAGACCAAATTTTTAGGTTTTTAAAAAGAGAAAATATACCTTTTGCGATAAAAGAAAGCACTTTTAATTTTATTTGCAACACATTTACTTTCGTTTTGATAAAAGATTATGAAAACGATTTATTGATTGATTTTTTAAAAAAATATATTTTAGAAATTACAAACAATGACACAAATTTTGTAAAAAATTTAGAAAAATTTGCAAAAGAAGAAAGGGAAAAGGGGGAAAAATAAATGAAAAAATATATTTTTGCCCTTTTTGCCTTTTTGCTATGCCCAATTTTTTTGTTTAGCGGTTGCGGGGCGGTTGCGATTGAATTTGAAAGAACTACGAGCAATATAGAAAGTATTTTCAATTTTTATACTTCAATGATTTCAACTCAAAACAAATATAAAACACTTATAGAAAGTTATGACAATACGGAATTATCACAAGAAGAAAATTCTGCAATGAACCTTTATCTACAAGAATATGAAACTTTCAATAACAAACTATATATGGCTCTTCCGGGACTTGATTCGGCGATTGATGATTCAACTCTTTCTTGTTACGATTTGTCAAAAGTTAACTCTTCTTTGAGTAGTTTTAATTTATACCAAAAATCAACAAACAAATATATTTTAAAAATTTCAGGAATGGGTGACAATTCTTATCTTCCTATTGTCAGTTTGCAAAATACAAGCACTGTTACAGATTTGGCAGATGATATAATTTTGAGTATGGGCAATGCAATTCAATACGAAGTTTCTTATTCTTCAATGTTAAAATCTTGGACTGTCGTGGTTAGCAAAATTTTTTATTATCCAAGCGAACAAGATGTGCCTAATAGCGAAGAGAATGGCATAAAAATCGTTAGAAATAATGGAGCGCAAAGTATAACAATTGTTTATACAAACAATTCACAAACATATTCCAAAAAGATAACATTTGGGGCAACTGCAAAAAATGTTGAAAAATTTACAGGTGATATAACACAAACAACTTCAACCTCAACCGGAAATTATAACTATGTAATAGCAGATGCAAACTTTTTAGGCAGTTATGAATTTAAATATGACCCATCTACAAGTTATTTTTATGGCAAGCACACAAAAACTAGCGGTAGTTATTCGCTTCTTGAATGTTATAATCTCAAAAAAGATATATTTATTGCAAGACTAAATATTGTCAAAACTGGAGACTTGAACCAAAGCATTGAATTTATGATTGGTGGGGATAATACAAGTGGAAAAATAAAAAGCAAAAAATTTGCTGGCAATTTGCCATATATGTCAGATTTCAGTTCGATTACAAAAAACACATTTGCAACTTTAACACTAGAAGAAAAAACTCAAACAAACAAAATATATGCTTTTACCCTTTCAAATGGAAAAACAACTTGTGAAAATGTAGGTTACTAAAATGATAGACAAAAAAGAACTAATGGCAGAAGAAAAATATTTGAATATAGTAATAGACACTATTGATTTTGCCTTGTATTATATAAATAATGGAATATATAAAAGTGAAAAAGAATTAAAAGAAATATCAGAGTTTATTTCCAATTCTTTTTATGAAATGGACGCACAAGAAGTTGCCGTTCAAAGAAATTTGCTTGAAAAATTGCAACTTGATTTTGTTGCGTTGACCGATAGCAAAAACTTGCTTGAAAGACAGAAGCAAAATGCTTATTTTGGAAGGATAGATTTTAAAGCCGATGATGAAAAAGAGCAAAATAGTTATTACATAGGCATTTCGCACATACTAAAAGAAGGGAAAGCAATACCTTTGGTTTTGGATTGGCGCGCTCCTTTAAGTTCAATGTATTATGACTTTGAACTTGGCGGGGCTTCTTATCTTGCACCAATGGGGGAAATAGTTGGCAATATTAGTTTAAAAAGGCAGTACAAAACACAAGAAAGACAACTTGTTTATGCTTTTGATAGCGATTTGACAATTGGCGATGATATTTTAAAGCAAACTTTGGGGCAAAATAGTGACAGCAAAATGAAAACTATTGTTGCCACAATTCAAGCAGAACAAAACAAAATAATAAGAAGTGATGAAAATGTCAACCTGCTTGTTCAAGGTGTTGCGGGTTCAGGTAAAACATCTATTGCATTGCACAGAGTTGCATATTTACTTTATAAAAACAAAATATCTTCAAAGGATATTTTAATTGTAAGCCCAAGCAGTTTGTTTTCTGATTATATTAATAATGTATTGCCAGAACTTGGCGAGCAAAATACTCCAAAAATTACTTTTGATGAAATAGCACAAAATGAATTAAATGGCTATTTGGAATTTGAACCCAAAAGCAAAATGCTTGAAGATATTGTCAATGGCAATTTTTTGCGAGCAGAAGAAATTGAATATAAATCAAGTTTTGAATTTTATGAAAATTTGAAAACTTTTCTTGAAAAATTTGTTGGTGCAACTTTTAAAGCAACCGACATTGTTGTAGGCGAAAAAATAATAAAAGCAGACATAATAAATGATTTCTATAACGAAAGATACAAAACAAAAAATCCAGCATTAAGAATTGAATGGATTGCAGATTATGTTGTTGACCAGTTAGACATTTCAAATCAAAATCAAAAAGGTGTTTTTGCAAGAGTAAAAAAGGTTTTGTTTGGTATGTTTGAAAATTGCAACATATTGGACATATATTCAATGTTTTTAAACGCCATTGGTTTAAAATTAAAACAATATAGTTCCGAAACTTCGATTTTTGTGGGTTATGAAGATGTTCCCGCCATTCTGTTTATCAAAGATTATTTGATAGGAGTAGAAGTTTTTAAAAAATATAAACATATTATTGTTGATGAAATGCAAGATTATTCGCCAATAGTTTTTGATTTGTTTAAAAAAATTTTTCCTTGTCCTAAAACTATTTTGGGTGATATATATCAAAGTTTTGAAAAACGACTTGACCACAAATATTTAAACGATTTGGTATTGCTTTTGGGTGATTGCAAACTTTTAAAACTTGGAACAACTTACCGTTCAACGTATCAAATTGCACAATACAATCAAAACATTATAAATTTACAAGGTGTTAACAATTTTAAAAGACAAGGCGAAAGTGTTGAGGTATATAACAAAACCGAAAACTTTTTTGAAAATGTTGAAAATTGCATCAAAAAAATGCTTGAAAAGTTTGAAAATGTGGCAATAATAACTACAAATGTGGCAGATAGTAAGTTGCTGTATCAAAAACTTAACAAAAATTTTGAAATAAATTTAATAGATGAAAGTTGTGGCGAGGTTAATGGGAAACTGAATATAATACCTGCCGTTTTTTCAAAAGGATTAGAGTTTGATTGCGTAATTTTTATAAACAAAACTTTTGCAACAGAAAAAACTTATTTAAGTAAAAATATAAAATACATATCTTGCACCAGAGCATTGCACAAACTTGCAGTTTTTGAATAAAATTATTAACCAATTTAGTTGATATTTTACAAAATTACGTGTATATTAATAATAGTTATAAAACAAGGAGATAGTTGTGAGTATTCCAACATTAGTTATTCTCATCTTAAATGTTCTACTTGCAATATTTTTGCTCTATGGTTTTTTGTGGGGCATTGGCAGAGGCCTTAAAAAAAGTGCAATAAGATTTGCATATTTTATTGGCTTTGTTATTATTGCTGCTATTGCTTCACCTTTTGTTTCGTCGGCTTTGGCTGGCATAACAATTCCGGGGCTTGGCAGTTCGTTAGAACAATTTTTGCTAGAAAAAATCCAAGATATTCCTGAAATTTCTCAAATGGTTGCATCAAGCGAGGCAATGGGGGATTTGATTGCAAAACTTCCTATTTTGTTTATCAATATCATAGTTTTTGTTGTTTTGGTTTACATAAGCAGGATTTTCAGTTGGATAGGTTATACTATCACAACAAAAATTCATTTAAAAAAGAAAAAGCCCGTTGGCAAGTTTGGCGACAAAAAATACACTGTCAAAGATGGTCAACCCGTTGTTCTTACCGAAGTAAAAGAAAAGAAAAATAGATTGTTGGGTGGACTTATTGGTGCTGTTCAAGGTCTTATTTTGTTGTTTTTAACTCTTTTACCTTTGACCGGAATTGTTGGAATGGCTGGCAGTTATATCAATCAAACTGTTTCTGCACAAAGTAACAACACTGTAAATGCCGTTGTAAGCGAACCTGAATATACGGAATTGGCAAAACTTTTAAGGCAAAATTTGCCCGCAGAAGCCGTTGAAGTTATAGATGCTTATTCAAGTTCTATTGTGGTTAAGGTTTTTAGCGTTGGAGAATTTGATTTAAAATGTTTTGATAGTTTAACCACTATAAATATTGGTGGTCAGAAAGTAACTTTAAGAAATGAAGTAAAAACTGTTGGCGAAGTTGTCGAAAGTGCTATTTATATTATGAACTTTGCCGAACAAATGCAAAATGCTGAATCTGAACTAAATTGGGAAGATTTAGATTTCAACAAAATGAAAAAAGCAGTAAATGCTATGTTTGACTCTGGCTTTGTTAGGTCGGTTGGAATGGACGCTTTAAATTATTATCTTAATTATGCAACTGTTGGCAACCCATTTGATTTACCAGATGAAGCAATTCAAATGCTTCAAGCAATCAAAACAAGTTTGGCTGGCGAAATAGATACACAAACAGCAGATATTTTAAAATCAGATATTCTTGCTTTGTTGGGTATGGCGCAAGCAGTTTTTGAAAGCGGTTTGGTTGATTTGTTGCAATCAGATGAAGAACCAACACCAGTACAAATTATTGCTTGTCTTAAAGGTGCAGACAACCAATACAAAACAGTGTCTGACTTTTTTGATAGTCTTTTCAATTCAAAAACCCTTAAAGCCGCATTGTGTGAAGGTGTAAACATTGGCACAAGTGAATTGGCAAAAGTAATAACCGAGAAAATAACAGAAGAAAACGAAGGTGTTGCACCAAGCCAAGCAGTTGTGTTTAGTCAAATTCAGCCAAACCTTGTTAGTTGGACAAATGTAAAAAACGAAATACAAACTTCAATTATCAAAGGCATTGAAATTTATGAAATTGTTGGAGATATAAACTTTGATACTGCTAACGAAACCACAATTTTGGGACTTGAATATGAAAAAGTTATAACCAATGTTGGAACAATTTTAAACAATTTGAAAAACACTTCAATCCTTAAGGGAACTGAAAGCGAAAATAGTGTTTTAGATGAATTGTTTGCAAATCTTAACAGAATTGAGGAAATTGGAACATATTTTGATTTAACAAAACTTTCAGATGTTGATTTTGAGGAAGAATTTGACCCAATTGTTGGCTTGATTAATATTTTCAAACCTGCAATAATAAGTGAAACAACTTATGACTATTCAATTCTTAATTACACAACAATTTCAACCACAATTCAAACTTTATTAAATTCAACTTTCCTTGAAGCAATTAAAACCACAATTTTTGATAAAGTGCTTGAAAGTGGAATTGATGGCGATATGGCAGGAACTGCTGAAAAAATAATTACAAACTTAAAAACTGATTATGACAATTTAAGCGAAGCAAGTGCAGAACTTATGAATTTTGTTAACATTGCTTGCGTTCTTGGCGAATCTGGCGTGTTCAACTTGATTAACGATAACAGCGAAAGCAATATTAGTGCAGTTTTAAATAGTTTAAAAGTAAAAAAATCAGATCAAACTGAAACACAAATAGCAAGAGTTATTAGCTACTTGTTTAACTCAGAGTCAACCCGAATTTTGTTTGTTGATGCAATAAATCAATCCCTTGCTTCAATGGAAGAAATTGATAACGAAATGGGACGCATAAACAAAGACCAAGACTGGGCAACTTTCTCTGCTGATTTAAAAGAGATAATTGGATATTTGATAAATATTTACGATTATTTGGGCGGATATGACAATTTTAATTTTTTATGGTCAGAACCAACAACAATTTTGGATAATTCAAATTTTGCAGATATTATGACAAAACTTGGGGAAATTTTAGACAAATTTGCAACTAGTGGATTGTTGGAATATGAAGCAACTGTCGAAAACCCTGCTGGAAATATTTATGACAACTTGCTAGACAAATTTTTCAGCGGTGAATTGGCAAATTATATTAACATAAATGATGCAAAAACTTTAAACTATGATACTGATTTTTGGAAAACTCAACTTGGATACATTGCTAGTGCAGTTAAAAAAATGGGTGCCGAAAATTTTAATACAATATTGGAATCATTGATAAATGGTGAAAATTTTGATAGTGTAATTGGTGAACTAAACGCAAGCGATACTGAAACTATTTTGGAAATGTTGCTTGACTGCTCATTGTTCAAAGGCATTGCAGTTGATTTTGTAAATATGGTAAATGAACAAATAATTGGAATTGTTCAAGAAGATACTAGCACTGTTGATGCTCCTGCAACTTTGGGTACTGATTTAAAATCACAAAAAGACCAAATTATTGCAGTTTTCAACGCGCTATTGCCAATTATGGATTTTACAGGCGAAAGTGATTTAACATTACCTGAAAATGAAGCAGTTGTTACCGCTTTTTTGACGGCATTGAAGGCAAGTTATGATAACACAACAGTAACTACTGGCGTTTTTGCAGACGCTTATACTGCGATAAACAATAAAATTATTGATGTAATTAATCAATTAAACAATAGTTTGTTTGATGTAATTGGTTCAGCGCCCGCTGAAATACTTGTTCCAGCAGAAACCGACACAACACAAATTTTCAGTCAATTTGTAACAGTTGTAAACGCACTATCCCCACTTGAAACTGCAACAAGTATTGCAGATATGTTTAACTATTATCAAAGTTCTTTCCTTGCTTTACTAAACATTTTGCAAACCAATGCTAATGCAGAAAACGGAATATTTGGCGATGCTTATGGCGCAATAGAAAGTTATATTCTTAATGATGCAGGAGAATTATCTAATGATATAGCAGATGTTTTAAACGGTGGTTCATATTATAATGAAGGATTGTATGATTGGGATGGAATATTTGACGCGTTAGGAGATTAAAGGCAAACAATGGAATTTTATCACGAACCGATAATGTTAAAAGAAATAACGGAAGGGCTTAATTTAACCCCTTCCGCTGTTTTTGTTGATTGTACCCTTGGTGGTGGAGGTCATTCAAGCGAAATTATCAAAAAAATACCCCAAGGCAAATTGATTGGCATAGACAAAGATAGTGAAGCACTTGCTTATTCAAAAAAACGGTTAAAAGATTATAAAAACGCAGTTTTTGTTAAAAGTGATTTCAAAAATTTTAATAAAATATTAGAAAATTTAAAAATAGACAAGGTTGATGCGGTTTTAATTGATTTAGGCGTAAGTTCGCACCAAATAGACACTGCCGAAAGGGGTTTTAGTTTTCGCTTTAATGCACGACTTGATATGCGAATGGACACAACCCAAGAAAAAACTGCTTTTGATGTTGTCAACTTTTACACAAAAGAACAATTAACAAAAATTTTGTATGACTATGGCGAAGAACGATTTGCCCCACAAATTGTAAACAATATTTTAAAGCACAGAAAGATAAAATTAATTGAAACAACCAAAGAACTTAATGACATAATTGAAGAGTGTTTGCCCAAAAAAATTGTTTTTAAAAGTGGCGGAGCGGGCAAAAAAACTTTTCAAGCAATAAGGATTGAAGTAAACGATGAACTTAAAGGACTTGAAACCGCTTTAAATGATATTATAGCCCGCTTAAATGTTGGCGGTCGGCTTGCAGTTCTATCTTTTCATTCTTTGGAAGACAGAATTGTTAAAAATGTGTTTAAATTAAATTCCACCAACTGCATTTGCCCGCCACAAACCCCAATTTGCATTTGTGGGCATAAAGCGAGCATAAAACCAATCACAAAAAAACCATTAATTGCAAGTATTAGCGAGCAAAACAAAAACCCGCGTTCCACAAGTGCCAAACTCCGCATTGTTGAAAAAATTTAGAGCAAAACAACCTGATTTTAACCGCAACCAACCTTGCGGTTTTTTCAACTTTTGCTTGTTTTGCTTTACATTTATATGTAATTACTATATAATAAGTATATATATAATATATATAGAGCGGTAAATTTTTTTATTTTTTCCGCTTTGATTTAAGGAGTTTTAAAGTGGAACAACAAGATTTAGATTTGACCCAAAGCACTAAATATGACGAGCAAGATATTCAAGTGCTAAAAGGTTTGGAACCCGTTAGAAAAAGACCGGGTATGTATATCGGCTCAACTGATGAACGCGGACTTATGCACTGCGTTGTCGAAGTTGTTGACAACAGTGTTGATGAAGCTTTAGCTGGGTATTGCACTGAAATTTCTATTACGCTTAACAAAGATGGTTCTTGCACTGTTAGCGACAATGGTCGTGGAATACCCACAGGTATTCTTAAAAGCGAAGGCAAAAGTGCAGTTGAAGTTGTTTTAACAAAA
>JAQVWL010000004.1 GCA_028709705.1 Clostridia bacterium
ACAACAAAAACATTTCCATCAAAATCGGTTGCATACCAATGTGCTGAAAGCGGATTTTTTAAGCCCGGGTCTATTGAGATTTTCTCATACCACTCGTGCGGAACGTCAAACGGCGTAATTACATTAACATTTTCATCAAACTCGCAATACACTTGCCCGCCATTGTTTACAAACTTTCCATAACGCCGACTTTGCAATTCTTCTTCCGACAATGTTTTTGTCAAAAGTTCAATTTCGTTTTTGTTCAAAAACGGATTATCGTTCCATTCCATAAATACAGACCAAACTTCGCTGTCGTTATTTTCGTTTAAATATATTTCGTTATACACCCAAGTTAAACCTTTTAGCGGTGTCATTGTGCCAAAAATTTCGCCACATTTATCCAAAACTCGCATTCTGCACTCTTTGTAAATATCTTTTGGCGGTTCTTCATCAAACCAAACAAAGTCCAAACTGGTGCCTTGAAATTTTTCTCGCCCTTGGTCGCAAGACTTGAAAGCAATTTTGCTTTGCCCGCCAAAAACATTTTTGATTAAAATATAATCAATTATGCCATTGTCCGCACTCGATTTTCTGCCTTCTATCATAACAGTTTCCACTATCCATTCTGGTTGCAAATAAAAAAGTATTTTGCTTTGTGCAACATCTCTTTGCACTTGGTGCGAAAGTGAAACAACCCAACCGCTAACATTTTTTTTGTTTTCTTTAAACGGGTGTATTCCCCTTGCAAGCCACACACACTCAACCGCACCGCATTCTGTTTTTCCGCTTCTGTTTCCACCAAAAACCCAACGATTTCGGTTTTTTGTTTTGTGAAATTGAATTTGCTTTTTGTGAACAAGTTCGCCTGTGTTGTATTTTTGCAAATTTGTTTTTTGTTGCCTTTTTTCCAAAATGCTTTCAATATTTTTTATTTTTTTTATTATATCTTGCATTTTTTTCTCCGTTTTTTTGTTTTCTTATTATTTTCTTAAAAAATAGCATTTTTTGCCATTTTTAATAGTTTTTTTTATGTTAATATTTTTTTGATGAAAAATAAAATTTTTGTTTTGTTGCTATTTTGTTTTGTCGCTGTTATAAACTGCAATTTTGTTTTGTTTGAAAGCAATATTTGTTTTGCTGACACATATCAAAAACAATATGCAAGAATAACCGCCGATAATGTTTATTTTTATTCACAACCCATTGACAACCCAAATTATTATTTGTTTTGCATTGCAAAAAGTTATTTTGTGGAACTGACTGCCAATGCCCAAGACACAAACAACTTGTTTTTTTGTGCAAACTATTTGGACAAAAGTGGTTATATAAAAAAAAGTGAAGTCAAACCTGTTATTGGAACCCCACAAACGCCTTTTGCAGATAAAATAAGTTTTAGAATGTTTGTTCCCGGCGGGCAAGAATTGAGGTCAACCCCCGCAAGTTCAACGCCTTTTAATATCATCACAACAGTGCCATATTTGGAAACAAATTTGATATATTTGGGCTTTTGCAACGGCGAAGAATTGGTTTCGCAAAAGGGCAATATTTGGTATTATTGCAAATATATATCTGGCAGTAGTGTTTATTTTGGTTATCTATATTCGGCTTTTTGCGACCTGCTTACACCCATAAGTTTAAATTTGGAAAACCTAGAATTTTTTGAAGGCGAGTTATTTGTTGAAGAAATAAATGAAACCGAAACCCAACCAGAAAATTTTAATATTTCCAACGAACTGAAAATTGTTATTATTGTTGCAATATGCCTGCCTTGCTTTTTGATTGTGTACTTGCTATTTAAGCCAACAAAACTGATTATTGATAATGGCAAAAAAACAAATTCAAAAATCAAAAAACTAAAAAGAAGTGAGTATTATGAACTTGATGACTAGCATAGCAGTGATTTGTATTCTTTGCACGCCTTGTTTATAATATCTTTTTGATTATATTTTTTTTCTAAATTTTCATTTTTTTGAAAAGTTTCATAAACCGACAAAAGCCAATTTTCTTTTATAAAAAAATTTTCCATTTTTCCTGCCAACAAATTTGCTTTTTTGAATTGAAGAACGCTTGCACTGATTGCAGATTTGTGCCACCTGATTGCTGTGCGAATACTTATATTCAAAATTTGACTTATTTCTGCGTATTTTTTATTTTCCATATATTTTAGAATAATAAGTCTTGCAAAATCTTTGTCAATACCCTTTAAAATATCCGTTGTTATTACCTTAATATTTATCAAATTGATTTTTTTGTTGGTTAAATTGTTGATATCTTGACTGATTTTTAAAGTGTCATTAACGGCAAGATTTTCCATTGTTGTTGCCATACTCCCAAATGCTTTTAATCTTACCATTTTGTCAATCGAGCCTGACAATTTGTCTAGCACTCGATAAACAGAAAAAAGTGTTTTTACCAAAATATTCAAATCCAAAAAATTCCTCCGTTTTATTAAACTATAATTTGATATAATTTCACTGTCAACAAAATTCGACATTTTTTTACATTAGTTTTGTATAATATTATCAAATTATTGTGTATATTGTACAATATTATTTTACAATCAATAAAAATATCAAACATATGTTCTATATTATATGTTTGATATGTTGACATAGAGTGTCAAATTTTTAAAGTTTTTTTAAAAAATATTTTTGCACTTTTTTATTTTATCATATATTTTTGAAAGTGTGGCTTTGGGGTGACAAAAATTTTATTTGCTATTAAAACTTCGTTGAAAATAAAACAAATATTGCTGTGCATAACCAGAAAGATTTTCAAATTTTTTTGTTAGTTCTTTTCTTATTATTATTCTGTTTTTGCAAGTTCCAAAATATTGGTTATAAACTTTTTCTATCCAAGTATCAACGGGAAAAACATCAGTTTTCCCAAATCCAAAAAGCAAAATGCAGTCTGCAACTTTGGGACCTATACCACTTAAAGCAACAAGTTTGTTTTTTATTGTTTCGGTTTTTTGCTCTTTCCAACTTTCAAAATCTACTGCTTTTAGTTGGTTTATCAACTTTACAAGTTGCGAACTTCTATAACCCGCGCCCAAGGCAAAAAATTGTTTTTCTGTTATGTTTTCTAGCTTTTTTAGTGTTGGAAAAGCAAAAAAATCGCCCATATTTTCGCCAAAATTTTCTCTCAAAGCAAACAAAATTTTGGTTATTCTTTTGATATTGTTGTTTGCCGAAACAACAAAAGATATTATCACTTCGAGCAAATCTTGCTTCAAAATCCTTATCCCACTGCCAAATTTTATTGGGTCTTGAAGTGCTTTTTCTCTACTTAAAACATTTTTTATTTTTTTGTAATCGGTTTCTAAATCAAAAAAGTTTTTAAAATAATCTATGTTTTTTGTTCTTATTTCAAAAAATTTTTCAAATTCCACCACTTCTGCTTTTTTGTTTTGCGAATATACAACAAAACCATTTGCAGTTTGCTTATAAGAAAAAATTTGCCCACACATTAAAGTCTGGACAAAATTTATTTTGTTTTTATTTATAAAAAAACTAGTCTTTGCTTCCATACACACTAGCAACTTTTTTGCCGGCTTTGATTTCAAATTTAACTTTTCCGTCAATCAATGCAAACAAAGTGTGGTCTTTTCCAAGCCCAACATTTGTGCCAGGGTAAACTTTTGTGCCTCTTTGACGCAAAATAATTGAACCAGAAAACAATTCTTGACCATCGCTTGCCTTAACGCCAAGTCTTTTGCTTTGACTGTCTCTTCCGTTTTTAGAACTTCCGCCACCTTTTTTGTGAGCGAAAAGTTGAATGTTAATAAACCTCATTCTATCCTCCTATTATTTCTATTGCAATATATTTTTGATAGTCTTTTGCAACTTCCTGCAAACTAAATTTTGTTGTTTTTAACAAAACTTGTGCATTTTGATTTTGAAAATCTGATTTTAGCATAAGTTTGAAATAAGCATTTTTGTTGTCTTGCTCGTGCAAAACTGCTAAATTTAGCACTTTTTTTAGACCAACAAGGCAACTGCCAACAATGCTTGAAACCGCACTGCAAATAATATCACTGCCAAACTCTGCATAACCAGAATGTCCACTGCATTCCAAACCCAAAATTGTATTGCTTTTTTCAAAAAATTTTATTTTTATCATTATTTTATTTCTACTATTTTAAGTTCTGTATATGGTTGTCTGTGCCCATATTTGCTTTTTGTTCTTTTTTTAGGTCTGTATTTAAAAACTGTTATTTTTTCATTTTTTCCTTGTGCAACAACTTCTGCTGTTACTTTTATTTTGTTTGCTTGTTTTTCAGTTTTTATAACGCCATCATCGCTAAAAAAAATTGCATCAAAAGTAATTTTTTCGCCAATTTCGTTTTCAAGTTTTTCAACTTTGATAACATCATCAACATTAACTTTGTATTGCTTTCCACCTGTTTGAATTACTGCGTACATTGATATATTCCTCCCTTTTCCAAAACTCGCTGTTAAGGTGTGCTTTTGCAACTTAAAAAACCTTTTCCAAGCGGATAACAAAACAATAATAGCATTTTTGCGTGCATATGTCAATAAAAACTTTTAGTAAAAAAATAATATTCGCCAGTAAGGTCATTAATAAAAAAAAGTATCAAGGGTCAACGTTGACCTTTGTTATTTTAAAAAATATTAAAAATAAAAACCATAATTTATCATTTATCATTAAAAAATGGAGATCTGATTTGAGCAATTTTTTTCTTTTTTGGTTCATATTGCCGTTTTAGACTTAATTAAAATCTTTTTGAATTTGACTGGCAACAGGTGCAATTTGTCCAAGATATTTGCCTTGATAATAGGTCTTTTTTCCTTGAACTTTTTCATAGTATATTTGCCCAATTTGCATATTTGGATAAATTTTTACGGGGTGAACGCAAGTGATTTCAAGGGTCCATGTGCCTTCAAAACCGACATCGCCGAAGCCCGCAGTTATGTGAACGCAAATGCCCAATCTACCCACAGATGAACGCCCGCTGATGCAAGGAACAAACTTTTTTGTTTTTGTATATTCGTTTGTTCTACCCAAATATAAAGTGTTTGGTTGCAAAACAAAACCTTCTTCGGTTATTTTGATTTTTTTTGTTTTGTTTTCTTTTTTTGCATCTAGCACATCGCAATCATAAACCAACAATTCGTTTGCCAAGGTTATGTTATAACTGTTAGGATTTAGTTGTTTTTCATTGAATGGAACAATGCTAATATTTCCGTTTTTTATTTGTTTTAAAATATTTTTTCCTGTTAACACTATACTTCTCCTTTGTAAATTTCTTTAATTAATATAACATATTGGAAACAAGTTTCAAAACAAAAAACAAAAAAAATCAGCAATTTTTGCTGATTTGTTTTTAACTTCTTGCGTTTACTTTTATGCCAGGTCCCATCGTTGTACAAATAGAAACATTTTTGATATATTGTCCTTTTGATGCAGATGGTTTTGCTTTTGTTATTGCTGTTATAAGTGCTTCAAAATTTTCAAAAAGTTTTTCTTTGCCGAAACTTACTTTTCCAAAAACAACGTGAATGTTGTTGTATTTGTCAAGTCTGTATTCAACTTTTCCCGCTTTGACATCGTTGATTGCTTTTTTTACATCCATTGATACTGTTCCAGATTTTGGGTTTGGCATCAAACCTTTTGGTCCCAAAATTTTTGCTATTCTGCCAACCAAGCCCATCATATCTGGGGTGGTAATGCAAACATCAAAGTCAAGCCAATTATCTTTTTGAATTTTTGTAATAATTTCTTCTGCTCCAACAACATCAGCACCTGCTTTTTCTGCTTCGTCTGCTTTGTCGCCTTTTGCAATAACCAAAACTTTTACTTTTTTTCCGGTTCCGTTTGGAAGAACAACCACGCCTCTTACTTGTTGGTCTGCATTTCTGCCATCAACACCAAGTCTTAAATGAAGTTCCATACTTTCATCAAATTTTGTTTTTGACAAACTTGTTGCAAGTTCTATTGCTTCGTTTATGTCATACAATTTTGAAGAGTCAACTGCCTTTTGTGCTTCTGCAAATCTTTTACTTACTGCCATTTTCTTCGCCCCCTTCAATTGTAATTCCCATACTTCTTGCTGTGCCTTCTATCATTGACATTGCTGTTTCAATGCTTTTTGCGTTAAGGTCAGGCATTTTTGCGGTTGCAATTTCTTTTACTTGTGCTTTTGTAAGTTTTGCAACTTTTTGAGTGTTTGGTTTTGGTGATGCTGTTTCAAGCCCGCACGCTTTTTTGATAAGCACAGGTGCAGGTGGAGTTTTCATAATAAAACTGAAACTTCGGTCTTGAAAAATTGTTATCACAACTGGAATAATCAATCCTGCTTGTGATGCTGTTTTTTCGTTAAATTCTTTAACGAATGCACCGATGTTAATTCCGTGAGGTCCAAGTGATGAACCAACTGGAGGTCCAGCGGTGGCTTTTCCTGCTGCAAGTTGTAATTTTACAACTGCGGTAATTTTAGGTTTTGCCATTTTTATCTCCTTTTTAGTGGTCGTTTTGAGATGTGGCAACATCTCTCCCACTTCTTATATATTTAAACTAGCGTTTGGCTAGGTTAAACCAATTTATTGTTCTATTTTTCTGATTTGACTATAATCAAGAGTTACCGGAGTATCTCTTCCAAACATTTCAACCATAATTTTTGCACGACTGTTTTCAGCATCAACTGAAACAACTGTGCCAATAAGTTTTGCAAGCGCCCCGTCAATGATTTCAACTTTGTCATTTTCCACAAGGTCCATTTCAACGGTTATTTTTTCTAGTCTTAATTTGCGAATTTCGTCTTGTGTAAGTGCCAAAGGTCTTCCTCTTGGTCCAACAAATCCTGTAATGCCTCTTGTTCTGGTTATGTTGTGCCAAATGTCATCGCCATAAATCATTTTTACAATAAGGTAACAAGGCATAACTTTTCTTTGAACAAGTTTTTTCTTGCCGTTCTTTTCTTCTATAACATCTTCCATTGGTATTATGATATCAAAAATTCGGTCTTGCAAATTAAATTTTTCTTTTACATTTTCCAAATTTGCTTTTGCAACATTTTCATAGCCCGAAAAGGTGTGCAAAACATACCATTTTGCTTCTTCTTCCATATTATCTCCTTAATTAATTTATGCCATTTATAAACAATTTGTAAGCCATTTCAAGCAACGCATCTATGCCAAGCAAAACAATAGAAAAAATAATTACAACTGCAATAACGGTAGATGTTTTTTTTACAACTTGCGGAAAAGTTGGCCAAGTTACTTTTTTAAGTTCACTTGCAACTTCCTTGATTTTTTTCTTGGTTTTGGAAGGTTTCTTTTCTTTTTTTGTTTGCTTTTTTTGTTTTTCTTTTTCGCTATCTGTTTTGGTTTCTGTTGCTACTATTTCTGTTTTTGGTTCAACTTTTTCTTCGTTGATAGCAATTTCGGTTTCAACAATTTCGGTTTCGGCAATTATTTTTTCTTCCTGTTTATTAACACTTTTTGCATTTTGTTTCATTTTCTTTTTTGTGTTTTTACTAGGCATTGCTTTGCTCCTTTTAACTTATTTTGTTTCTTTGTGTTTTGTTCTTTTACCACATTTTTTGCAAAATTTGTTAAGTTCTATTCTTTCTGGGTTGTTTCGTTTGTTTTTTGTGGTCGCGTAATTTCTTTCCTTACATTCAGTACAAGCCAAAGTTATTCTTTCGTTTGTTTGATTTTTCTTTTTTGCCATGGTTTCCTCCGTTAAAAAAACTCCAAAAGGAGTATTGTTTAAAAGATAATATCACAAACGCTTGCGATTGTCAATATATTTTGCTGATAAAAATAAATTAATTTTATAAAATTATAATGATATTTATATGTATATATTATTATTCTATTATCAATTTCTTAAAAATTTTAGGATTTTGGGAATGGCAAAATTGCGGGCTTTGTCAAAAACTCGCATAGTTGGAGAATTGAATTCTATATGTTGCAAAGGTTCTTTTAAAAGTTTGTCAGGGAATAGTTGCAGTTCATCAACTATTGCATCACAAATCAACCTTCCAACAACATAAAGATAATTTTGTGTTGTTAATTCGTTTCTGTTGGCAATATAGGCAAAATCTTCGACATAAGAGATTTCGTTAAGTGCAAAACTTAAAAACAAAGAAAGTTTGTCAAGTGCGAACTGGTTGCCATTTGCACCTGCCAAAATTTGCCATTGCATAAATTTTTGCCAATTTGTTGGCACAACGTTATAAAGTCCTTTTTTGAAAATATACGCCAAATAATCTTGTGCTATTGGGTCGTTGTTAAGGGCTTTTATGCAAATATCATTAAAGTTGTCAATAGCGACATCTTCTTTTTGGTCAAAATCTGCTTTTTCTATGTTTCGTTGCAAACTTCTTCGCATTGACATAAACGCCTTTCTGCAACTTTCGCTTGAATAGTCCATTACAACTCCTTTGTTTTTATGATAAAATTATGTTGGTATAAAGTCAAATGTTTTTATAATATAGGTGCAAATAACCTGATAAGTGTTTGCCCAATTTTACTAAAAACGTGCTTTTTTTTGTAAAATGCAAGGTTGATTTTTTGACTTTCGGCAAAATCAATTTCACAAAGTTTCAAATATTCTTCCACTTTTTTGCTGTTGTAAAGCACCATATCAATTTCAAAATTAAGGGAAAATGAACGATAATCAGCGTTTGCTGTTCCAAGGCACATTGCATAACCATCAACTATGAGTGCTTTGCTGTGCAAAAAACCTTTAAAAAGATAAACTTCTGCACCAACTTCTATCAAACTTTTTACAAATGAAAGTGAAGCAAGATAAACTATTTTTTTGTCAGGTTTTTGCGGTAACATAATTTTGACTTTTACCCCACTTAATACCGCTTGTTTTAGGGCATTTAAAAACATTTCATCTGGCACAAAATATGGTGTTTGCAAAATTATTTGTTTTTCTGCAATAGAAATCATTTTTATCATTGTTTCTTTTATATTGTCTGTGTCATTGTTTGGCCCGCTTGTTATAATTTGAGATATAACATCACCTTGCTTTTTAAACTTTGGGAAATACCCTTCATTGATATATTTTTGAGTTTCTATATTTTTGTTGTTGCAAAACTGCCAAAAATTGAAAAAAGTGTTTTGCAAGGCATAAACCGCCTGCCCTTTTACCCTTATGTGTGCATCTCGCCAAGGCGAAACTTTTTTCTTGTAACCCAAATGGTCTTTGCGAATATTTATGCCACCAACATAACCGATTTTGCCATCAATAACTGCAATTTTTCTGTGATTTCTGTAATTCATTTTTAGATTGACCAAACGAATGTAGAACAAGGGCGGGAAAAATTCTTTGACTTCTCCGCCTGCTTTTTTTAGTTTTCTAAAAAACCGCCTTGGAGCACCCAAACAACCAACAGAGTCATAGATAAGTTTTACTTTTACACCTTCTTTTGCCTTGTCGCAAAGTGCTTGCATAACTTCTTCACCGACAAAGTCATCAGAAAAAATATAATATTCCATATTTATTGAATGTTTTGCTTTTTTTATGTCATCAATCAAACTTTCAATTTTTGCTTTGCCATCAACAAAAAACTTTATATTGTTGTTAAAAGTTGGAACTGCTTTTGAATTTATTAAATTATATTTGATTAAATTTGAAACGCGTTTGCTTTTTATAACCGTTTCTTCCTCAACAACTTGGCGATAAAAATTTTGGTACTTGTCATCATAAAAAATTTTTCGCCTTAACATTTTTTTGTTTTTAAAACTTAATCCAGAACCAAACAAAACATAGAAAACAAACCCAACTATTGGCAAAAAACAAAACAAAAGAAGCCACGAAACAATAATTTCGGGTTTCTTTCGTTCTCGAAAAATCATTAGAACAACAAACAAAAAGTTGAAAACTAATATTATGTTAAAAATGTATTGCACAACAGAATCTCCTTATCAATCTGGAATATTGTCATCAAAACTAATATACACAAATTTATAATTTCCATTTTCAAACGAAACTTCCAAGTTTGTCAAAATATCTGTAATGTTAACCGCTGATAATTGGTCGCCATTTATTTGTACACTGCCCAAACTTATGTTGTTTTGGGACAATTCAAATGTATAGGTGTAAGTGCTTTCCACAGTGCCGGATATAGCAGTCAAATCAATAATATTGGTATTTTCGGTTACCAAAGTTGAACTTGTGAACGAACTGCCATCAAGCCCCGGTGTTATGTCAAAAGTCAAAATAGTTATTGTTTCTTCATTTTTGACAAAAGTTGTTTTTGTTATATCTGTTTTTGTGTATAAAATTGTTGTTGAGTTTTTCGTTGATTTCCAATATGTTGTTGCAGTGCTTGAACTTTCAAACAATGGCAAAATTTCTCCGTTAAGTTTAACTGCAACAGTGTTGCAATTTTTGACAACAATTCCCGCAGTTGCGAATGTTGTAACATCAATATACAAGTCTGTTCCTGTTGTTGCCAAACCAAACATTTGCATTGTGCTGACACTATCTATGTAAACGCCATAATAATATGTTTTGTTTGAGGTTGCAGTTGAACTTATTTTGATTTTTGTCAAAGTTGTTCCGCTTGGTTCTTCTTCATAAATTGATATTGTATTGTTTTCGTTTTGAGGTACAAGTTTCATAGAGTTGGCGTAATCAATAACTTCAAATATGCTTGTATCACTATAATATAAAATGTGTGCAAGACTATATTTAGTGTTAATACTATTACCTTCAACTACTTTTATTAACAAATTGTAAGAAATATTGTTTTCGCAATCCAAATCAAATCCGCCAAGGAATGAAACTGTGTAATTGACAATGTTTGTCAAGTTTAAAATTGAAACATCAAGTGCATAACCATAATTGCCTGAATAGTTTTGATTGTCTTGTGTATATTTTAGCCCAACAATTTTGCTTGAAGAATTATTGCTTGAATCGGTATAAGCAATATGGAAGAACAAAGTATCGTCAAGATTTGCTTCCACAGTATCATTTGAATAAACTATATTTAGCACATCGTTGTTTAAAATTTCTATAATATTGATTGAATAAGAATAATCAGTTCCAACAAAAATATTTTCAAAAATGCCCCGCAAACCATTCAAATCAAGTGCAACGTTGTAATAGCCACTTACTTTTGTAAAAGGTGTGTCTGAAAGATAAACAATGTCCTCGCCCGTTCCAATAGATGCTGTCAAGTTGTATTGATTGTTCACAGTGTCATAGCCAACTGTGATTTGGAAAATGTTTGATTCTTGAGTTAAATTTGTATTAACTATCCCCCTGCCTACTGCCTGCAAAGAAATGACTTTGCCTATTGAATTTTGGGTTTCATCAAGATTGATTTTTATGTTAAGTTTGCTTCCATCATAAGTGGCATTGTAAATATCATTTATTACATTTACAACACTAAAATCACAGTTTGAAGGGGAAACATAAGTCGTTGAACCGCTGGTGGCAAAACCAATTTGCCCGTTAAGAACAAGCGGTGCCAAGTTTGTGTTTGTTGCAATAAGCTTTGCTATTGTTTCTGTTGTGCTTGTAAATTGGTGCTGAATATTTATTGAATATATTCTTCCGCTTAGTGTTGCAGAAATTATTACATTATAATTGCCCGCAACCGGAACATACAAAGTGTCTTTTGATATTGAAACTTCTATTGTGTCTATATAAACATAATCAAAAATGTTGGCAACTTTATCTTTGAACACTTTTACATAAACTGCAATTTTTACTGTATGTTGCTCTGTAAAACTTGAAGTTGTTACAATTTTGTTGTTTGCATCAAGTATTGCTGCACCCGAACCTTCTTCTGATTGAATTTGGAAAACCAAATCTTCTGTTGCATCTCTTACTGTTGTAAGAACATTTCCGTTTTTGTCAAGCAAGTTATAGGCATTTGCCCAAGTATTGAAGTCAATTTCGTAATAATAATAAGAGTATTGTGAGTTGTAAAGCAAAGTGTATTGGTTTGCGTATACAATTTTTTTGCCCGCTCCGCCTATGTCGCCATTGTTGTCTATGGTATAATATTTTGGAGTGACAGAATAACTTACAGAAACCGAATAAACGACATCATCTTTGATGTATTTTACAAGATAATATTTGTTTACGCTTGTTTTGATACGATTGACAAAATCTTGTGCTGTCAAAACAGAAATTTTGTCTTCAAACATTTGACTTTCAACATTGATTTCAAGTTCTTGTATCCTAAAAATATTGATTGTCAATGTGTAAATATAAGAATTTGAATTAACTGTTACTTCTGGTGTCAAGTCAAAACCATCTATGTCAATTTTTGACAAATATAGATTTTGCGTTCCGCTTGGAATGTTGCCTATTGCATAAACAACTTCAATTTTGTAAACACCTTCTTCATTAAGCCCTAACTCATTGCCCAAAATACTGCTAATAGAAATGTAAACAAAATGTGCATAGTTATAAATAATTCTTGAACTTGTTTCTTTGTAATTTGTTCCATCATAATAAACAATTACATTATAATATTTGTTAATCATACCTTCGTCAATTTTTAACACCAAAGTATCGTTATACAATTTTATGCCCTTTAACAACTGCAAGTCCGCGGTAGAAATTTTTGTTCTGTCCAATTCATAGCCTTGAATGTTGTTTAATAAGGTTGAAATTGGATAATCTGGGTTTTGCAAGTTTGTTATTGCTTCATAAATTGATTTGTTTTGTTTTCCATCAAAATTGAGTGCAAAAGGAATTAAAACTTTGTAAGGTCCGTTGTTAAGAGCACTAGTTATTTGCTCTGTTGGATTGTTGTTTGAAGTGACAATGCTCAAACATTTGTCTTTGATAAGGTAGACTGATTGCCCTGTCGGAACAGTGTCTGTTGGGTTTGGTAGTGTTGAAGGAACACCTTGCCCATAAGCACCAAATGTATAATCTTCAAAATTTGCAATGCTTGAAAGTTCACTAAACAAATTTAATGGATAATAATATTTTCCGTTGGTTGCAGTCATTGTCACATTGTTGTGATTTTTGCCAACTACTATATTAACATTTGCATAATTTTGTCCGCCACTGAAAACATTTAGTGTCAAGGTTATGCCAACAAAACTTTCGTCCACAACAAGTGTATATATTTTGCCTGATAACATAATTTCACCCAAACTTTCTTCAATGTTGTTGTCAACCATATTGATATAGTCTGCAACATTAAAGTTTTGTCCATCACGAACAACTGCGTTTTGAACGCCTGATGTTTCAAACCTTTTTAATAAATTGAATGTTCTTGTAAGTGTGACAAACTCTGTAACACTTCCGTTGGTTATTTCAAGCAAAACTTGCAAACTTAACTGCAAACTATTATTGTTATACAAAGACGAGTTTTGCGCTGGAATGTAGCCTGTGTTGTAAGTTGAAGGGTCGCCCGCATTGTGATTTGCACTTGTCAAGCCCAATCCGCTAATAATATAAGTAACTTTGTAGGTGTAACCACTTGCAACCAAGTTATTCAAATTGGCTATTTTGAAAGCATAATTGGTTGAAATTGCACCACTAACTTCAACATCATAAGCGTTGTCAACAATGCTGATTGTTGAACTTTCATAAATACTTTCATTATTGACTGAATTGATAATTTGTGGAGTTATTGAAAGCGGATTAGATGATTGAGCACCAAGTTCAATGTAGTATTTTTGTTGGTAACCATACTTGTCCGCTATCAAAATATAGCCCGTTTTGTTTCCATAATTTGCAATATTTGTACCTTGTTTGAGTGTTAAACTTGTTGAAGTTTTTTCAAGTTGCAAATAATCAGCAATTTCACCCACAAGTGTAAAGGTATTGAACGCACCGCTTAATGCCAAGTTTTCAGATGTACCAGACCTAAACAAACTTATATAGTTTGGTGAGTTGTTTATATTTATTAAAGTTATATTTGATATTGTGTTAAGAGAACTATAATTAACAATAAGAGGATTGCCTGTTTCTTGATTTAGATTTGTTGAACTTAAATCACTTAAAAACGAGTGTTCCCAATTTGGACTGATTTTGAGTTTGACTATTGCATACGCTTCATCTGCACTTACATCATTTGCCTTGTAAGTTATCAAAACATACACATAATTGCCGTTGTTTTCTGCACCATTTAGGGTCAAATATATTCTTGTTGTTTTGGAACCTACTTGATCGAAGACCAAAGAAACATAGTCAATCCAAGTTGTTTTTGTGCTTGTAAGCCCTGCCTTTATTAGATTGCAATAACTTGCCTTTTCGGCATTGTAATAAACAACATTTGCAGATGTTTGACTGTTTTCAAAGTTTGCGTTTGTAATTAAAATAACTTGTGCATTTATAGTTACAGCAGTGTTTGCAAAATAATCGCTTGTGTATTGGTTGCCATTGTAATGCGTTATGCCATAAGTTTCAAAAAGGTCTATTGCACTATCGCCAACAGTATATTGCGGAGCGTAACTGTCAAATTCTTTTTCTTGGTCTTTGTTGAAATCATAAACCAATGTGTAATAATATGAACCTATTGTTATTTCAAATACATTGTTGTCAAATTTAATGTTAACTGTATTTTTTACATCAATGGCTTGTGGATTGCCTTTGTATATGTTAAAACCATTAATTGTTGAAGTACCTGCCGTAAAAAATGTTGTATAGTTGTTATAACTTAATGGATTGCCCAAATAATTTATTGTCAATCTGTTTGTCAAAAAGCAACCATCTTGTTGCAAATATGTTTTGTATATGCTGTTGTTGTTGGTGGTTGGATTGTTAAACAAATAGTCATTTTCGCCAATAGAAATAATCAAATTTGCTAGCGAAATTGCACTACTGCCTTTCAATATCCAATCTATTGTTGTTGTTGAATTGTTGACTGTAATTTGCCCAACTTTGTTGTTTTCGGCTTTTTGGTTTATGTAAGCAGTCAAAACAGTTGGAGTGCTTGAAAGTGCATTTGATTTGAAAGTCATATGAAGTTTTGCAGTTTGATTTGAAAACAAATTTTCTGTATTTTCTGGCAAAACATAAAAGATTTCAGCTGTGTCAGTATCAAAAATTTTTGTGTCATAGAAAGTGTCGATTTGAGTTGAAAAAATATGTTGAATGTTGGAATAAAATTTGATTGTGTAGTTTGTTCTAAATGTATTGTCAACATAAATAGCAAAGGTTATTTCGCCTGTTTGATTTTGTGAAACAGCACTTGAACCTACCCATTTTACAAACAAATAGTCATTAAAGCCAACTGCACTTTCAAGGTTGATTTCATTGTTAAGGTATGTATTTTCGCCTTTGATATAAGCAATAACAAGGTTTCCCAAAGTTACATTAATTGAAGAAACAACAATTTTTATTCTGCCCGCAATTTCGTTTAACTTGTTGGTGTCAACAATTTCGTTGCCATTGTTGTCAAACATTTTTATTCTATTTTCTTTAAATATGCTTAAACCGCTTAAACTGATGATTTCATAGTCATTGCCCACATTGTTCCAAACATTGTTTTGTGTGCTATGATTGATATATTCTTTGTCCAAATAATATGCTTCAAAGGTGTAGTTAGCACTGCTTTCTGTATCCGCCTTTGGATAGTTTGCTTCTGGCACAACATCTGGTATCAAATAGAAAGTTATAAATGCGTCAAGCGTTATACCTTTTGTAAGTTTGAAATTGATAACTATTTTTGTGCTTTCTGTTGGGCAGGTATCAAATTTGAGTGTAAATTTGTTGGTTGACAAATCATAAGTCAAAGAAACCAAGCCTGTACCTGAATGAACTGATGCGGTTAAATTGTATTGATTTATTATATCAATACTTTGTGTGCTATACAAATATCCAATGCTTGTTATCATATCAACAACAAATACAGAGTTGTTAACTTCGTAATCAGTTTTTGAAAAAACAATCCCGCTTGGACTTATGTTGTAAGCATTGTCTGAATTTGTATAATTTGATTTCAAACTTTGTTTTACTTGCAATTTAAATTCAAAATTATAATTTTCTATATAATTTTCGTTGTCAATGTCGCTCATTCTTACAATAACTTTTACAACATAATTGTCAATTTGATTTTGCGCAAAAATCAAACTATCGCCATCAACATAAGTCAAACCATTGTCTAATGAATATTTCCAATATTCAGCGGTTGCAATAACGGTTGAACCATTATCTTCTATTGCAAAAATTGAAGTCAAATTGAAAGGAACATCGGCAAAAACTGAATAAATGTTGTCAGTTTTTTGAACAGTTGTTTGAGAGTCATTAAAAACTGGTTGCATTGAAGATGCAAAAGTTATTTCTGTGTTAAGCACTACGCCAAATATCGTGTAATATACAAAATTTACTTTCAAATCACTAACAAGTTTGATATCTTGTTTTATACAAAGTGTTTTTTCGGTTAAATCAAGTGTAACATAGTCCGCCAAGTTTTTACCTTCGGTCGAATAGATATGATATTTCAAACCTTCTTGTTGCGTTATACCTTTGTACAACATTTTGTCAGAAAAATCATAAACTTCGCCACAATCAATAATTTCGCTTGATTGGTTATAATCAAAATATTCTTCACCCACCATTTGTTTTAGGTGAAAATTGTTTGAGGTATAATCATAGTTTACAATAATTTTATAAATAACTTCTTCGCCAATGTCTTGTCCGTTTATTTGTGCTTTTGCTTTTAAATAAATAACATAAGTTTGTGTAGTGTTGTTTATTATCGTTAAAACATTGTTATTGAATGTAAAATGGTTATAAAAAGTGTTAGTATCGTAATTGTAAATATTGCCAATTGAAACCATATAAGGTGTGAAAATTATACTTGCGTTGGTTGAAGTTTGCCAGCCAGCCAACTCACTGCCTTTTTGAAGCATAACTCTTTTTGTTGGGTTGTTGTTAACGCTGTTTGGATATTGAACCGCCAAAGAACTGTTAAAGTCTATTATATAATTATTATTACCAGAAAAATAAACATATTCTGCTTGTTCGCTTGAAACGCCAATAACACTGCTTTCGCCCAAGTCATTGTCATAAGGATAATATATATTAAGGGAAGAATTTTTTTCTATTTTGACTCGGTATTTGGCAATAGTTATTAAATTGTCTTTTACCACCACCCAAACAACTCTGTCAACAGCAGAAAAGTCAATTTGTGGTTTTAGCAAAAAGCAAACTGAATCAAAAGTTGCATAAGTTGATGCAGTTGTTGAAATTTCGCCATTAACTTCGTCAAAAATATTTATAACATACTTGTCCGCTTGTTGTTTTTGGTTGTAAATATACAAAGACAAACCATATCCACTTTCTTGTGTAATATTTGTTGCTTCGCTAAATTGTGTTATGGAACTAAACGCACCAATAAATGTAGTTTCGGCTGTTAAATAATCGTCAGCAATTGTGCTTGCGTTGGTAATTTGAACCCAACCGCTTGGCACTGTTGTCAAGTCAAAAACATAATTTGTGTTTGAACTTGAAATGCTTGCAATTTGCTTGTAATAATATCCGCTATCTATGTGTGCCAAAATATACAAAATTTCGTTTGTATAATTTTTGAATGTGTATGTTGTACCAGTTAACGAAATGGTATAATTTGTTTGTAAAAGTGAAGTGTGCTTTCCGCTATCATATTTGTCAAAAATTTGGTTTTGGATAATTGTTGTTCTGTCATTCAATTTTGCAATGTCGTTGTTTATTTCTTGTGTTTTGGTTTGGTCTTGTGCATTTCCCACGCTATATTGCACATAGCCAATAGGCAAAGGACTAAACAAAACAGGGAAAATAATGTTGCCAATGCTGTTGACAAGGTGCAAGCAATATTTAGAAGTGTAAGTGTTTAAACTTTGCACTTCTATTTTGTTGGTCAAAATGTTGGTTAGTTTATAAACCAAATTGTTGGCAGGTGTTTCAAAACTTATTGAGTCTGTGTTTTTGAACAAAAGTTTTAGGTCTTGGTATGTATAATTTGTTTCGGATAAAAGAACAAGGTGCAACTTTCCATTGTAATTTTCAAAATAATAATCAAAGTTTTCTGCTGTTTCATCGGCACCCATATTTGCAGAAACTGTTACAACTATTGAGCCAATTTTTGCGTTTCCATATTTTACATCAAGTGTTACTTTGTATGTTGATGTCAAAGATGATATTGCTCGCAAATTAAAGCCATAAATTTCAAAAATATCTTCGGTGTTTAATACCAAGTTGCCGTTTGTATTAAAGGAATATATGTTGTTGTATTCCACATTGTCAATATCAACTTTTCCAAACACCAAACTTACTTTTGAAGTGTCAATTTCAATGTCTGCAATTATTCTTTCCAATTCTTCGCTAGACAAAAGTTGGTTATCTGCGTTTAAAGCAGAAACTTCTATTGGCAAATAAAGTGTATTGTCAACCGCATTTTTTAGTTTCAAGTTTGCGTTTATGTTCAAATAAATTGGTTGTTTGAAGTCAAAGTCTGTATTACCGCTTTTTACAAGGAACGATTTTTGCCCCAAAGAACCAACATCAAAGTTGACAGTGATTGTTGCATTTGCCAACAAAGTGTTTGTAAAGGCAAGAGTTTTGCCAGAGTCTTTGAAATTAAAAGTGTTGCCATTTTCATCACTTGGGCAAGTCATACTAAAATTTTCATAAAGTTTTAGGGTGTAAGTCACTGCAATGTCAACATTGTTATCGCTAAAAATACCTTTATATTCGTTAGCAAGAGTAATTGATGATGCTCCGCTTTGTTCAGTTGCAGTAGAAATAGAATACGTAGCAACAATATTTTGTTTGATTGAAAGTTCAATAAGTATGTTTATACCCAAGCCTGTTGTTGCAAGCAAGTTGATTTTTATTTCGTTGTCAATTGATTTGTTTATGGTAATATAACTTCCATTTTCACTTAAAGTAAGAACACCGTTATATGTTGTTTGCCAATTTTCATAAACATTTTTCCAATCTGTTGTATAAATTTTGTATTTGATAATGTTGCAAAGTTCAAAAATGTCATCATTTGCATCTTTAAACTCAATATTAAGCAAGCCATTTCTGCCCGACAAGTTTATGACAGACTCTTTTGCACCGTATCTTGTAATATTTATAATGTCATTGCTGTTTGCAGAAAAAGATTGAAAATCATCACTAAAAGTGCCTTCGCTAATGCCTGCGTTATAGTTTGAGGACTCTATTGTTCCGGCATTGCTTTGACTAGCAACAAACAAGGTTGCGTTTGGTGGGTTGAGGATAGAAGCAGAAGAAGAATAATTGTTGATTGTTATCACAACATTGTTTTGATTTGTTGTTAAACTGTAATCAGTTGCTGACAAAACAATTTGATTTCCGTATTTGTCAAAAAATTTTATTTTGTATGTATTATCTTCATTTAACACACTTTCGGTAACATTTTCATCTTGCAAGTTTTTGTATATAGCTGAAACATTGCTTGCATAATATTTTGTTATGTCGCCATCGTCAAATTCTTCACCTTTTTCAATAATATAAGATTTTTCCAAATAATCAGTTTCGGTTGTTGCAATACCAAATTCAACACTATATGCTTTTCCATCAAAAACTTCTATTATGGCATTATAACTTGGGTCGTATGTAAATTCTTCCAAATCCCCGCTAAAAATAACCTTGCTAATATATTCACTTGAAGTTAAGTCATCGGTTTTTTCATAAAATAATTTGATCGTCAACTGTGTGTCGGTTTCACAAATTGTTGTATATGCGTTAAAAGAAATTGTATAACTATCTTCGTCTTGGCTTTTTATTGTATAATTGTTATCAAACGAGATTGCCAAACTTTCAAGGTTGTTTTTGTATGCTTTCAAATAGATTTTGCCGTTGTTCCAAGCATTTTCAAACAACTCAATTTCTTTTTCAATCGTTGTGTTTTCATTGGCAGTTATTTTTAAATTTACCTTAAAAACACTTTCGCTTTGGTTTTGAACAAAGGCAATTTTGTCTAAAACATTTTCTATTGCTGTGCTTGTGTTTTTCAAACTATTCAAATCACTAACTTCAATTTCGGCGGTAAGGTTTTGAATTGTTTTGCTAACATCAACCACCAAGTTTTTGTAATCTTCCAACCCAACACTTGAAGTGGAAATTGAACAAATTTCATATTTTCCATCAGTTATAATTGGTTGACCAAGATAATCGGTTTTTATAACAACAGCAACAATGTTTGCAACTCCGTCTTTGTATGCGGTTAAAATATCCCCTGTTATTTCAAACAAACTTGCCGTTATGCCATATCCAGACAAGTCATAATAAGTTGTGCCTCTTATATTTTGGATAAATGTTGCAATTTCATAATCAGCAGAATATGCCAAAAATTTGATGGTTGTGTAGGTTGCATTTGGGTTTGACAAATAAATGTTGTTTTTTAAAGAATATTCGGCAATTATTTGCTCTGTTCCAATGTTTGAATCCACAAAAATCAAGTTTACATCTGTTTCATTTACCCAATTTAAAGCAGTTGCTGTTGCCAAAGTTGAAGCGTATGGCGAAGCAGTGCTTAAAGCACGTTCTTCAATGTTAATTGTATCATTGTTTTCAAACAAATATGCTTCAAAAAATATTTCAAGGTTTGAAGTTATAGGAACAACATTCCAATAACTATTGTTAGCATTGTATGCCACCATTTTGGGAAAATAATATTTGTCATAGGTTGTATTGTAAGTTTCTTCGCTTTCAACAGGCAAAAATTGACCTGTTGTTTCATTTTGATAAAATGCACCTTTGTTTGAAGCGTTTGGCGCAAAACCAAACTTGGTATAATTTACAAAAATCAATTCGCTGTCGGTTGCTGGGCGGGCTTGTCCACCTTCCATAATATACGCCCTAACACCAACATCGGCAATTTTGTTTTGCAAAAGTGAATTGTCGCTTCCATTTATTACAATGCCAAAATTTGCAACCGTACTGCTAGTGCTGTAAGCAACTATTTTGTTTATGGTATTTGTTTTTAATGTAAATGCAGTGTCAGAAATGGAAAATACACTAACTGTACGGTTAGTGAAAGTAAGAACTTGTGAATTTTGAATACCGTTTGTAGCGCTTAAAATTGCGGAGATTAAATCATTTTCAGTTATGTTGGGTTGATTTGCATAATCGTCTTCAACAACCGCTGAATTGAAACAATATGCTTTTACATCAACTTCACTAACTACTTTCAAAACATCAAAACCATAAACATATGGTTTGCCTGCTTGTTGCATTGCAGTTATCATTTCTTGATTTTCTGCTATGCTTCCATTTGTGTTTGCAGAAATGTCAAAAAAAATTTTTTTGGTTTCATTTGTGCTGTATTTATATATACTGTTTTTTGGCAAAAATACTGCTTCGGCATAAAAACTTTCGCCAAGTGCAAAGGTTGTGCTTGGTATTTGACTTTCGGGGTTGGAATATGTTGTCACGCTTATACTGTCAACCGGCACATCAATGAAAACATTTGTGTTTATATCAATAACGCGGTCAGATTCGCTTGAAGCAATAATGTTAGAAATACCGCCAACTATCCAGTCTTTGTCAAGTTCTTCATTGAATGCCTTTATTACTTGAACGGTGAATGAACGATTTAGGTACACTGTTTTAGGAATTGTGATTTTGCCATCTGTGATTTTGCCATCAACTATTGATCCGATTTGATTTTCAAGGGAAAGTGTGACAGAGGTTTGGGTTACATTTTCAGTTGTTGACAAAATTTTTATGGTAAAATCTCCATCAACATAGTAATTGTTTTTTTCAAAATATATATTTGTAGGTTCAACAATATCACGATTAAAACTGCCGGCAACATACATAATGCCAAGCGCACCGCTTACAACTCCAACAAGTGAGAAGAAACATGCTAAAAATATTTTAATAAACCTCATATTGTTCTCCTAAGTATATTATTTATATATATTTATATTTTATTATATATTTTTTTACAAATTAAGTCAAACAAAAAACGACCAATTAATTGCGTTTTTAAAATTATATTTGGCAAAAAAAATAATAAAAAATAATTTATTATTTATTTATTTTAATAAAAATAAAAAAATACCTCAAAACCGTTATTTTTGGTATTTTTAAGGTATTTATTTATTAATTATTTACAACAACTTTTTCTTTTTTTTCTAGTATTATTGGGTCTGTTTTATCTTTTATATATTTTTCATTTATTATTATTTTTTCTATATCCAAATTGTTGGGTGTGTCAAACATAAGTTCAAGCATTGTGTCTTCCAAAATTGTTCTTAACCCCCTTGCTCCTGTTTTAAGTTTTAATGCCTTTTTTGCAATCGCCCTTATCGCTTCTGGTTCAAACTCCAAATCAACATTGTCAATTTTAAACATTTTTTTGTATTGTTTTATAATAGAATTTTTTGGTTCGGTCAAAATTTTTACCAAAGCACTTTCGTTTAAATTTGTCAAGCCAACAACAACAGGAAGTCTGCCAACAAATTCCGGAATAAGACCAAACTTTATCAAATCTTGCGGTTGCAAACTTTTGATATAGTTTATGCTTTCTTGTTCGACTTTTGACTTTATTGTTGCATTAAAACCAAGGGAGTTGTTCGTTGATTTTTGTGCAACAATTTTGTCAAGCCCAACAAAAGCACCGCCACAGATAAACAAAATGTTTGTTGTGTCTATTTGTATCATTTCTTGGTGCGGGTGCTTTCTGCCACCTTGTGGAGGAACGCTTGCAACAGTGCTTTCAATTATTTTTAAAAGTGCTTGTTGCACACCTTCCCCAGAAACATCTCTTGTTATAGAAACATTTTGCGTTTTGCGGGCAATTTTGTCAATTTCATCAATATAAATTATTCCCCTTTGGGCTTTTGAAATGTCATAATCCGCATTTTGAATAAGTTTTAGCAAAACATTTTCAACATCATCGCCAACATAACCTGCCTCGGTTAAAGTTGTTGCATCTGCAGAAGCAAATGGCACTTTCAAAATTTTGGCAAGGGTTTTTGCGAGCAAAGTTTTCCCACTGCCCGTTGGACCAATCATCAAAATATTGCTTTTTTCAAGTTCAACAAGTGCATCATTGCCATTGATTTCTTTTTTTGCAACCATATTATAATTTATTCTTTTGTAATGATTATAAACGGCAACAGAAAGCACTTTTTTTGCATCATCTTGCCCAACAATATATTCATCTAATTGTTTTTTTATTTGCATTGGTGTTGGCAAATCTATTGAAGTTTCAACAGTTGTAACTTTGTCTTCTTTGATAATATCTTTGCAAATTTCTACACATTCATCACAAATATAGCAACTTCCATCAGGACTTGCTATCAATCGTTTTGCCAAATTTTGTGGCTTTCCACAAAAAGAACAAATTAGGTCGTTATTACTTTTCAAAATATTTTCCTTTTAAATTTTTATTTATTATTAGCAACAAAAAAAATTAATATACTTGTTATAATATCCAAAAAAGTGGGCAAAATTTACAAATTTATTTTATGGTACATTTTGCCAAAAAATTAGTCAAAACAAAAATTTGCATTATTTTTTTTCAATATCGCGTGCAACAAAAATTTTGTCAACAATACCATATTCTTTTGCTTCATCTGCTGACATATTATAGTCCCTGTCTGTATCTTTTTTTATTTTTTCTAGTGTTTGCCCTGTTTGTTCGCTAAGTTTTTTGTTCAAATAGTCTTTTTGTTTTTTTACTGCATCTGCAAGAATTTCTATGTCAGAAACCTGCCCGCCCGCACCGTTTAAATGCGGTTGGTGGATAAGAATTTGACTGCTTGGCAAGGCAAAACGCTTGCCTTTTGCACCACTGCTTAAAAGAAAAGCACCCATTGATGCCGCCATACCCACGCAAATGGTGGAAACATCGCATTTTATATAGTTCATTGTGTCAAAAACAGCCAACCCAGCGGTCACGCTTCCACCCGGACTGTTGATATAAAGATAAATATCTTTGTCGGGATTTTTGCCTTCTAGATAAATAAGTTGGGCAACAATAGTGTTGGCAACAGCATCATCAATAGGACCTGTCAAAAAAATAATTCTATCTTCCAAAAGTCTTGAATAAATATCGTAAGACCTTTCCCCATTGGGTGTTTGGTCCACTACCATTGGCACTAACATATTATTTTTCCTCCAAAATTTATTTTATTTGGTTATTTGATTTCAAAAAGTTTATCAACTTCTCCATAAGTATACCATTTTCAATGTAAACTAATTCTCTTTCACTTATGTTTTTTTTGTAATCTTCTAACGATTTTTTATATTTTGTAGCAATTTCTTGCACTTTTGCATCTATTTCTTCTGGTTTTGCTAACAAATTTTCTTGTTTTATAAGTGCTTCCAACACCAATCTGGTTTTGACTGTGATTTTTGCATCTTCATATTTGTCTTTTTTAAATTGTTCTTCGGTTGATTTTGTATATTCATAATAATCTTGCAATTTCATACCTTGATAAGACAATCTCATTTCAAAATCTTTCAAAAAGGCATCAGTTTGTTTTTGAATCATAATTTCTGGAACTTCAACAGTTGCGTTTTTTACTACCGCTTCAATAATTTTGTTTTCGGTTTCTCTTTCAAGTTGTGCTTGCAAACTTTCTTCAAGGTGTTTGACAATGTCTTTTTTGTATGCGTCAAAAGTTTCAAATTCGCTAACGCTAGAAGCAAACTCATCGTTTAATTCTGGCAATTGTTTTTCTTCAACTTTTTTTAGTGTAACTGCAAAATCCGCTATTTTGCTTTTCAATTCTGGTGGATAGTTGTCAGGAAATTTGACTGTTATTGTTTTGCTTTCGCCAATTTTCATTCCAACAATTTGGTCTTCAAATGTGTCAACAAAACTTTTTGAACCAAGTTCAAGTCGGTGGTCTTCGGCTTTTCCGCCGTCAAACTCTTTGCCATCAATGCTTCCAACAAAATCAATGCAAACAAAATCACCCATTTTTGCTGGTGTTTGCACTTCAACAAATCTTGCTTGTCTTTCTCTTGCTTGGTTGATTTCGGCATCTATTTTGTCTTTTGAAACTTTGCCTTTTGCACTTTCAATTTCCAAACCTTTATATTCGCCAAGTTTTACTTCTGGTTCACTTTGAACAGACACCAAAATTTCTATGCCATTTTCATCAAACTTTTCTATACTTAATTCTGGTTGAGCAACAGGTTTGATTTGCTTTTCTTTTTCCAAAATATTTTCATATTCTTTTGCAAAAGCAATTTCTAAAGCATCGTCAAAAAAAATACTTGCACCATAATTTTGTTCAATTACTTTTCTTGGAGCTTTGCCTTTTCTGAAACCTTGAACAGCAAATTTGGCTTTTGTTTCTTCGTATGCTTGATTTATATAGCCATTCCATTCCTCGTTGTTTATTTTTATTAGTATTTTAAACACGTCTTTTTCTTTTTTTTCTAATGTGTACATTTTTTTCTCCTTAAATGTTTGGCAAAAATAGAACAATTTTCATTGTTTTTGTCAATATGTTAAAATTTTTGTTAAATAATTTCCCTTATCAAATACACCAAAAATGAAACAGCCAAGCCAAAGTATAACACAAAAAGTGCCATACTTGCAAACTTGTCTTTTTTAAACATTTTTAGGTATTCGGGATAAAGGTCTTGCGTTTTGCTTTGATATTGTTTTTTGGAAATATAGCCATCTTTGTAGCAATCTGCCAAATATAAATCATAGCCATCTTTGATTTTGTCTTTTAAAAACTTGTACTTAAAAATTTGAATTATTGCCAAATTGATTAGCACCAAAACCGCACTTCCAACAGCAAAATAAATAAATATTCTGTCAACAAACTGCAACAACAAAAACAATGCTATCAAAAAATATAGCACAATTCTTGCAATTTTTAAATTTTTGGTTAAATTTTCCATTATACAATCAACAAAACAACTATTGCAATTATACTTATAACATAAGTAATTGTAATGACTGCGTTTCTTTTAGACAAAATATAATAAAAACCATATACTGCTGTAACAAAATATGCAATAATTTGAGCAACAAGACTGAATGCGTTTGCAACTTCAACTGATTGAACAAATATTGTTTTAAACAACAACGCAAAGGCAACTGCAATAACGCCCACAAATGCTAGCATCTTTAAAAACTTTTCAAAATTTACTTTTCCGTTTGACATTTTCTCTCCTTTTTAACTTGTATGATTATACAAGATACATTCAAAATTGTCTAGTGTTTTTAAAAATTTTTTCTTAATTTTTCAAGCAAAACTATAAAATAATTTGGCAAATCAATGACAAATTCCATATCTTTTTTGGTTGTTGGGTGGTTGAATTTTATTTTGTAAGCAACCAAGTACTGCCCAAGTGATTTTTCATCGCTTTTGTAAACAAGTTTGCAAACACTTCCGCCATATTCAATGTCGCCAACAATGCTGTGATGTAAAATTTCTTTGCAATGCACTCTTATTTGATGAGTTCTGCCCGTTTTGAGATTAAACTCCACCAAACAAAAGTTTTCAAACCTTTCCAAAACTTTGTATTCCGTTATTGCCAACTTACCCTTTGTGCTGTCGCAAACCGTCATCAAAGTTCTGTTTTTCAAACTGCGAGCAATGTGCGTTTCAACAACCCCGCTGTCTTCTTTTATATTACCTTCCAAAATTGCCAAATATTTGCGTTGGCAAGTTTTGTTTTCTATTTGTTTTGCCAAATTTATGTGTGCAAAATCGTTTTTTGCAACAAGCAAAAGACCTGCGGTGTTTTTATCAAGCCGGTGAACAATTCCCGGTCTTAAAACGCCATTTATACCACTTAAATCTTTTATGTGAAAAAGCAAAGCATTGACAAGAGTTTTGGCAAAATTTCCATTGCCTGAATGAACAACCATGCCCTGTGGCTTGTTTACAACCGCCAAATCTTTGTCTTGAAAAACAATTTCAAGTGGCAAGTTTTCTGGCATTGCTTTTGTTTCTATATTTGGCGGAAAATTTATCATAATTTGGTCATTTTCTTTCAAAATTTGCCCACTTTTTTTGGCGACTTTGTTGTTGACAAACACGCAGTTATTTGTTATCCAATTTTTTATGTGCGAACGACTTTTGTCTTTGTATTTTTGTTGCAAAAACAAATCAAGTCTTGGTAGATTTTTGTCTTTTACAAAAAAGTTTTCTGTTTGCATTATTTTTTCTCCTTATACACAAACAACATAAAAACGCACAAAAGCACAGCACCAATAGTCAAACAACAATCGGCAAGGTTGAAGATAGGAAAATTGATAAAATCAAATCTGATAAAATCTCTAACCGAACCCAAGAAAACTCTGTCCAAAAAATTGCCAACTGCACCTGCAAAAATCAACCCCATAGAAACTGAAAACAGTTTTGAATTTGGTTTAAATTTTATGTTAAACACAACCAAGCCAATCAAAATAATTGCAGAAAAAATTGTTAGCAGAAATGTGTAATCGCTAAACAAACTAAATCCCGCACCTGAATTTTGCGTGTAATAAACACTTAAAACACCATTGATAATGTCAAAATTTTGGTTTGCAAAAACTATTTTGGTTATCAAATCAAGTGCCAACCCCAAAACAAAAATTGCTACTATAATTATATAAAACTTGTTGTTTTTTATTATATTTTTCAAAATAACTATCCTTTTAATAACTTAACAAAAAAGTAGTGTCGCTTAATTTTTTTATGTTTGCACCCAAGCAATAACAAGCACCCCAAACAAAGTCCATTGCCCTGAAAATGTCATTTTCTGAAAACGCAGAAAGGTCAATTTTGATACTGTTTCCTGCTTTTAAAAAATCAATAGCAGACTGCACGCCTTGTTGGTTTTGTGGCGAAATTTCAACAACTTTTTTTTCTTTTTTTGTGTTCAATTCTTGCAAATTGAACGCATTGTTAACTTTTTTTTCTTTTTCTTGTTTTTGGGGTTTTTCTTTTTTTTCTTTTGGCAACTCATCGCCTTCAAACCCCAAACCTTTCAAAATTTTGTCAAAAAAACTCACAACATTTCTCCTAAACTATATAATGTATATATAACATTATTATAATATTTTTTCAAGGAAAATGAGATGATGAAGAAAAAAATTTGTGGATTTTGTTAGATTGTTTAACAAAAATATAAAATTGGAGGAAAAATTGTGAAAATTTACAAGGTAAAAAAAATACCAAATGCTTATTCCGGATATTTAGATTCTAGGGCAATTGATGCGTTAAATACATTAAATTTGATAAAAAAAGAGTTAGAATTGGTTGAAGAAAGAAACTTGAACACGTCAAACACCAACGATTATGAAAACGAAATTGAAAATATTAAACTTTGTTTGAAAAAAGAAATGCACAAATTTGATTTGGAAAAAGTTTCTTTTATTTTAAAGTTTATAACCAACAATATGAAATACACGCAAGAAAACATTTTGCAAAAAAAAGATTTTTGCAAAAAAGACGACTTTGAAAAAGCGGTTAGAAACAATATTGCTTGCAATGTGATTTCCGAAGTGTGCAAAACAGTTATTAGAGAAAAAAACCAACAAAAACACTTTGAAAAAACAAAAAGTTGACATATTTTACATATTGTGCTAAAATGTCTGCAATTTAAGGGAGTTATTATGAAAATTTTTAAACTTGTAAAAAAAGTAGACAAAGCAATAGACGAATGTATTGACTTGACAAAAAATATTGCTTATGCGTCAAACGCAATAGCAATAGTCAACAACGAACTGATAAAAATTGAAAAACAAAACACTCAAAACACAAATTTTAACGAATATGAACAGCAAATAGCCAAAATAAAAGAAGATTTGGCAACAACATTTAACAACTTGGAATTAAAAGACCTAAAAACTGTTGTTTCGCTTGTTAATGAAAATTTGAAAGATAACGAAATGAAAATTGCTGATATAAAAACAAAGCCTGATGATTTTAAAAAAGCAATTAGAACTAACATTGCTTGCAAAATTGTTTGTGATGTTTGCAAACAAAAAATGGCAGAAAAAACACCAACAACAATAGAAGATAAGAGTTTGTAAAATACAAAAAAAGTGTGCTTAACTGCACACTTTTTTGTTATATATTTTCTTTTTTTTCAATCTCCGCAACAAGACTTTCGGTTGTAAGTACTGTTGATGCCACGCTTGCAGAATTTTCAAGGGCAAAGCGAGTTACTTTTGTTGGGTCAATTATTCCGCTTTCCAGCATATCAACATATTTCAAGTTTAGTGCATCAAATCCAAAATTTGCATTGCTTAAATTTTCATAAATATTGTTTATCACAACTCCGCCGTCAACACCTGCATTTTCTGCAATTTGCCTTACAGGTGCTTCAACCGCTTTCAAAATTATGCTTGCACCGGTTTTTTCATCTCCGCTTAATTTTTCTATCAATTTTTTTAAAGCAGAAGTTGTTTTTAAAAGAGCAACTCCCCCGCCCGCAACAATGCCTTCAAGTGTTGCCGCCTTGGTGGCAGAAAGTGCATCTTCTATTCGCATTTTCTTTTCCTTCATTTCCACTTCGGTTGCACTGCCAACATTGATAACAGCAACTCCGCCCGCAAGTTTTGCAAGTCTTTCTTGCAAGTTTTGTTTTTCGTAATCGCCTTTTTCTGTTTTTAATTGATTTTTTAGTTGAGTAATTCTATTTTCTATGTCTTTTTTGTTGCCCGCTCCGCCCACAATAGTTGTGTTTTCTTTTTCTATTTTTATTGTTTGTGCTTTGCCAAGCAAGGTTAAATCAACAGTTTTTAAGTCAAAGCCCGCTTCTTCGCTTATTATTTTTCCACCTGTCAAAATTGCAATATCTTGCATTATATTTGCTCTTTTTTCGCCAAAACTTGGTGCTTTTACCGCAACGCAAACAAATGTTCCGCGGAGTTTGTTAAGCACCAAAGTGGTCAACGCTTCGCCATCTACATCATCGGCAACAATCAAAAGTTTTTGATTTGTTTTTACTATTTGTTCCAAAAGTGGCAAAAGTTCTTGAATGTTAGATATTTTTTTGTCGGTTAAAAGTATGTAAGGGCTTTCAAGTTCGGCTATCATTTTGTCTGTGTTTGTGCACATATAGGGCGACAAATAACCTCGGTCAAACTGCATACCTTCCACAACAGACAAAGTCGTTTCCACCCCGTTGCTTTCTTCCACTGTTATAACGCCATCAGCACCGACTTTTTCCATTGCTTTTGCAATCAAACTGCCTATTTCTTCATCTCCGGCAGAAACGCTTGCAATTTGTTCTATTTCTTTAAACGTTTCTATTGGTTTTGATATTCTTTTAAGTTCACCAACGCACACAGCAACCGCTTTTTGAATACCTTTTCTTAAAATAATTGGGTTTGCTCCTGCAACAAAATTTTTGTTGCCTTCTCTTATTATTGCTTGTGCAAGAACGGCGGCGGTTGTTGTGCCATCGCCCGCAACATCGTTTGTTTTTACGCTAACTTCTTTTATAAGTTGTGCGCCCATATTTTCAAACGGGTCTTCAAGGTCAATTTCTTTGGCTATTGTAACACCATCGTTTGTGATAAGCGGGGTAGAAAATTTTTTTTCTAAAACAACATTTCTGCCTTTGGGTCCTAGTGTAATTTTTACTGTATCTGCAAGCACATTTACACCTGTTTCAAGTGCCTTTCTTGCTTTTTCTCCACATAATATTTTTTTTGCCATTTGTTAATCTCCCAAAACAGCCAACACATCTGTTTGCCGTATAATAATATAGTCTTTGTCATCTATTTTTATATCCGTTCCTGCAAATTTTGAATAGATAACTTTGTCGCCAACTTTTAATTGCATTTTGGTTTCTTTGCCATCAAGGTTGCCACCCGCACCAACCGCAACAACTTCTGCAAATTGTGATTTTTGCTGTGCAACTTCGGGCAACATTATGCCACCAACAGTTTTTTCTTGCTGTTTTATTGAAGATAGCACCACCCTGTCATACAACGGTTTTATTTTCATAAATTCCTCCTAGTTTACAAAAAAAGTATAATCAACAAAAAATGTTTAGTAAAGTGAAAAAAAAACCAAATTATTTCATACTTTGTCGATTTGTTTCATAAACATATTGTAAATAGCATACGGTAAGGAGCAATATCAAATAAAGATGACAAAAAAAATAAAAAACGGTGGAAAGTTTTTGGCAATTTTTAGTTGTTTGTTAAGTTTTGCCTTGTGTTTAACTTTGGCTGATTTTTTTTCTAGCATTATCACAGTAAACAGTTTTGCAAATGTCAATATTTCTTCCAGCAAATGCAGTTCCTATTCAATTTTTGCTATTTCAATGTTTGACTCTACAATCAAATCAAGTGCAAATGAATATGCAAACAACATAACAAAAATTGGTGGAGCGGGTTATGTTTGGCAAAAAGACAGCAAATATTATGTGCTTGCAAGTGCATATTTGGAAGAAAATGATGCGAACTTGGTAAAAACAAATTTAGAAAGCAAGGATTATCAGCCCAGCATAACAAAAATTGATATTGGCGAAATTACTATTAACAATACTTATGTTTCAACAGAAAACACTGCAATTTTTAACGCCCTTAACATTTACAAAGTTGCATATTCCACGCTTTATGACATATCAGTTGCCCTTGATACATCAGTCAGCAGTGAAACAGATGCTCGTTTGCAAATATCTGATTTGGTAAGCGAAATAAACAAAACAAAAGTCAATTTTAATGCACTTTTTGATGCAAAACTGACAACAAATTTGTTGTTTTTAAAGTTAAGTCTTAACACAGTTTTGGAACTAGCAGATAGTTTGGTTTCTTTTCAAGAAACAAACTCCCAAACATTCAGTTCAAAAATCAAATTTAATTATTTAAGCATTATATATCTCAATCAAGAATTGTCAAAAAATTTGTCAGCGGTATAAATTTTTTTAAAATAATTTAACAAGTTTTGTTTTTTTGACACATCGCCATCAGTTGATATTATTTTCAAGTTGTTTTGCAAGTCAAATTTTTTGCTAGACTTTTTTGCTTCAACAATTTTAAAAACTTGTTTTGCTACTGCCTTGCTACCATCAAAAAAACTTATATTTGAACCCAAAATATTTTTTAGTTGTGGTTTTATTGCCAAAAAATGCGTGCAACCCAGAACAATATTGTCACATTTTTTGTAAATATCCTTGCCAAAAACTGCTTTTAATTTTTCTGTTAAACAATCTAAATTATCCCAATTTTTGTCAATTTCTTGAGGTAAGTTTGGAACAAAAACTTTGTGCGTTTTGTCTTTACTTTTGTATATCAATTTTTGTTTTTTGTATTCTTTTTTTAATTGTTTGTCAACTTTTTTGTTGAGGTTGTTATAAAATTTTAAGGTGCTTTTTGTTGCAAATATTATCATATCCCCGCCAAAAATTTTGGCTTGTTTTAAAGCAGGTTCTACCCCCACAAATTTCAAATTGTATTTTTTTCTGATTTGATTTATTGTGTTGACTGTCAAGGTATTGCAAGCAAAAACTATTGCTTGCGGGCGATACTGCCTGTTTATATTTTCTATTAACCCACACGCAATTTTATACAGTGCTTTTTTGCTTTTGTTGCCATAAGGTGCATTAAAAAAATCTGCCACATAAACAAATTTATAACTTGGCAAAATTTTTTGGCACTCGTTTAAAATATGCAAGCCACCCAACCCGCTGTCAATAATTGCAATGGTTTTTTTTCTCACATAAAACTTATATGACAAAGAAATAAAATTAGTTAAAACAAAAAAACAAAAACAAGTCAAAAAATTGAAATTTAAAAACTTTTATTTAAAAAAGTACTTGATTTTGACATTTGTTTATGCTAGACTAGTCGCATAATTTAAAGGAGAAAATAATGCCAAATATCAAATCAGCGATTAAAAGAGTAGAAATAGCAAAACAAAACAGATTGAGAAACAAATCAGAAAAATCAAAAATTGCTACTTTTATTAAAAAATTTAAAAAAGCGATTGCAGAAAAAGACCTTGAAAATGCCGAAACACTTTACAAAACTGTTGTTGGGCTTATGGACAGTGCTGCGATTGATAATGTTATTCACAAAAACAGTGCAAGCAGAAAGTCTGCTCATTTTGCAAAAATATTAGACAATGCAAAAAAACAAAAATAAAATTTTTTAAAAAGTTTTTTTCAAAAAGGTGCTTCAAAAAGCACTTTTTTTATGATTTTGCTTTATTTTTTTTATATATAGTAGTATAATATAACTTATTATGAAAGAATTAATTAGGAGAAAATATGAGAACATTGATTAAGGACCTTAAAAATGGCGAACAAGTAGAAATATCAGGTTTTATTGAAAAATTTAGAGACCAAAAAAGTATTCAATTTATTGTTTTGCGAGATATCAGCGGAGCAATTCAAATAACCGTTGACAAAAATTCCAACCCACAACTTTTGCCCATAACCGAGCAATTTACCATCAACAGTTTTGTCACCATCAAAGGCAAGGTCGTTGAAAATGCGTTTGTCAAACTTGGCGGAAAAGAAATTTTGCCAACCGAAATTGTTATTGAAAGCATTGCCGAAACCTTGCCAATTGACAATGAAAGCAATATCGACCAAAAACTTGACTATCGCTGGATAGACTTGCGAACACCAAAAAATGCACTTATGATGAAAGTGCAAACTCTTTTTGTTCAATCTGCAAGAAAGTTTTTGTGCGATGCAAATTTTGTTGAAATGCACTCACCAAAAATTATATCACAACCAAGTGAAAGCGGTTCTGACCTTTTCACGCTTGATTATTTTGGCGAAAAAGCATATCTAACACAATCTCCACAATTTTACAAACAAATGGCAATGTCAAGCGGGCTTGACCGCATTTTTGAAATCGGACCAGTTTTTAGGGCAGAAAAAAGTTTTACCAACCGCCACACAACTGAATTTACGGGGCTTGATATTGAAATGTCTTGGGTCAAAGATGTTGAAGAAGTTATGGCTTTTGAAGAAGAACTTTTGACATATTCAATGAAAGCAATAAAAGAAACTTATGGCGAAGAAATACAAAAACTTTTTGGTGTTGAAATTGTTGTTCCAAAACTTCCATTCCCCCGCTTAAAAATGAAAGATGCCATAGAAATTTTGCAAGATTTGGACTATGACATTGAATTTGGCGAAGATTTTGCCACCGAACACGAAAAAGCACTTGGTGAATACTTGACAAAAAAGAACGGGCACGAGTTTTATTTTATAACAGACTACCCCGCAGATATAAGGGCTTTTTATCATATGCGAAATGGCAATTCCAACATTGCCAAAGGTTATGATTTGTACTTTAAGGGTATGGAAATCACAACAGGTGCAGTTCGAGAACACCGCTATGAAATTTTGACAAAACAAGCACTCGCAAAAGGCAATTCGCAAGAAAAAATTCAATTTTATTTAGACTTTTTCAAATATGGTTGCCCACCACACGGCGGGTTTGGACTAGGACTTGACCGCATTACAATGCTTTTGCTTAACATACCAAGCATAAAAGAATCAATGTATATATTTAGAGGACCAACTCGAATAAAACCTTAAAAAATTAGGAGTAAATATGAAAATCACAATAAAAGAAATTGAACATTTGGCTTCGCTTTCCGCACTTGATTTTTCTGCCGAAGAAAAAGAAAAGTTTGTAAAGGACCTTGGCAATATTTTGGAAATGGTAAACAAACTTCAAACCGCAGAAACGGGCGATGATTTGGTTTTTAATAAAAGCCACAAACTTAGTCAATTGAGAGAAGACATTGCCGAAGAAAGTTTGCCACAAGAAGAAATATTGAAAAATGCACCAAAACAAAGACGCGGTTGTTTTAATGTGCCATTGGTGGTGGAATAATGAAATTTGAAAATTTATCTGCAATAGAAATTGCACAAAAAATAAAAAACAAAGAATTTTCTTGCAAATCATTGGTTGAATATTATCTTGGCAGAATTGAAAAATTTAAAGATAAAAACGCTATTTTGGAAGTGTTCGAAGATGCTATTGAAAAAGCGGAAGAAATTGACAAAAAAGTAAAAAACAATGAAGAATTGCCAACCCTTTGCGGTGTGCCAATTATTATCAAAGACAATATTTTATACAAAGGCAAAATTGCAAGTTGTGGTTCAAAATTTATGAAAAATTTTGTTGCACAATACAATTCAACTGTTATGCAAAAACTTTTGGATAGTGGCGTTGTTGTGCTTGCAAGAGCAAATATGGACGAGTTTGCAATGGGCGGAAGTTGTGAAAATTCTGCTTTTGGACCTTGCAAAAACGCTTTTGATGACAAGCGAGTTTCAGGTGGAAGCAGTGGTGGAAGCGCTGTTGCAGTTGCACTTGATATGTGTGCGTTTGCCTTGGGTAGCGACACAGGTGGTTCAATCAGACAACCTTCTGCATTTAACGGTCTTGTTGGCATAAAACCTACTTATGGCAGAGTTTCAAGGTATGGTTTGGTCGCATATGCAAGCAGTTTTGACCAAATATCCCCTATCACAAAAACAGTTGAAGACAATGCTTTGATTTTGAGCATAATTTCAGGAAAAGATAGCAAAGATGAAACCGCTTTGCAAGACAAAGTTCCAAATTATTTGCAAGAAATTAAAGGCAATATCAAGGGCTTGCGTGTTGGAGTTTTAAAAGAAACAAATCAACTTATTGGCAAAACAGATTACAAAAGCAAATATCAAAACATTGAAAATTGGTTCAAAGAAAAAGATGCTTCGGTTCAAGAGTTTTCTGTTCCTTATTTTGACCTTTGCTTGCCAATTTATTACACTTTGACCGCCGCGGAGGCTTGTTCTAACCTTGGCAGATTTGATGGTGTAAAATATACAACTCGAAGTCAAAATGCCGAAGATTTAGACAGTCTTTATTTGCACAGCAGAACAGAGGGTTTTGGCAAAGAAGTGCAAAGAAGAATTATGCTTGGAAACTTTGTTTTGAGCAGTGGTTTTTATGATGCTTATTATATGAAAGCAATGAAAGTTAGAAAAGCACTTCAAAACCAATTTAAAGACATTTTCAAAAAATGTGATATTTTAATTTTGCCAACCGCTTTTGGCGAAGCGTTTGAAATTGGTTCAAAATCTGACAACCCTGTTGAAATGTATGTTGAAGATATGTTTACCACACTTGCAAACATTATTGGCAACCCTGCAATGTCTGTTCCTTGCGGAAAGGGCAAAAACAATTTGCCACTTGGGCTTCAAATAATTGCCGACAATCTTAATGAAAGCACGCTTTATAACGTTGCTCGTTATTTTGAAAAAAATTTTAAGGAGGGCAAATAAATGAAAGAGTTTGATATAGTTATTGGGCTTGAAGTTCACGCCGAAGTCAACACAAATTCAAAGGTTTTTTGTTCTTGCAAAAACAGTTTTGGAGCAGAACCAAATACAAATTGTTGCCCCGTTTGCATTGCCCTTCCGGGAGCATTGCCCGTTCTTAACAAAAAGGCGGTGGAATACACAATCAAGGCCGGGCTTTGTTTTGGCTGTCAAATAAACGACCTTGCAGTTTTTGAAAGAAAAAATTATTTTTATCCCGACCTTTCCAAAGCATATCAAATAAGTCAGTTGGTCAAACCTATTTGCTTGGGTGGCGGTATTAAACTTGAAAACGGAAAAGTTGCAAGACTTAACCGCATACACTTGGAAGAAGATGCGGGAAAACTTATTCACAAAAACCAAACTATTGGCACACTTGTTGACTATAATCGTGGCGGAATTCCACTTATGGAAATTGTTACCGAACCTGACTTTTCTTCATCGGCCGAAGTGTTAGAATTTTTGGAAAAACTTCGCAGAACACTTATTTATGCCGGTGTGGCAAATTGCAAAATGGAGCAAGGCGGAATGCGTTGTGATGTTAACCTTTCAGTAAAAGAAAAAGGAAGCAACATTCTTGGAACAAGAACCGAAATGAAAAACCTAAACTCTTTTAAAATGGTAAAACGTGCAATTGAATATGAATCTAACCGCCAAATTGAAGAAATTAAAGCGGGCAACAAAATTGTGCAACAAACAAGAAAATGGGACGACAACAAAGGCAAAAGTTTTGCAATGCGAAGCAAAGAAAATTCAAACGATTATCGCTACTTCCCCGACCCTGATTTGTTAACCGTTGAAATTGAAAAAAATGATGTTGAAAATATAAGAAAAACAATTCCTGCCCTTGCACAAGACCGAATAAAAATTTACACAGAAAAATTTGGGCTTCCTGAATATGATGCAAAAATTTTGACAAACGAAAAATTTGTTTCAGATTATTTTGAAAATTGCCTTGCAATTAAAAACGAACCAAAACAAATTTCAAATTGGATAATGACAGATGTTTTAAAAGTTTTGAAAGAAAAACCTTGCGAAGACTTGAACGAAATTATAACCAAAGAAAATTTGACAACAATAATTGAACTTTTGGAAACAAAACAAATTTCAAGACCAAACAGTAAAGCACTTTTTGAACTTGTTTGTTTTGACACAAAAAATGCAAAACAAGTTGCAAAAGAAAATGGAATGTTAAATACTTTTAGTGATAAAGAACTTGAAAATGTTGTGCAAAAAGTTTTGAAAGAGTTTGACAGTGCAATGTCAGACTATGAAAAAACCCCAGAAAAAGTTGTAAAATTTTTTATTGGCAAAGTTATGCAATTAAGTAAAGGACTTGCAAACCCACAAATAGCAGAAAGATTGATAATTGAAAAAATAAACAAATAATTTAAAAAAAATAATTAATTTAATCAAAAATTAATTATTTTTTTATTATTTTAATTAAAATTTATTATTTTTTTGCTATTTTTTATATTTTATATTAACAAAAACATAAAAACCAACAAACAACAATATAACCAAACTTGCTCCAATCATTTTCAAAAACCAATCAGAATATAAAAATGTTTGCACTTGATTTGCTTCAAAATTTTCTGCCGTAAAACTTTCATCGGTTAATAAATCAAAAGAAAAATTTGCAATCGTTGCAATATTCAAAAAAAACTTTTCGCCAAAAATTTCTTCTATTGTTTCAACACTATCGGTCGAGTGCATAATGCGTTCGTGATTTGTTGTTTCAAAAAAACCAAGTCCGTTTTTTGCATCAAGGTTACCCGCAAAAAAACTGAGTGAATTTATTCCTTGTTTTATAAAAGATGAATTGTCAGAATTGAGAGCAAGGTTTGAATAATTTATTCCATTGCTTGCAATGCTAGAAAAAAAATTTGTGTTTTTACTTTTGTTTATATTGGAATAATTTTGCCTTGCAAAAGTGTCTATCGCCCCGCCATACTTTGTGCCATAATCTGTGTGAAAATAATACAAATTGTCGCCCGCACCTACGCTGTCAAAATTGATTGAAAGCAAAATATTGTTTTTGATTTCATCGGGCAAATTGTTTGCAAAATATGTTGAACCCAAACACCCAACTTCTTCTGCGCCATAAAAGCAAACAATGATGTTATAAGGCAAATCCGGCGTTTCTTTTAAAAAATTCGCCAAGCACAACACTGCCGAAACTCCACTGATATTATCACTGTAACCATAAGAATTTTCTGCCACATAAACAGCATCATAATGAGCACCCAAAACAACAAAATTTGTTGAACCATTGTCTATCAAACCAACAACATTTTGAGAAGTCAGATTTTTTGAAAAAGTAAATTCTTGCAAAAATGTTTCGGCATTATCAAGTTTTTCTAGTTCCAAATTTTCAAGTTGCGTTTGCAAATTTTGTGCCATATTTTGTTCACCTACTGAACCCGCTGTTCTATTTTTTACATTTTCAAAATCGTTTACAAAAATTTCATTTGCATAAAATTGAACCAAATTTGTCAAAGCTTCCAACCTAGAAACTTCTCCCGCAAAAATTGTTTTGGGACAAACAAAAAACTGTAAAGCAAAAATTATTCCCACTACCAAAATCAAAAAATTTTTCATAACACACCCCCCATCACAGTTTGCAAAAACAAGTAAACAAAAACAAAACTAAAATAAGTCATACACAAATCTTTGTTTGCAATTTTGGAAAAATAATATTTTTTTAGTAAATAAAAAACATAAACAAAAAAAGCAAAAGAAATTAATATAGTAATTATTAACATCAAAAAAATAGTAAAAAAATTAATTAAAATTAATATTTTAAATAAAATAAATAATAAAATATTAAAAATAATACAAAAAACCCTAAAAATATTAATAAATTGATTTATATTTATATATTTTTCTATTTTTGGTTTTAAACCGCTATAAAAAAAACTGACTAGCAATTCAAACAGCAACCAATAAAAAACTCCAACACCCAAGACTAACAACAACGACAAAAAAATTCCGTTTACAGAATACAAGGTCGAGGCGTTAGAAAATTTTATTAAAGCAAAAGAAAAAATAACGCCCAAAATCAAAACATATTTTTTCCATTTTTCAAAATCTGCTATTTTTTTTATCACTCTGCTTTCCCCTTTATTATTTCAACAATTCCAAAAACCAAAAAATACATTGCGTTTTCGCTTGCCATTTTTCCATCTTTTATTTTGTAATCAACTTCCAAAATCAGTTCGTTGATTTTTATCAGTTGAAGTGGTTTCAAATTTTTTGCTTGCTGTTTTGCTTTGATAATTGCAAATTCTTTTACACCCAAAAAATTTGCAATGTTTGCGGTTGTGTCATCAGACAAAACCGAAAATAACATTCGCCTAAAATGTGAAGATATCAACCCCAAAACAACAGAAAATTCCATTGTTTCTAACATCTTGTTTAGCAAATTTATTGCCTTGTCGCCTTGCCCAAAAGTTAAGGCAGTTGAAATTTCAAACACAGTGAACTCATCAGTTTTTGCTACAAGTTTTTTCACTGCTTCAACAGTTATTGTTTTTTGATTGTCAAAAAAAGCAAGTTTTGTTAGTTCGTTTTTTATTTTCAAAAGGTCTTTTGCACAAAACTCCAAAAGCAAATCTATGGCAGATTTTTCTATTTCTTTTCCATATTCTTTTAAAATATTTTCTACTATTTTTGCAAGTTCAAAACTTTCTAGTTTTTTGCAATCAACTTTTTCGGCATCTATTTTTCCAAAAATATTTAAAGTTGGAACTTCACACAAAACCAAAACGCTATCTTCTGCTGGGTTTTGTGAATATTCTTGCAACCTTTTTATGTCTTTTTCATTGGCTTTTAATATATTTTTGACCAATATATAACGTTTTTTTGCCATAATTGGTAATTGTTCGCACGACTGAATTATTTTTTCTGCCATAAAATTTTCATCATTAAAAATTGTTTTGTTAAGGTCGGGCAAGGCAATTTGACAAGCATTTTCAATCATTTTGCAAGCATTTTCCATAACCAAAATATCATCGCCAATTATGTGATAAATATTTTTTATTGTATTTTTTAAATTTTCTTGCAAATATTTCAATTTACGCTCCTTATGTTTGTTATTGTATCATTTTCAAAACCAAAAGTAAAGGAACCGCTTATCATTGTGGCAAAATTTTGCAAATCTGTTGTGCTGATTTTATATTTTGACGCAATCATTTTGTAATCAAAAACACCCAAATAACCTTGCGACAAATTTTTGGTATAAAGTAAATCAATGTCATAATTTTGCAACTCCGTTTGCAATGTTTGGGCTTGAACACTGCCAATCAAATTGATTGCAAACAAAACACCAAAGTCGCCCGTTTTGACATAAACTGCCTTTGTTATGTCATTTTTTGTCAAAAATTCTATTTCAAAATCGCCGATTTGGGTCAAGTTTTCCAAATTGAAAATTATGTTTTCCACTTGAAAAAGTTTAACAAAATTGCCAAAATCTTCGCCACAATTTGTAGTTACAATCAAGGTATCAATTTTGCCAAGCCTTTTATATTTTAAAAAACTTTTGACATAATCCAGGTCCTCTGTTCCGCCTATCATAAGCACTTCGCCATTTTGGGTTGTCATTATTGCACACGCATCTTGCGAATTTAGTTGAGTGTAAGAAAAATTTTGTGGTGTAATTGGCGAGCAAAAAGACAAAGTCAAAACACCGCAAACACTAATAATAACGCAAATTGAAACAAGTTTTTTCCAAAATTTTACAAGAAAAAATCTACTTAACAAAAACAAACACAAATAGAACGCAACAATTCCGCCAATGTTAAAAACAACAAGACTGACAATTGCCCAATCTATGCTTGCAAAAAAATTTGCCAACAAAATTATTGTTTGAAAAATAATATTTGGAAGCATTAACAAAAAACCAAAAAAAGAAAAAATGCCAACAAAAATTGTTAACAAGAACAAAAACATATATCCAAGTGCAAAAATTGGTATGCAAATCAAGTTTGCAAGCAAGGAAAAAAGTGAAAGTTGATTGAAATAGATTGCAAGCAAGGGTAAAATTGCTAGCGTGGTGCAAAGGTCAATCGCCATTGCATCTGCAACTTTGTGCGGTATTTTGATTTTGACAAAAAACTTTGAAAAAGATTTGAAAAACAAGGCAATGGAAAGCACGCTTACAAAACTCATCAAAAAGCCAGCATCAAAAACATACAACGGCCAAATCAGCAAAATTATTATCCCCGCAATGCCAACAGAGTTCAAAAGGTCATACTGCTTGCCAAAAATTTTTGTTGCCAAAAAGGCAATACACATTATTGAAGCACGAACTATCGAAGCAGAAAACTGACAAAAATAACAATAAACAAACAATATTAAGGCAATATAAATAAGTCTTTTTATGCCTTCACATTTCAATTTTTTGAAAAACCAAAACAAAATTGCAACCAAAAAACCAATATGCAAGCCCGAAACCGCAAGCAAATGAGCAATCCCCGAAACACTAAAATTAGATTTTACTGTTTGGTCAAGGTCCGTTTTGTCGCCAAATATTATGGAATATGCAAGACTTGCCGTCGTACTTGACATATTGGCAAAAAAAATTTGTTTTATGTACTGCTTAAATTGTTCCACAAGGGTTAAGTTCCCCGCCTGCACTGTTAAATCGGCAATGTTTACAAACGCATAATACGGTGTGTTGTCTTTGTAAATATACGAGTTAAAAAGTCCGTTTTCAAAAATTTGGTAGTTATAAAGTTGGCAATCAAAAAGCAAATAATTGCCTGTTTTTATGCTATCATTTTCACTACTTACATAGATGCAAACGCTTATATTGCTGTCGTTTTTTCCATCAATTTGCACATTTTCTAGGGTCACATAAGAATAAGTATCAGCCTTGTAAATATCGCTACTTATTCTGCCATAAATTTGAACATCTTTGCCTGCATAATTTGTGCCAGAAAAAATTGTAAAATCCATATAAAAAAAGCCAAGTCCAACCACAAAAGCAACAAAAACGCAAACAAGTTTTTTAAGGCATTTTTTGTAATAACAAAGCAAAAACAAAATAATTGCACTTATGCACACAAATGCAATTATCAAAAAATTTGATGAAAAAATATAATTTGCAAAACCTATTCCTACTGCAAAAGCCAAAAAACAATAAAATAATGGTCGAAAATTTATTATGCGGGGCATTGTTACTCCACTTCAACATCGCATTTAAAAAATTTTTGTGTTTCCATTATAAATAAAAGAAGAACAACTTGCGTTGTTTTTACAATTTTTTGATAAAACATCTTCTTTCTTTATGTTGAACGTGATCAAAATTTTTCCACGTTTGTTGAATTTTTAGATTGTCTTCAAGGTTAAGATTTGTTTCGCAATATTCCAACTTGTCTTTTATCATAACGCCCATAATGTGTTTTAAAATAACCGCCGTCAAGCCCTTGCCTTGATATTCCGTTCTAACGCCAACAAGCCCAAAGTCTGCAACTTTGCAATGGTTCACTGCTCTTAAAAGTCTGATTATGCCAAACGGTGTCAATCTGCCTTTTGACTTGCGAATTGCGTTTGAAAGTGAAGGCAACGCGAAACCGAATGCAACAACTTTGTCGCTTTCGTCCACAATCACAACAACATATTTCAATTTTATAAAAAGTTTGAATTGCGAAATAATCTGGTCGCGAAGTTTTTCAGTGAAAGGAACAACGCCATACAAACTGCCATACGCTTCGTCCAAAACTTCAAAAATGCCTTGCTTGTAATGGTCAATAAATTTTTTGGTGCTTTTTCCTATTGCAAGTTTGAGTTTGTATCTTTTTAAAACCGCTTCAGAAAGTCGGCAAACTCTTGGGTCTAACTCTTTTGGCGGAAAAATTTTGTATTCTAACCAATCAATTTCCTTGCCATAACCGCATTTTTCTATAAGTGTTTGATAATAAGGAAAGTTGTATTGCTCTTCAAAAGTTGACATATAATCAAACCCGCCAATCAAAAGACCTTCTCGGTCTAAATCGTTGAAGCCCAAAGGTCCGTGAACGGTATTCATTTTGTTTTCTTTTGCCCAATTTTCTACCGCATTGAACAAAGCGTCTGCAACTTCTTGGTCGTTGACTGCATCAAATCTGCTAAACCTAACACGCGCTTCGCCTGTTTTTTGGTTATACAATTTTTGAACAATACCCGCTATTCTGCCAACAAGCAAGTTGTTTTTATAAGCCAAAAAATATATGGCATCACAATCATCATAAGACACATTTTTTTTGCGGTTGAAGAGATTTAACTCATCACATCTTAACGGATGCACATAATTTGCACAATTTTTATAAAGTTTTGTCGGAAAGTCGACAAACAATTTTTGTTGTTTTTTTGTTTTTACTTCTTCTATTTTAATCATAACTCAATTATAATCTTTTCGACAAAAAAAATCAAACAAATATCAAAAAATATAATTTGCGTTTTGGAAATATAATATCAAAATATGTTATAAAAAAACAAAATTAATAATATATTTATTCTATGAAATCTTTGTTTAAAGCAGTTGCACTTATTACTTTTTTTACCATAATAACCCGTTTTTTAGGGTTTTTATTTCGCATTTATTTGTCAAGAAAAATTGGTGCAGAAGCTCTGGGATTGTTTCAAGTTTCGTTTTCTGTGTTTTTGGTTTTGCTTACTTTTGTTGCAAGCGGTTTGCCACTTATAATATCAAAACTTTCCGCCAGTCTGCATAGCAAAAACAAAATAAAAGAAGAAAGGTCAATGGTGGCAAGTGCGTTGATTTTGTCTTTGATTATTGCACTTGTCACTTGCCTTGTTGTGTTGCTTTTCAACAAAGTTTTGGGGGCAATTTTTACAGACGAAAGATGCGTTTTGATTTTGATACTTTTGTTGCCTGCTGTTATTTTTAGTGCAATTTATTCAACTTTTAGGGGTTATTTTTGGGGACATTCCAACTATTTTGGGCTTTGCGTTGCAGAACTTTTTGAACAAGTTGCAAGAATTTTTATATTTGTTTTGATGATTGGGGGAACTTTAACCGTTTTAGATGGTGCAATAACCGCCGCCGTTTCGCTTACCATTGCTTGCTTTTTGTCTGCTATTTTTGTCACTATTTTGTATTTTGTATATGGTGGCAGACTTGCAAAACCAAAAGATTTTTCAAAAGAATTGATAAAAACTTCAACGCCCATAACAAGTGTTAGGGTCGCTTCAAGTCTTATTCAACCAATCATTGCAATTATCATACCTTTGCGACTTGTTGCTTCTGGTATGTCGGGCGGTGATGCTCTTGCCATTTTTGGAATTGCTTTTGGTATGACAATGCCTTTTTTGTTTATACCTTCGGCACTTATTGGGTCTTTAAGTATGGCGCTTGTGCCGGACCTTTCAACCGCTGTAACGCAACAAAACACAAAACACGTAGAAAGCAGAATTTCTTCTTCTATTGTTATAACTTTGTTTATTTCATGCTTTTTTGTTCCGCTTTATATGGGTGCGGGCGAAAACATTGGCATTTTCTTTTTTGATAATGTTGAAAGCGGAAAACTTTTGGTAAATTCTGCTTGGATAATGATACCAATTGGCATAACAAATATCACTTCTTCAATTTTAAATGCACTTGGTTATGAAATAAAGTCAATGAAAAACTATATTTTGGGAGCAGTTTTGATGCTTGTTGCAATCTGGTTTTTGCCAATATATATTGGCATTAATGCGGTTATTGTTGGAATGGGACTTTGTATGGCCTTGGCAAGTCTTTTGAATATAAAAATGATAAACAAAATAACAACTTCAAAGGTAAAAATAACAAAACCACTGCTACTGATTTTGTTGCTTTCTATCCCTGTGGCAAGTTTGACAAGTTTTACTACCAACATCCTTAACCATTTTTTGCCACTTTTTGTCAACCTTACAATTTCGTGTTCTTTGGGTGCATTTTTCTTTTTGATACTTTGCCAAACTTTTGATTTGATTGACATAAAAATATGGCTTGTTGGAATGAAGGAAAAATTTTTTAAAAAGCGAAAAAGCATAACAAAAACTGCATAAAAATAAAGAAAAATAAAATAATAGGTATATGTTAACCTTAATTATTAGGGCAATAATAGTTTATTTGCTAGTTTTGGTTGTGTTTAGAATAATGGGCAAAAGGCAACTTGGGCAAATGCAACCATTTGAACTTGTTTTGACACTTATTATTGCTGACCTTGCCACAATACCTATGGCAGAGTCATCAATACCAACTCTGAATGGCGTGATTCCACTAATAACTCTTGTTGTGGTGCATTTTTTGTTGACTTATTTTTCCAAAAAGAGCAACAAAATTAGTCAAATAATAAGTGGAAAACCAATTGTTATTGTTAACCCAAACGGAATAGTTTTTGATGCACTTCAACAACTTGATATTTCTATTGACGACCTTTTTGAAGCAATAAGAAGTGCGGGATATTTTAAACTTGAAGAGGTGCAATACGCCATTATGGAAACAAATGGCACAGTAAATGTTTTGCCAAAATCTGCATTTGCCACAGTTACAAACAATGATTTGAAAATAAAAACCGAAGAAGCAACAATGCCTTTTTCTATTATTTGCGAAGGTGGATTGCTAAAAGAAAACTTAAAACTTGCAAAAATAAACGAAAATGAAGTTTTGAAAATTTTGAAAAAAGCACGCATAGAAAATATAAAAAATGTGCTTGTCTTAACGCTTGACAAACAAGGAAATTGCTATATTCAAGAAAAAAATAAACCCTTTCAAACTTTGAAAACAAGTTATAAAGGGGGGAATTTGACATAATGGCAAAAAGATATGTTTATGTTTTTATTATCGTCGCAATTTTGATTTTTGTTTGTGTTTGGGAACAACTGATGATAACAAACTATTTGTCAAATATGCAAACAAAAATAACAAATGTTATTTCTATTGTGGAAGATGAAACTGACATAAACACAACACAAATTTATGGTTTGGTTGAAGATTTGGAAAACACTTGGGACGGATATCAAACAGCACTTTGCTATCTTGTAAACCTTAAAGATGTTGAAGATATTGGTATTGAACTGACAAAAATGAAAATATACATTGTAGAAAATTCAGTAACTGACTTTAAGGCAAGTTTGTCACTTTTGTTGTTTTATATTGATGGATATTACAATCTTATGGGTATCTCTTTCCAAAATATTTTTTGATTATAGTTTTGGTTCAAAGTTTTCAAAAATAATATTGTCGCAGTAAGGAACAACTTTTAGGTATTCTTCTTGACTGCGAACTGTCCACGCCAACAAAGGCAAGTGTTTAAATTTTTTTACAAACCTGTTTGGCAAAGTTCTTGCATCATAAGAAATAAAATGCGGTTCGCTTATTTTTTTGTTAAAGGACATTCTTTTTAAAAAATATTTTTTAAAAAAGTTAAGGTTTTCATCTTTAAAATAAGAAGAAAGTTGACCACGAATAACATTTGGTGCATTCTTTTTAAACCATTCAACAGAAAATGGGTTGAAAGATTCAATGGCGTATTCGCCTTTATAATTTTTTAAAATCGCCCAAAGTGCTTTTTCAAGTTCGCCAACTTTGCCTATATTTTTTATTTCAATCAAAATTGGAACTTGACCTTTTATCAAGTTTAACACTTCTTCAAAAGTGGGGATTGTGTTGTTTGTATCCAAAATTTTGTATTTTTTTAAATCTGCTTTGTTTAGATTTTTGACATATCCATCTTTTCCTGTCAATCTTGGCAAAGTTGCATCGTGAAAAACTACCAAAGTTCCATCAGCAATTTGTTGAACATCAAGTTCAACGGGACAAGAGTTTTTTATTGCATTTTCAAAGGCGGGCAAAGTATTTTCGGGTGCATTTTCGTTATGCAAACCCCTATGCGCTATATTTCGCTCCACCAACCAACTTTCAAATAAATTCATTATAATAATTACCTTATTGCTAATATATCATATAAAACAAATTTTTGCAATATAAATATAATAAAAAGCAAATTGCTTGCTTTTTTATTGTTTTTTATAACAAATTTTTCAAAAATTGACCTGTATATGATTTTTTTATTTTTGCAACTTGTTCGGGCGTTCCCGTTGCAACAATTTCGCCACCTTTATCTCCGCCTTCTGGCCCCAAGTCAATGCAAAAATCGGCACATTTGATAACATCAAGATTGTGTTCAATAACCACAACTGTGTTGCCACTGTCAACAAGTCTTTGCAAAATTTTTATCAACTTATTTACATCATACCAATGCAAACCTGTTGTTGGTTCATCAAGCACATAAAGCGTTTTGCCTGTGCTTTTTTTTGCAAGTTCTGAGGCAAGTTTGACTCTTTGTGCTTCGCCACCACTTAAAGTGGTTGCTGACTGCCCAAGTTTGATATACCCCAAACCAACATCATTCATTGCTTGAATTTTGCTTGAAATTGCAGGTATGTTTTCAAAAAACTTTAATGCTTCTTCAACTGTCATATCCAAAACATCGTGAATGTCTTTGCCTTTGTATTTAACTTCAAGTGTTTCTCTGTTATATCTTTTGCCTTTGCAAACTTCGCAAGGGACTTCAATATCTGGCAAAAAATACATTTCAATTTTTTTAACGCCTGCACCTTCGCAGTTTTCGCATCTCCCACCCTTGATATTAAAACTAAATCTGCCCGGACCATAACCTCTTTCTTTTGCCTCTTTGGTGGAAGTAAAAAGATTTCTGATATGAGTGAAAACTCCTGTATAAGTTGCGGGATTGCTTCTTGGAGTTTTGCCAATAGGGTCTTGGTCAATGGCAATAACTTTGTCAAGTTTTTCAAAATTTTCTATTTTGTCAAAATCGCCCAAATCAAGTTTACTGCGGTTAAGGTTGTTGGAAAGAAAAGGATACAAAATTCCATTTATCAAAGAACTTTTTCCACTGCCCGAAACACCTGTTATGGCAGTAAAAATCCCAAGCCCAATGTCAACATTTATGTTTTTTAAGTTGTTTTGTTTTGCACCAATAATTTTTACAAAATCTTTTGGCAAACGCCTTTCTTTTGGGGTTATGATTGACAAATTTCCATTCAAAAACTGTCCCGTTATTGAATTTTTGCTGTTTTTTATGTCTTCTAAACCACCTTTTGCAACAACATTTCCACCATGAATACCAGCATATGGACCAATGTCAACAATAAAGTCTGCACTTTTGATTGTGTCTTCATCGTGTTCCACCACAATAAGCGAGTTGCCCAAATCTCTTAATTTGAAAAGTGTGTTAAGCAGTTTGGCATTGTCTTTTTGGTGCAAACCAATACTTGGTTCATCAAGAATATACAAAACGCCGACCAAACCGCTTCCTATTTGCGTTGCCAATCTTATTCTTTGTGCTTCGCCACCGCTTAAAGTTTCGGCACTGCGGGAAAGCGTTAAATAGTTTAGACCAACATCTAACAAAAATGAAAGTCGTGTTTTTATTTCTGTTATTATTTGCTCGGCAATTGAAAAATCTTGTTTGGAAAATTTCAAAGTTTCAAAATATTCAAACAATTTGTCTATGCTTAAATCACACAAATCGCAAATGCGTTTTTTATCTATCATAACAGAAAGGGCTTTGTCGTTTAGTCGCTTACCCTTACATTTTGGACAAGTGTGTTCGCTAAAAAGTTTGCCGATTTCGTATCTCGAATATTCGCTTTGTGTTTCTTTGTATCTTCTTGCAAGGTTGTTGCTAATGCCTTCAAATTTGATACTTCGCCCACTTATAAAAAACTGTTCATCGCCCGTTCCATAAAGCAAAATGTCAATTTCTTTTCGGCTTAAATCTTTGATCGGCTTGTCTAAATTTATGTTGTATTTTTTGCCCAAAACTCTAAAAAACTGCCCCGCTATTGACTCTTTGTCAATGCTCCAACCTGTAAAATTGAATGCACCTTGATTGATAGAAAGGTTATCATTTTTCAATAATTTGCCTTCGTCTATGTTGGAGATAATGCCCAAGCCATTGCAAACTTCGCAAGCACCAAAAGGGCTGTTAAAAGAAAATAATCTGGGTGTGATTTCTTCCAAAGAATAGCCACAAATAGCACAAGAAAAATTTGTGGAAAACAATTCTTGCTCATCGTTGTGACTGCAAACAACCAAGCCATTTGCAAGTTTTAGTGCAATTTCCACGCTTTCGGTAAGTCTTGCCCTTATTTCTTCTTTGATAACAAGTCGGTCCACTACCACACTGATATTGTGCCTTAGGTTTTTGTCCAAAACTATGTCTTCATCTAATTGGTACAAGTTGCCATCAACAAGTATTCTTGCATAACCGCTTTTTCTTAAATTGTCAAAAAGTTTTATTTGACTGCCTTTTTCCTCTCTAACAACTGGTGCCAAAATCATAATTTTTTCGCCAATTCCAACTGAAATTATTTTGTCAACAATTTGGTCAATGGTTTGTTTTTTTATGGGCTTGTGGCAATTTGGGCAATATGGCACACCAATTCTTGAATACAAAAGTCTTATATAATCATAAATTTCTGTCACTGTACCAACGGTAGAGCGGGGGTTGCGGTTTGTGCTTTTTTGGTCAATAGAGATTGAAGGTGAAAGACCTTCAATGCTGTCTACATCTGGTTTTCTTGTTTGCCCCAAAAATTGCCTTGCATAACTTGACAAACTTTCAACATATCTTCTTTGCCCTTCGGCAAAAATTGTGTCAAATGCCAAAGTTGATTTTCCACTTCCGCTAACGCCAGAAAAAACAACAAGTTTGTTGCGTGGAATTGCCAAATCAATATTTTTTAGGTTATTTTCTCTTGCACCTTTAATAATTATATCTTTTTCCATTTTATTACCTTTTGTTTATTTTAATAATTTGTTTAGTTCTGCAATTTTATTTCTTAACTCAATCGCTGTTTCAAAATCTAGTTGATTTGATGCAATTTTCATCAAACCTTTCAGTCTTTCAAGTTCTTTGGGAAGTTCTTTTTTGTCAATATTGGTTGTTATTTTTTTGGAAATTTCCAAAGTATTGACTATCTCTTTTTTTATGGTTGTTGGAACAATGTTGTGATCAATATTGTATTGATTTTGTATTTTTCTTCTTCTTTCGGTTTCGGTAATTGCTTTTTGCATTGCGGTTGAAATCTTGTCCGCAAATAAAATTACTCTGCCATTTTCTATTCTTGCTGCTCTGCCTATTGTTTGTATCAACGCACCTTCACTTCGCAAAAAGCCTTCCTTGTCTGCATCTAAAATGCAAACCAGTTCCACCTCGGGAATGTCAAGCCCTTCTCTTAAAAGATTTATGCCAACCAAAACATCAAAGTCACCTTTTCTTAACCCCATAAGCAGTTCAATGCGTTGCATTGTTTCTATTTCCGAGTGCATATATTTTACTTTAAAACCCTTTTCCAACAAAAATGCGGTCAAGTTTTCTGCCATTCTTTTTGTCAAGGTTGTAATAAGCGTTCGATTACCGTTTTCAATCACTTTGCCAATTTCAAACATAAGTCTTTCCATTTGCCCATCAGTTTTTACAACTTCAATTTTGGGGTCAAGCAAGCCTGTTGGTCTTAAAAGTTGCTCAACAACTTGTCCGCTTATACCTAATTCATATTGACTTGGGGTTGCGGAAATGTATATAGTTTGCCCCAATTTTTGATTAAATTCTTGAAAATTTAGTGGGCGGTTGTCAAAAGCAGATTCAAGTCTAAAACCGTATTCGACCAAGTTTCTTTTTCGTGCTTTGTCGCCATTATACATTGCCCTTATTTGCGGAATTGATATATGGCTTTCATCAATAAGTGTCAAATAATCATTTGGAAAATAGTCCATTAAAGTAAATGGTGGCTCGCCAATTTTTCTGCCATCAAAATATCTTGAATAGTTTTCAATACCTGAACAAAAACCTATTTCTCGCATCATTTCCATATCATAGTTGACTCTTTCTTTTAGTCTTTGTGCTTCAATAAGTTTGCCTTGCTTTTCAAATTCGGCTACTTCAATATCACAATCGTTTTTTATTTGTTCCAAAGCAAGTTCAAGTTTTTCTGAACCCACCGCATAATGCGTTGCGGGGAAAATTGAGATATGCGTTAAATAATTGATTTTTCTACCCGTTAAAGCATCAAACTGTGAAATTTTTTCTATTTGGTCGCCAAAAAATTCAATTCTTATTGCAATTTCGGAACTGTTTGCGGGGAAAATGTCCAAAATGTCGCCCTTTGCTCTAAAAGTGGAGCGATGGAAGTCAAGTTCACTGCGTTGGTATTGAATTTCTACAAGTTTTTTTACTATTTCTTTTCGTGATATTTCTTGCCCTTCACGCAAAGAAACTTGCAAGTTTAGGTATTCTTCGGGGTTTCCTAGTCCATAAATGCAAGAAACTGATGCCACAACAATGGTGTCTTGCCTTTCTGAAAGCGATGCAGTTGCTGAGTTTCTTAACTTGTCTATTTCGTCATTGATTGCCATATCTTTTTCTATGTAAGTGTCTGAACTTACTATATAGGCTTCGGGTTGGTAATAGTCATAATAACTGACAAAAAATTCAACACGATTGTTGGGGAAAAACTCTCTAAACTCGTTGCAAAGTTGGGCGGCAAGAATTTTGTTGTGTGCAATAACCAAAGTTGGCTTGTTGATTTTTGCAATAACATTTGCCATTGTAAAAGTTTTTCCACTACCCGTAACACCCAAAAGCACTTGCGACTTTAAACCATCACAAATGCCATCAACAAGTTTTTCGATTGCTTGGGGCTGGTCGCCCGCTGGCTTAAATTTTGAAGATATTTCAAATTTTTTCATAATACTTTATTATACCACCTTTTGTTCAAAAATAAAATACCTTTTAATCAAAAAAAATTTAGCGTGTCAAGAGAACGTAGCAATATGACCCAACGCTAACGCTTTTGTGTCAATTGCTAACGTCCCCGTTGACCCTTTATAAAAATAAAATACCTTTATGAAAAAATTGCTTTTAGGAGCAAACCAATAAGAAAACTAAAAACTGTTATGCAAAGAGTTCTTATTCCTAACATATAAAGTTCTCGTTTTTGCTTTGCAAGGTCTTTTTTAAATGTTTTGCCTTTGTTTTTTAGCAATATGCAATAAAAATATCCGCGTTTTCCATCGCTGACAACAACATCAATAAAATTGTCTTTGCTTAAACTAACCATAATTTCATCAAGTTCGGCTATTGAAAGAATATATTTTTGAGAAACAAATTCGGCAATTTGGTCAGCAGAAATAAGATATGACTTTTTTTCTGTGCATATCTCACTAAGCAATAACATAACCATTTTTTCTTTTTTTTCTAACATAATTTTTAAAAAATCAAATTATATAGTATTATTGCCAAAAATGCACCCAAAAATGCAAACAAGAAAGTCAATAAATTATATTTGATTTCAACTATTTGAATTATTTTTTTGTTTTTGTTTTGAATTTCGTCTTTTTCAACAAATTGTCTTCCAAATGGCAGTGGGCACAAACAGTATTGGTCATCATCGCTATATTTTACTGAAATGTATTCGCCATTGGATAAATAGTCCAAAATTTGAATTATTGTTTCTTTGTTTGCCTTAAATTTTTTTGGCATTGACAAAACTATATCATCAACATCAATGATTTTATAAGAACCTTCCTTACATTCTTTTACCAAATATTTTAAAATAACTGCTGACCTATAATCTAACATAATCATATTATTTGCAATAAAAAAAGATATAAACAAAAAAACTATTACATTACATAATAGTTTTTTGCCAAAAAATTATTTATTTATATTTTTTTTCTAAGTTTTTCTTTGAAACTACAAAGTATGCAATAACTCCGCCCAAAAGAACAACTGAAAGCACTATCAAAACAATTCCCAAAATTTCTTCTGTGTCTAGTCCTGTGTTTTCGTTAGAACTTACTGTGAAAGTTGAATCACTATAAGTTGAAGTTTTGCCTGCTTTGTCACTTACTGAAATTGTCAAAGTATATTCGCCGGCAGTTTCAATTGTATATTGATAGTTCAAGTTGGTGCTTGAAGATGTCAAATCGTTTGTTATTGTTGCACCAGTTGTTGTGTTTTTAAGAGTAATTGTAATGCTTGTGCCTGTAACAACTGAATATTTTTGAGTTGCTTCGTCATAATTTATAATATCGCCTTCAATATTGTTATCTGTTGCTGAAATTTTGCTTAAATCAACTTTTACTTTATCGCCTATTTTGTATTGTTCTTTAATTATTGTGCTGTCAATATCCAAAACAGGTGGTTCAACATCGCCAACGTTAAGAGTAAATGATTTGCTTGATGTGTTGCCCGAAAAGTCAATAAGATTGTAAGTTATTGTGTAAACATCGTCTTTTTCAAAAGGTTGATTTGCGAATAATTTTAAAATCGTTTGAAGTTCATCATCTACTGTAATTGTTGTTGTTTCATTAAATTTAAATGTTGTTGTTCCATAAGAAGAAGTAATTGAAATATATGATTTTGACAAATCTAGATCGTCAACTGCGTCAAGGTCAATAGTTGGAAGAATAAGCGATTCCCCTTTTGTAAAGCCCGTTGCATTCCAATCGTCAAAAAAGTTTTGTGCTTCAACATAGTTGGCAATTGGTGCTGTTGTGTCTACAACTTCAATTATAAACACTTTGCTTTTTAAACCGCCTTCAATAAATACACTGCTATCTCCTGAAAGCCTAACATCTGCATAATACTGAATTTTGTAAGTTCCAACTTCGTATGCTGTAAAAACATTTTGGCGGTCTGTTTGGTATTCACCACCTGAAACAAGCAACTGAATTTCGCCTTCAATTTCTAGGGCATTTGTATCTGACAAATATACTGCAACATTGTTTGGCAAGTCAAATGAAACACCTCTTTCTGCCGTTCCATTGTTGATTTGTGAAGGTAAACCAGTGAAAGCACAACTTAATGTTGCTGGGTCTACGTCTATGTCCACTTGAAAGAACACAACTGTAATGTTGTTGCCCGCATCGGTTGTAATGTAAGTTATGTTATAAGTGCCTGACAAGTCTGCTGTAAATTTGGCATTTTGCAATGTCAATGTTGTTCCATTTCTCATCGCTTGTGTATCAAAAACATTAAAATATGTTCCGTTGTTTTCTACAATTATTTTGTATTTAATATAATTAACCAAATCATCGCTATAAGAAACTGTTGGAAGAAGAATGTCATTGCCTTGTTTGTAGTCTTGTTCTGTATCTGGAAGCCAATCACCTATTGGGTCGACAACAGAAGTTTGCCCAGTGTCGCCTGAGTAAAGAATGTTAATTGTTTTTGATACAAAACCTAAATTTGCTTCTGTGTCCCCTGCATAACTATCGTCATTTGAATAAGCAAAAATTTCAATTTTTGTTGTATTTTCATAACCTGTTTCTGGTAATTTTAAAGTATATTTTTGTGTGGTTTCGTTATAGGTTATAATACTGTCTGCATCGTCAACACTTTTTTCTGACAAAGCACCTTCAACGCTGTCTGTTATTTGATATTTCAAATAAACTGAAAGTCTTGTGTCTTTGTTGTCAGTTGCTGTTGGTTTGCTGAAAGTGATTTCATCCGTTCCGAACATAACTGCTGGCAAGTTTTCTTTAAATGTAACTGTTGGAGCAACGGTATCTTCATAACCGCTTGTAACTGTCATTTGATATGTTTTGCTATTGATTCCGTTATTTGCTTTGTCGTTTGCATTGTAATTAATGTTGTAAGTTCCTGTTGAAAAATTATATTGGGAATCAACAACATAAACTTGTGCTTTTGTAATTGGTACTGGATTACCATTTATATAAATTGTTGTCAAAATAAAATTTTCTGATTGTTCTCCAAGCATTGTTTTATATTCTTCGCTTGCATTAAACAACAAAACTTTGTTTGTTTCAATTGTTGCAAGGTCATCTTTTTCGTTAAACAAAACTGTGCTTTGTGAACTTAAAACAATTGTTCTGTAAAGTGTAAGGTTATCTTCAGCAATGCCATTTGCATTATCAGTTGCATAAATTGGCATAATGTAAATATTTTCATCATCAGAAACATTGCTGAAAACCGCTTCGGTTGCATCGGTGTAAGTTTCCAAAACGCCATCTGTAAGTACATAAGGTAAAACTGGTAATGGAACTGCTTTTGTTGTGTCAGCAACATTTTGAATTGTAAAACTTGAACTTGGAACGTTTGCTGGGTTGCCAGCAAAGTTTGTTACGGTGTAAGTGATAACATAGTTGCCATCAAGAATTGGTGTAAAGTAAAAGTATCCATCAACAAAAGTGATAACATCATTGTCGGTATCGTTTAAATTATATGTTTTTGTGGTTGTTCCTTTTGTGATTTCTGCTTTGACTGAATAGTGAACATTGACTTCTTCTTTTGTGTTATCGTTTTTTGCAGTTACTTGTGGCAATTTTGTTGCAACACCAATTTCTGCTGTTGATGGTTTTGAAGTTTTGTAATCATAAGTAAACAAATAATCATTTGCATAGCCAGTGTCTGCTACTATTGTTTTTGTTGTGAAAGCAATCAAACTGCCATCAACTGAATATTTGTATTTGATCAAGTAGGTTCCTTCGGTGTCTTTGTCAAGGATTAATTTTTTGTATTCAACTGCGTCTTCGCCTTCGCCAACAGTTTCTGCTTCCAAAGATATAAGAACGCCATCTAAAAACGCATCAATTGTAACGGTTGCGCTATCAACAACATCACCGTTTTTGTCAACGACATAAGGGTTTGGAAGAATAACAGAGGTATTTTCTCCGTTATTGTTTGGATTGATTTTTGAAGGAACAATATATTGGCTGTTTTCTTCAAATTTTATTTCTGTGCCTTGGGCGCTGGCTTTGCTAACGGCAACATTAAATTCTGCTGTGCGACTGCCCAAAGTGTAAGTTATTTTGTAAGTTCCTGTATAGTTTGGAATAAAGTATTTGCTATCTCCCTCGCCATCTTGAATTCCAACATTTCTGCCCAAAGGGTCTTTAACTGCTGTTACTTGAGCACCTGCTTGGTCGGCTTGTGTGATATTATATACAGTATCCTTTATGCCTGTTGTTTTAAAATTTCGTATTGTTATTATGTTTGTTGGTTCTGGATCAGCATAAACTCCCACCTTTGCAAGAATGGGGAATGCCAAAGAAAAACTAAGCAAAATTGCCATAGCAAAAGATAGTTTCTTGAAAAATTTCTTCATATTTTAAACTCCTAAATCTATTAAGTAATATAACTGTGATAGTTTAAACTAAATATCTACTTTTGTCAACGAAAATAAACAAATTTTTTGCATTATAAAAACAACTTTTAGTTCTTTTTTATTTTAAATTAAAGCAAAAATTATATGCTAGCAAAAAAACAAGAAAAATGTCGAGTTTGCACACAATTTTGGGTTTGGCATACTATGATAATGAAACCAAAGAAAAAAATTGAAAATACAAAAGAAAAAATAATACATATTACAATTTTTTAAGAAAAAACTTTTTATAAGGAGGAATACTAATGAACTTTTTTAATGGAGGATTTGGATGCGGAAACAGAGAAAGAGGTATGGAAGATGAATGCCATGGTCACGACAATAACTGCTGTTGCTTGCTAATCATATTGTTGCTTTGCTGTTGCGGTGGCTGTGGTGGCGGATTTGGCGGTTTTGGTCAAGGTTGCGAATGTTGCAGTTTGATTTGGATAATTTTGCTTTTGTCTTGTTGCTGTGGTGGCGGTTGTTGTTAACAAACAACAAAATGCTTACATAAAAACATTTTTGTTTTCCCAAAAAAACACCGATTTAATCGGTGTTTTTTTAATTATATATAAAAATTAACTTAACTTTTCTATTAGTTTTTGTTTCAATTCTTCAATGCCTTGATTTTTTTTGACTGAAACCAAAACTTCATTTTCTTTTAGTTTTATAAACGGAGTTGCACCAAGATTGTCAATTTTGTTATAAACAACAATGATTGGAATATTGTCTGCCTTGATTTGTTTTAAGGTTGTGTTTACAACTTCCATTTGCTTTTGATAATCTTTGTTTGAAATGTCAACAATGTGCAAAATCAAATCAGCATCGCTCGCCTCTTCCAGCGTGGAAGCAAACGCATCTACCAAAGAATGTGGAAGTTTGCTAATAAACCCAACTGTGTCTGTCAAAATAATTTGCAAGTCAGAAGAAAGCCAAACATTTCTGCTTGTTGTTTCAAGCGTTGCAAAAAGTTTGTCATCTGCATAAATTCCCGCTTTTGTTATCAAGTTTAAAAAAGAACTTTTGCCTGCGTTTGTGTAACCAACTATTGCAATTTTCTTTTTGGAAATATATTGTCTGTTTTTTCTTTTCAAAAATCTTTGGTCTTTTATTTTTGCAATTTCTTTGCTTAAACGAAAAATTTTGTCGTCTATAACTCGCCTGTCAAGTTCCAACTTTGTTTCGCCAGGGCCACGCATACCAATACCGCCACTGCCAAAACGCCCGCTTGTGCCTGAAAGCGAAGAAAGTCTTGGCAAACTGTATTTAAGTTGGGCAAGTTCAACTTGCAATTTGCCTTCTATTGTTGTTGCACGCATTGCAAAAATGTCTAATATCAAACCAATTCGGTCCAAAACTTTTACGCCCAAAACTTCTGTCAAATTTTTCATTTGCGAACCTGAGATTTCATAGTCAACAATAACAACTTCAACTTCCAAACTTTCAATTTCAGTTTTTATTTCCTCCAACTTACCTTTGCCAAACAAAGTTGCCGGTGTTATTTCCCTTATATACTGATGCGTTCTTCCAACAACTAAAAGACCTGCGGTTTCGGCAAGTCTTTCAAGTTCATCAAGTTGAGAATTGATATTTTCTCGATTATCAAAAATAGCACCCAACAAAAATGCTCTTTCTTTTTCTTTGATTGTGTTTTCCAATTTTTTCATAATATTTTCTTTTTTGGAATTTTAAACTATATAAATGTTAAATTTCGCTAAAAAATCTTTTGATTTCAATTTCTGCATTTTCTTTGCTGTCAGAGCCGTGGATAACATTTTCACTTCCATTGAAAGCATAGTCGCCACGAATTGTGCCTGCTGGCGCTTCTTTTGTTGGTCCCATAAGTTTTCTCATTCCCGCAATTGCATTTTCGCCTTCAACAATCATACCCAAAACTGTTCCGCTTGTCATAAATTTTAAAATATCAGGGAAAAACGGTTCGTTGACAATGTGTGCATAATGTTCTCTTAACGCTGGTTCGTCCATATTAAACATTCGCATTGCAATGATTGAATAACCCTTTTTTTCTATTCTTGTGATAACTTCGCCTGTCAATTTTCTTTTTATAACATCAGGTTTTAACATTATATATGTTCTTTCCATAAAAACATCTCCTATTTTTTTACTAATAAAAAAAATAGCATAACAAAACAAAAATGTCAATTAGATTTTGTTAATATTTCGCCTGTTTCGGTGTCAATAATAAGCGCAACAGTTGTTCCGTTTTCGCCAATTATGCCAAAATACCAAAAATAAGGAGAGGTTGTAGATTTTTGGTCAAAAATAATCTTTAAATAACACTCTGCCAAAAATTTTTTGCTTGAAAAAAACTGCAAAAGGTCATCTTCAACACCTTGCATTGCAATGGTCAAAGCGTTGTCATATTGCACCGCCCAATTTGAACTTATACAAGCCATTTGCAATTCGCTATCAAAATTTTCAAGTTTTAAACAAATGCTTGCAGTATTGTCAACAATTTTTTCTATGTCTACCATATAAGTATGGTCAAAAGGATTTTCTTCCAAATTGCCTTCAAAAACAGCACTTCCCACACGCAAGGTGTAAGGTATTGCTTCGGTTTCTGGGCGAACTTTGTATGTTATTGTAATAATTCCAAACTCGCACTTGGAATTTGAAACGCCATCATAAGCATAAGGGCTTTCACGCATTCCACACATCAATGTTGCAGTCAAATTTTCTGTTTTTGCTTCAAAAAGGTTGTACCGAACATCTGAAATGTTATCCAAAACTTCGCCTTGGATATCAAACTTGCACGAACAAAAAATTATTGCAACGGCAAAAATAATTGCCAGAATTTTAAACTTTTTCATACTAAAACATATGAGTTTGATTTTTAAATTATGATAAAACCCCTTTCACTTGAAAAGGGGCTTTAAAAATGTTTTATTCCAAATTTTTGCTTGATGCTTTTGTTTTTGCGTTTTTTACATTAATACTTACACCAAGCGGGCATCTTGTGCATCTTATTTGCCTAACCACTTTGATAGGTTTTGGTTTGTTAAGTATAACAGGTTGCTGTTTTTTGAAAACTTTTTGAGTTTCTAGTTGTTTTTTTGTTTCAAATTTTGCTTTTGTTTGAGTTTGGTCTTTTTTGATATTTGTGTTTTGAGTGCTAACAAAACTTATTTCATTTTCTTCCAAACACTCTTTTTTTGTTTTGTTAACTTGATTTTTGATTATGGTGTGTGAATTGTCTTGCTTGATTTCTTGTGCTTGTATTTGCTTTAACTGCTCCAAAATTATTTTTTTGACATCGGATTTTAAAAGTGTGTGTCTTTCTTTTGGTTCTTTGTTAATTAATGCAGATGCGGATTTTACACCACATTCTTCTTTGGTCAAAAATTCTTTGCCATTGAAAATTGAGTTTAGGGTTTCAACTTTAAATTTTTCAAGTGCAACAACAATCTCTTGCATTTGCTTTACTGTCAACTTTGAAATTTGATTTTCAATTTTGTTTTCAAGCTTAACCGCATTTTTCTTTGTTTGTTGTTCTTTTTCTTTTAAAATATTTTCAACAAAAGTGCTAATGATTTTTTGGATTGCTGTTTCGGCTTGTTTGTAAGTAATTTTGTTAGATTTTATTATTGCTTTATGTGGCAAAGGTTGGTCAATTTTGCCAATGTCAAGTGGTTGAATATAAATAATTTTAGGCTCGCTTTTTTGTGCTGTCGGTTTAACAAAATTTATGTTTTCAACTTTTTTGGGCAAAAAATCATTAAAAGTTTTTTGGGTTGAAGCAAGTTCTCTTTTATAAGATTTTTTTTCTGTGCTTTCAAAATCGGGTTGGGTTGAAGTGTTTTTTTGCGGTTGTTTTTGATTTATTGATTCTTTTATTTGCAAATAATCGTCAAAACTTCTTACTTTTTCCGCTTTGTCTATTTCTTCGCTTAAATTAAGGTAATCTTCAAAACTTCTTCCCTTTTCTGCTTTTTCTATTTGTTTTGTTAAATTCAAATAGTTGTCAAAACTTCTTGGCGTTTCATATTTGTTAATTTCTTCTGTCAAGTCCAAATAATTGTCGTGAGTTGGTTCAGTTTGATTTGGTTCAACTGGTTGCAAAAGAAAATTGTCAAAATCTTCTTCGCTTTCAAAGTTATTTTTGCTTTGATTGCTTTCAAGCAAAGGTTTTTCAGTTTCGGTTTGGTTTTCAAACAAATCAGCATCTGTCAAAACATTTTCTTCAATTTGCTCTTGGATTGGAGTTTCAAAAAGGTCGTCATCTGTGAGAGTTTGCTCTTCAAAATTTTCTGTTTTTTGAGTTTCAAAAAGGTCGTCGAGTTCGCTTTTATTTGCTTTTTCTGCAAAATTTTGGGGTTGCAAATTTGTTGGAGTCAATGTGCTTTCAAACAATTCATTTTCATTTTCAAACTCTGGTTTGTTGTTTGGCACAAAATTTAGGGTTTGGTCTTGTTCTTGGGTTGCAAATTGATTCAAAAATTTGCTTTCGCCTATATAAAAAATGTCATTCCCAACTTTTGCAAAGTCTTGTTTTTGGGTTTCGCCAAACAAAACATCATAAAAATTTTGGGGTTCTTCTTTATAAAACGTGCCCATATTTTCTCTGGTTTTTGCAATATTTGCAATTGGTAGTTTCAATTTTTTTAACAAGACACCTGTTGCAACTTCTGCCATTCTTGAAGCCAATTCCAACTCGTTGGGCGATAAGTTTGACAAAGCAATTTGGTTTGAAAGTTGCAATTTAAGTGCGTTGTCAACTTTTTTGTTGGTTTGTGTTCCCAAATCAAGTGCTTGGCAAACAAAAATATCAGTCAAAATTTGAGAAATCAAGGCAATTTGCTTGATATTTGAAGGCTTGAATTGTTTTATAAATTTTTTGTGTTTTTTGGCAACTTGAAAAATAGATTTTTCTGACAAATAATTTACAAGAGCAACGACTTTGTCTGTGTTTTGAATGTCTTGCCCTGCAATTTTTGTTGCCATTTTTATTTTTGGTTTGGCAAAATCAGAATTAGAAAAATAACTTTGTTCTTGTTCCGGAACATTTAGGCGAAAAACTTTGTTTTTAAATTTTTTCAAGTTTTTTGTTAGCGAAGTTACTGTATTTCCACAATAATTGAGTTTTCCGCCCTTGCTTTCTATCAATTTTTTTGATTTTTTTGCATCAACAATTTTTATGTTCAAGTTTTCTTCAAAAAGGTTTAAAATTGCATCAAAATTTTTGCAATCGTTATTATCAAAATAGTTTTGGTTTATGTTTTTGTAACTTCCAACTAGCGGGAATTTTAACTTTCCATTTTGCAAAAATCTGCTTTTTAGAGCAAAATTGTTAAATTTGTTTTGCATATAAGGTGGAACATTTTCAAGCATTTGAAAAGGAGTTGAAGAGGATAAATTCCCCCAACTGCTTCTAACTTCGTTGATAAAATCTGGGTCAGCAAGAGTTTGAAATCTGGTTACAATTTCATTTGGATAAAAAACTTCGGCATTTCCATAACCAAGCATAGAGATAGCATCTTTGCCATTATAAAAATAATCGTTTAAGTCATCATATGTTTGTTGAGAAAAAACATTTTTTAAATTTACTGCCATGATTTACCTCTTGGGCATATTATATCACATTGTGTTTTATTTTACAATACGCAATGTGATTTTATTTTTATGTTACTTTTAAATTCCTAAAATGAAACAAGAAAAACATAACAAAACGCAAAAAATTGGGCGAGAAAAGACAAAAAACAAAGAAAAAGCAGTTTTCAATAGTCAAAATACTTTCTTTATTTACCAAGCACATCAAATGCTTTTTTGTGTTCTTTCAAAATTCTTTTTGCAACTATTTCAATTTTTTCGTCATCGGTTAAATTTACATAAGGTTGTTTTTTACCAAAATTTTTTCTTTTTTTCATTTTTATTTTCCTATAAAACTTGTTTTAAAGTTGAGTTGCAAGGCTCGGCGGTACCGCTTTTCGCAGAAGTTTAGTTTGACCTAAATGACTGCAAAAGCGGTCCGACAGAAACGAAGCAAATCGCTTTAAAACAAGTTTTTTTAGTCGCCAAAGAGTTTGTGAACATAGTCATAAGACACAATTTGCACCATAGTTCTGCTCATAGGGCCCGACACCAAAAAGGTTTGACCTACACCGGCGGTAACAATTGAGTTTTGTTCTTCTTCGTTTATTTCACCAGATTTTCGGTAAAGTTCAATAAGGTCGTTGATATCATTTGGCGCAAGCGAGAAAATCATAGAGTATTGGCTGGCATTGATAACGGCGGTTGACTGTCTTTGAATTTCAGGCGAGCCAACGAAGTCTTTAATATTTTGCGTGATAACAATTTGCATTCCCATATATTTACGAATTCTTTTTGCCATTTGTTGCATAAAGTCTAACGCTATTGGGAAGTTTGGGTTGATGAAAACGTGGGCTTCATCAACTGCAACAATGATTTTTCTTTTTGTGTCATATTTAAGGTTAAAGTCACGATTTTTTATAATTTCATTGTCTAAATAATTGAAAACTAAAAGCATTTGGGCATTTGCAATAACTTCATTTCTGTTTGCAAGAAGTGAACGAAAATTGAAGCACACAAAGTTTTCTTTTGTTGTGATTGATGATGGTGCGTTCCAAAGGTTTGAGTTTCGCCCGCCCGATGCAAATTTTTTGATATATGTTTGAACAATAATCAAGTTCCTTCTGTGATACTCGTCTTTTTCTTTGTCAATTTTTTTGTTGATTATTTCATAAAGGTCATCAAAAATTGGGTAATCTTCGGGTTTTAATTTATAAAGCAAAGTTTTTGAGTCTATGTGCTTTTCTTTGTAAAGGTCAACAATCAAACTGTTAAGTGTTTCAAAAGCGTCACTGCTAATCCCTTGCAAAATAACTTTAAAAAATTGCTCCAAAAACTGTAAGTGTGTTGCAAAACTATCGCTTTCTTGCTTTTCAGACAATTCACTTTCTACATCTTCAACTTCGTCAAGTTCTTTGATATCGTCTCTTAATTTGGTGGTTATGTGGAACGGGTTGAATGTTCCCATTTCGGAAGACCCAACATCAATAAACTTGCCTTTGATATTTTCACACAAATATGTGTATTCGTTTTCTGGGTCCAAAATAAAAATTTTTGAATTGTCGGCGGCAAAGTTTGTCAAAAGGGTTTTTGTTGCATAAGATTTTCCTGAACCTGATTTCCCAATAATCATCATATTACTGTTAACTCTTTCTCTATTCCTTGCAAAAAAGTCAACAAACACTGGGTATTCATTATAACCCAAATAAATTCCGTTCGGGTCTTGCAATGCACCTGAAATAAAAGGAAAAACGGCGGCAAGAGTTGAGGTTGGAATTCCACGAGTGGTGTCTTTTACATTATCTCGCATTGAAATGTTGCCACTTATAAACGCATCAACTTGCCTTCCAAACATTTCACTAAACTTAAAACCTTCTTGTTTTAAAATCGCTCTTACTTCTTTTCTTGCTGGTTCTTCGCAAGTTATAAAAGTGTTGACATTGTAAAGTTGTTGGTTGTTGTTTTTCAAGTTTACTAGCAAACTTTTCAAGGTGTCTAGGTGAGTTTGATTTTCAATCTGCCTTGAACTTTTGCTTGCCTTGTAAACCTTGCTTTCCATTTCCATAATTGCTTTGTCAAGATTTTTTTCGGCTTCGTATTTTGGAATAGGTTTTATTTTTGTAACTATTTTTGTTCGGTCAAGCAAATAAAATGGTGCACCCCAAGCGTTGCTAACTTGCAAAGGATAATCGCTTATCACAAAATTGCGGTAAGGTTTGTTGTCTATAATAACTCTGCTTGCTTGAAACTTGATTTTTTGTGGAATAACCCAATCCATATGCTTTGACATAGGTATATACTCCAAATCTCGTTCATCAAACTCTTTTCCAAAATTGGCTTTCAAAAAAACACACAAGTTTGGACCATACAATTTTTCTGTGTGCATTGGAGTTGCGGAATTTGCAAGAGTTGTCATAATTCCATTTGTTGTGCTTTCAAGCATTTCTCGGTCTTTGTCGTATACCACAAGATAAAAATAATCTTTGTAAATTTTGTCTTGTCGGTTAAGTTCTTCAAGTTTGGAAACTCTTTCTTCAAAAACGCCGGAACGCCTTTCAACTTCTTCTTGTGTTATTTCATTTTCGTATTGCAATTCCAAAAGATTGTCATATTTTTTGTCTTCATTGTAAATATAATCATCTAAAATCATTGCCTTGTTGATTTTTACAATATTAGCGGTTTGGTCATTGGAAAGTCTTCTTAAAGCATTGGCAAAAGTTTCTACAAGCATATTTTGTTTGTATTCATTAAGCAAGCCAAACTCAATGGGTGAAATTTCAATAACTTGTGCATAATATTCGCCAAAACTGATAAAGCGGTCTTGGTGGATATTTTCAAAAGGTATAATATCTTTCATTGGCGAAAAGCCTTTGACTGTTTCTTTGCTATATTTTTTTCTTTGTGCCAAAAATCTGATTATGTAACCCAAAGTGTAATATAACCGCATATCATCGGCAACGTGGAAAAACATTGCAACAATAATAGTAATCCAAGCAAAGCCTATCCACACACCCAAATTGTTGGGAAAATTGCTGGTAAACAACAAAATGGCAACGCCCGAACCTATAAGAGCCAAAATAATATCGCTTAGGGTAATCCCCCTAATAAACTCCATTTTGACTTTTGTTTTTCTTGGTATAATTCTCATAATACAATTATTATACCCTAGTAATAAAAAAAAACAAAGTAAAAAGGTTGTTTTTCTAATAATTTTTTAAAAATAAATAAAAATATAAATATGAGATATTTTTTTACTTATTTTCTTATATGCTCAATATTTTTATCAACTTTGATAAGTGGAGTTTTTTCTTATCCAATATTTTCTGGCACCGGTTCAATCACATCTAGTCAACAAACAATTTTAAACGACGCCAACGAAACCGAACCACATATAATTAGTTCACCTTTTAAGGTTAGCGTTGTAAACTTAAATTGGTTTGACACCGTAAATTCAATTTTTTCTAAATACAAAAACACAAGAGTGATTGATGTTTTGACAAAAACTGTTTATGTTGTGCAAAGAACGGGCGGTTATAACCACGCAGATGTTGAACCAATAAATGTAAGCAATATGCAAAAGTTTTATGGCATTTATAACAACACTTGGAGTTGGGCAAGGCGACCTGTTTGGGTAGAAATAAACAATATGTGGGTTGCGGGGTCTATCAATGGTATGCCACACGGATATTCGCTTATCACAGACAACGGGCAGAACGGACATTCTTGCATACATTTTTTGCAAAGCAAAACGCACGGCACAAAAAGAGTTGATGAAGCACACCAAAACGCCATTGCCTATGCTTTTGCTCATGGCAGTGAAATAAACGAAATTATTGATAGTTTGTAAAAAAACCGCAGGTAGTTTCCACTTGCGGTTTTTTTATTAAGTTTGGTAAAATTAGTTAAAGTTTGCTTTAAAAGCCTTGCTAACTTTAAATGCTGGTGCATTTGAAGCAGGGATTTTAACTGCTTTTTTGGTTTGTGGGTTAATACCAGTTCTTGCAGCTTTTTTTCTCAATTCGAATGAACCGAATCCAAGAAGAGCAACTTTTTCTTTTTTCTTCAATGTTTTTGTAACTACGCCAACAAATGCGTCATAAAATGTTTGTGCTTCCTTGATTGTAAATTTTGCTTCTTCAGCAACGGCTTTGATAAATTGTCCTTTATTCATAATTTTCTCCTTTACCACTTGATTTTTCAAGTTAACTAATTATAACCGCTTTTTAAGGTTTTTCCAAATAAATATTTAAGTTTTTTTTAATAAAGGCAACAAAAAACCCCATTTTACACACAAAATAGGGTTTTTTAGAACATATGTTTTACTTTTTCATATAAATAATGCCGATTGTGCCGGGTCCGCAATGCGAACAAATTGTTGAACCCGCTTGCATTTCTATCACTTCTTTGAAGCCAAGTTTGTTAACTTCTTCAACAAATTTTTCTTTTATTCCTACCATTTCTGACGAACTTGTGATAAATGCTGTTGTGTAATCTGGTTGATTTTCTTCTATCATATCCTTCAAATATTTGTGCAAACAAGTATCAATTTTGCCAATATATTTTTTTGTTGCTTTCATTGAACCGTTTACAAGTTGCACCAAAACTTTTATGCCAAGCAAGTTTGCACCAAAGGCAGCAACCGAAGAACATCTTCCACCTTTTTTAAGATAATTTAATTTGCTAATCAAAAAAGATGCTTGAACTTTTTCAATCTCTTGGTCAAGTTCTTTCAAAATTGTTTCAACATCTTTGCCTGCTTTTATTTTTTCGGCACAAGAAAGCACGAGCAAACCTGAACCTGAACTTAAACTTTTTGTGTCAACCACAAAAACATTGTCAAATTCTTTTGCGGCAATTTCTGCGTTTTTGCCCGTACTTGAAATGCCATAAGACAAAGCAAAATGAATAACTGCGTCGCTATCTTTAAGTGCTTTTTCAAAAGTTTCTTTGTAGTCATAACTGCTTAATGCAGCGGTTTTGGGAAGAATGTTTGTTTGTTCAACAAAATTGTAAATTTGAGTGTGGGTTAAGTTTTCTCTAAACTCGTCATCGCCCATAATAACCGGTATGTAACAAATTTGTATGTTGTGTTTTTCAATCAATTTTTGTGGGATATCACAAGTGTTGTCAGCGGTAATTGCAATTTTCATAAATATTCTCCTTTGTTTATAGATTTTTATAACATAAAATTGTTTTTAAGTCAAACAAAAAAAAATAATCAACAAGCAAAATTGTATGACAAACAAAAAATAATGTGTTATACTTTTTTATATTTACTATGGAAAATGAAAATATTAATTTACATAAAAACCACAGGAAAAGACTATTAGATATTGTAAGTCAAATAGGCTTTGAAAATGCGAATGATTATGTCGCATTGGAGTTTATTTTGACTTATATCATTCCTCGAAAAGACACAAATCCAACTGCACATATGCTCATAAAAGAATTTGGCAATCTTGCTTCGGTTTTTGATGCAGATATAAATCAATTAAAAAAAATTGATGGCATTGGCGAACACACTGCCAAACTTATAACAATGCTCCCGCATATTGCAAACAGATATTTTTTTGAAAAAAAAGAAAACAAAAAATATTTGATTACTTATGCGGATATGGCACACTATTACACCAGATTTATGCAAGACAAAACAATAGAAGAATTTTGCTTGACTTGCCTTGATGATAAATTTAGGATTTTAAACCACAAAAAAATTGGGCAAGGAGAATTGACCAATGTTAATATAAACCCCAAAGAAATTGCTTCAATGATTGTAAACACAAAAAACGCAACAAAAATAATAATTTCGCATTGCCACCCTGATGGGTCTTGTATGCCTTCAAGCACAGATATTATGTCAACAAACAAAATTATGGAAATTTGCAAACTTTTGGGAATAAAATTTGTGGACCATATCATTGTTGGAAACAACGGTTGTTATAGTTTTAGTCAACTAAAAATAATTGGTGGAAGCAATGAAAAATTGTAAGAAAAAACTTGATTGATTTGTTTTGTCAGTGCCAAAATTGTTGCCAAAAAAAAACTGCTGTGATATAATCAACTTATGACAAAACACAAACTAATGAATATTTCAAAAGGCAAAACAAATATTTTTTTTTCTGCAATTTTTAACGCTTTGCTAATTCTTTTTATATTTTTTTCTGCAATTGTTTTGGGATTTTATTTAACGCACGACTATTACAATGTTGATGGCGTTTCAATGCAACCCACAATTTTAGAAGGGCAAGCGGTTTTTGCCTCTATGGGCGAAAATTATACTTACGGCGACATTGTTATTGGTTACAATTTGAATAGTGTAAAAATTGTTAAAAGAGTTATTGGTTTGGGTGGCGACAAAATTTCTTTGGTTTTGAACGATGAAGGTTATTATGACACTTTGATAATTTACAAAAACACAAGTCAAATAGTTGTTTTGCAAGAAAATTATGTTGTAAATAAAATTTCTGGCGGTATTTGGTCTGATATTAGCACTAACATAAATTATTCAAATTATTACGATTATTTTATCAACAAACTTTCAAACCAAAAAACTTTTGAAGAGATTGAATATAACACTGAAATAAAAAAGTTTTTGGTTATTCCCGAAAACAGTGTGTTTTTGCTTGGGGATAATAGATTTAATAGCGTTGACTGTGCAACTTATGGGTCACTTGAATGCAGTTCGATTGTGGGAAAAGTCAAAATGATTGTAAACCAAAACGACTATTATGTTTTTGACATTTTGCTTTATAGTTTTGGATTAAGGAGTATGTATCAATGAAAATAGGAGTTGTTGGACTTCCAAATGTTGGAAAAAGCACTTTGTTTAATGCACTTTCAAAGGCAGGCGCAGAAAGTGCAAACTATCCGTTTTGCACAATAGAGCCAAACATTGGCATTGTTGATGTCAAAGATGAAAGGTTGACAGTGCTGGGCGAACTTTACAAAACAAAAAAAATTACGCCCGCAAGCATAGAATTTGTTGACATTGCTGGACTTGTTGCAGGTGCAAGTAAGGGCGAAGGTCTTGGCAACAAGTTTTTAAGCCATATCCGCGAAGTTGATGCCATTGTTCAAGTTGTAAGATGTTTTGAAAATGAAAAAATTGTAAGTGTGTATGACACTGTTGACCCGCTTCGAGATATTGAAGTTATCAATTTGGAACTTGTGCTTGCCGACCTTGAAACACTTGAAAAAAGATTGGAAAAAAGCAATAAACTTGCCAAACAAAATGACAAAACTGCCATAGCCGAAGTTGAAATTTTAAACAAAATAAAACCGATTTTGGAGCAAGGCAAACCCGCAAGAATAATAAAATTTTCTGACGAAGAACAAAAAATTGTAAAATCTTTGTTTTTGTTAAGCACAAAAAAAGTTATTTATTGTGCAAATGTTAGTGAAAATATAAGCGAAAAAGAACAAAAAAATATTGACATTGTAAGGCAAATTGCCAAAAATGAAGGTGCGGAAGTTGTTGTGCTTTGTGCAAAAATTGAAGAAGAATTGATTGCGCTTGATGAAGACGAAAAAGAACTTTTTAAAGCAGAATTGGGTTTGACTGAAAGCGGACTTGATAAGTTGGTAAATGCGAGTTATTCACTTTTGGGGCTTATAAGTTTTTTGACTGCTGGCGAGCAAGAATGTAGGGCTTGGACAATTGAAAAAGGAACAAAAGCACCACAGGCGGCGGGCAAAATTCACACTGATTTTGAAAAAGGTTTTATCAAGGCAGAAATTGTGAACTACGATGACTTGATATCTTGCAAAAGTTGGTTAACCGCAAAAGAAAAAGGCAAACTCAGACTTGAAGGCAAAGAATATATTATGCAAAACGGCGATGTTGTGCTTTTTCGTTTTAACAATTAAAATATAAAAAAATTTGCATTAAAAAAACTTGCTATCATAAAAACAGCAAGTTTTTTTTTATGTCAACGACTGCGTTAAATTGATTGTAAATTTTAGTGCTTCGGTTGTTGCACTATTTGCTTTTATTTTTACAGAAGCAAAACCTGTGTTTATTGTTTGATTTGCTTTGGCAAAAATCTTTGTAATTCCATTGTTTTCTATTATTGTAAAATTGGTGCTTGCAGTGCCATCAGATTTTGTCATTGATATACTTGCTTGAATGTGAATAAGAGAATAATTTATTACTTTTATATAAATTGTATAATAACCAAAAGTGTCACAAAAAGCATTTGAGATTGTTGGGTTGGTAATAGTAGTAGGTGTATAATTGTCGCCAATAAGAAAAGATGGTGTTGGGAAATCGCCTGTGCCAGAATAATAATAATTGTTGTTGCCTGAATTTGTTGGATTGCTTGTTGCAATATAAACTTTTGCAAACACTCCCGGTTCATAAGAAACTGTAACCGAAACACCTAAACTGACAGTTGTTGCCGCCAAAACACCAATCATAAGCATAATAAAGGTTATTATCAAACAACACATCAAAGAAAAAACATTTCTTATTCTTTGCAAAACAAACTCCTCTACTTATAATGTCTAATTTTAACATTTTTTATTATTTAATGTCAAATAATTGTCAAAACTAATAACAAAAAAACTCCGCAAGGGGGTTTTTTGTTAAACATTTTTTTTATTTCAACACGCCGATTGTTTTTAGAACTTCGGCAATTTTTTCAACTGCTATATCAATTTGCGGTTTTGTGTGTGTTGCCATATAACTTGTTCTTAAAAGTGCTTGACCTTTTGGTGTTGCTGGCGAAATAACTGGGTTAACATACACGCCTTTTTCCAAAAGAAGTTTACAAGCCATAAATGCTTTTTCGTCTTCATAAACATAAATTGGAATAATTGGTGTTGTGCTTTCAATTATTTTAACGCCTTTCGCTTTCAAGCCCGCTCTCATATAATTTGAAATGTCTGACAAGTTTTTAACCATTTGTGGATTTTCTCTTAACAATTTTAAAGATGCTCTTGCACAAGCAACACTTGCTGGAGTTATGCTGGCACTAAAAATAAAAGGTCTTGAATTGTGTCTTACAAACTTGATAACTTCTTTGGTAGAAGCCATATATCCACCCAAACTTGCAAGTGATTTGCTAAATGTTCCCATATAAATGTCAACATCTTTTTCAAGCCCAAAATGTTCTGCTGTGCCTCTGCCGTGCGCACCGAGAACTCCAAGACCATGTGCATCATCGACCATTATTCTTGCACCATATTTTTTTGCAAGTTTAACAATTTCAGGCAATTTGCAAATTTCTCCGCTCATACTGAAAACACCATCGGTAACAATCAAAATACCACATTCTTTTGGAATTGATTGAAGTTGTCTTTCCAAATCTGCCATATCACTGTGTTCAAATCTTAACATTTTTCCAAAACTTAAACGGCAAGCATCATAAATGCTGGCGTGATTTTCTTTGTCACAAACAACATAATCACTTCTGCCAACAACCGCACTAATAATTCCCAAATTGCTTTGGAAGCCTGTGCTAAATGTAACAACATCTTCTTTGTGCAAAAATTCTGCAAGTTCTTTTTCAAGTTCAATGTGGATATCAAGTGTTCCGTTCAAAAATCTTGAACCACTGCAACCAGAACCGTATTTCAAAATTGCGTTTTTGCCTTCTTCAATAACATAAGGATTAGAAGTCAAACCTAAATAATTGTTTGAGCCAATCATAATAGTTTTTTTGCCTTCCATAACAACTTCGGTGTTTTGTCCAGAGTTAAGGTAGTGGAAATATGGATAAAGACCTGTTTCCATAATTTTTCCTAGCACATTTTTGTTGTATTCTTCACATTTTTTAAATAAATCCATTTTTTTCTCCTAATAAATTTTAACCATATAATTTTTTAACTACAACTAGCATTAATTTTCTTGGCAATATTTTGCTTAAAAGCACAATAGTTTTATAACCAAACCCAACAGTCACGCGGGAAGGCGGTCTTTTTCTTTTGATAACTTTGAAAATAACCTTGCTAACACTTTCAGGTTTCATACCTTGCCTTTCGTCTTTTTCCATTTTGCTGATGCTGTCATTAATCCGTTTTGAATAATGTTCATCTTCCAGCAATTTGTTTTTTACTCTGTGGTCGGTGAAGCCCGTTTTTGTGTCACCCGGAAAAACAGTTGTAACTGCGATTTTGAAATCTTTTACTTCAAGCCCGAACGACATTGAAAACATATCAACAGCCGACTTACTTGCAGAATAACAACTTTGAAAAGGAATTGGAATAACACTTGCAACTGAACCCATATTGATAATTTTACCCCCGCCCTGCTTTCGCATAAACGGAACAATGCACTTGCAAGAGTTGATAAGTGCAAGCAAATTAAGGTCGAAAATATGCTTTATATCTTCGGCACTTGTATGCTCAATAGCACCCGCAATTCCCATTCCCGCATTGTTGACCAAAACATCAATTTTGCCTTCTTTTTGGAATATGTATTCAAATTTTTCTTTAACCAAGTCGTAATTTGTAATGTCGCAAACAACACTTTCAAAATTAACATTTTTGACTTCGTTTCTTGACAAGCCATAAACTTTGAAGCCTCTTTCCGCCAAATATTTGGCAGTTGCAAGCCCAATTCCACTACTTGCCCCAGTTATAACAGCAACCAAAACATTTCTCCTTGAAATTAAAATCATATTACAACCTTATCTGCCAAATGTCAAACAAAAACAAAAAACTCACAAAATGTTAAATTTTTGTGAGTTAATAGTTTTTATATTAAAGAGATAAAAATTATTTTTTTCCGCCCATAGTTTTTCCTGTTACTTTCAAAATGCAAGAAAGAGGAAAAATTTTGGAAGCAAAATATAGTGCTTTATATTTTCCGCCAATTATATATTGCGGTCTTAATTTCTTTTTGCCAATGATATTGAAAATTTTTGTGCTTGCAAATTCAACGCTCATTCTACTGTCTTCGTGCTTGTCAATGTGGTTAGTTGCGTTTTCAATTCTTTTGCCATATCTTTCATTTGTTGCAAAATGCTTCACTCGGTTTTTTGTGAAATTTGTTTTTATTTCGCCCGGGCAAATTGCACAAACTTGAATTTTTGCAGTTGAAAGTTCCAATCTTAAAGAATTTGAAAGCATACTTACTGCTGATTTGCTTGCACAATAAAGTGTTCTAAATGGCAAGGCAAACAAAGCACAAGCCGAACTTATGTTAACAATTTTTGCTCCACTTTTCATAAGCGGTAAAGCATTTTGAATGCAGTACAATGCACCAAAAAAGTTTACATCAAAAATTTTCTTGGTTTCTTCAACCGGAATAAGTTCAGTTGCACCGGATATTCCATAGCCCGCATTGTTAATTAAAATGTCAATATTGCCAAAAATTTTTGCTATTTCGGCAAAAGCAGATTTAACGCTTTCGTTATTTCCAATGTCACATTTTATGCCATTGCCACTCTCAACACTTCTGGCAAGAATTATTATATTGTCGCCTTTTTTTTCAAACTTTTCCACAAGTGCCTTTCCAAGCCCGCTTGTTCCACCTGTTATAACTATATTCATTTTTTGCTCCTTTTTTAATTTTTTACTCTATTTTTTAAATTATTATATCTTTGTTCTGCATCTTTTTTTGATTGTTCAAAAAGTTGTTTTGCCACTTGCGGATTTGTTTTTGCAAGTGCTGAATATCTTGTTTCGCCTAGCAAAAAGTTTTCATAAGAAAGTGTTGGTTCGGCATTATCCAAAGAAAATGGAACTTCGCTGTTTGGGTTTCGGCGGTATAAGAACCAATAGCCACTTTCAACTGCTCTTTTCATTTCAAGGTTAGAGTTAGACATATTTATTCCGTGATTTATACAAGGTGCATAAGCAATAATTATGCTGGGTCCATTGTGCGCTTCCGCTTCCTTAAACGCCTTGATTGCTTGAATTGGGTTTGCACCAAGCGAAACACTTGCAACATAAACATTTGGATAATTCATTGCAATGGCACCTAAATCTTTTTTGGCGGTTGCCTTGCCACCCATTGCAAATTTTGCAAACGCACCACTTGGTGTGCTTTTTGAACTTTGCCCGCCAGTGTTGGAATACACTTCTGTGTCTAGCACCAAAATGTTGATATCTTCTCCGCAAGCAAGAACGTGATCAAGTCCGCCATAACCAATATCATAAGCCCAACCATCTCCGCCAATAATCCAAACAGATTTTTTGAAAAAATAATCTTTTAAGTTTATTATATTATTAATTAAATTAATTAAATTATTATTCTTTTTATTATTAATTAATTCATTTTTTAATAATTCAATAATTTGCGGAATATCGCTTTTTATCGGGTTTTTCTCATTTTTTAAATAATTATTTAATAAATTAATTAAATTATTGTTTATTTTAATATTATTTTCATTAAGATTAATTAATTTTAATATATTGTTTTTTAAATTATTTTTAAAAACATTTATTCCGAGTTTAATTCCAAGACCATATTCGGCATTATCTTCAAACAAACTATTTGCCCAAGCGGGACCCGAGCCACTGTCATCTTTCGAATAAGGGCAAGCGGGAGCAGAGCCACCATAAATACTTGAACAACCTGTTGCATTTGCGATTAGCATATTTTCGCCAAACAAAGTTGTTGCCAATTTTATATATGGTGTTTCGCCACAGCCAGCACAAGCATAACTATATTCAAAATACGGCAAAGCGAACTGCAAACCTTTTGCGGTGTCAGTGCTAAACGGCGACTTTGTTTGTTCCAAAGTTTTCAAATACTGCAAATTTTTTCTTTCGTTTTCCAAAATATCGGTTGTCAAAACCATATTAAGTGCTTTGTCTTTTGCGGGGCAAACGCTTGCACAAACACCACAACCTGTGCAATCAAGCGGGCTGACTTGCAATCTAAATTGATTGTTTGGAACGCCAAAAGCATTTTTTGTGACAAAACTTTCAGGTTTGTCTTTCAAATTTTCATCTTTTACCAAAACACTTCTTATTGCGGAGTGCGGGCAAGCAAGAACGCAAAGACCGCATTGAATACATTTTTCGCTATTCCAATTTGGGCAGTGTTCGCCAATGCCACGCTTTTCAAATTTTGTTGTGTCGGTTGGCACAATTCCATCGGGTGAAAACGCAGAAACGGGCAGTTTATTGCCTTCAAGTTGGTTGATTGGTTTTATATAATTTTCAAAATATTTGTCTGTTGTTTCTCTGCTTTCGCTATAATTTCTGCCTTTCAAATTTTTGATATTTATCTCAATAATGTCATTAAAACCTTTGTCAATTGCACTTATGTTGCTGTTAACAATTTTTTCGCCTTTGTGACCATAAGTTTTTTCAATGGCAGTTTTTAGGCAGTTATAAATTTTATCTCGGTCAATAATATTTGTTAACCTGAAAAACGCACTTTGCATAATAACATTAATCTTGTTCCCCAATCCGCTTTCGGTGGCAATTTTGTTGCCGTCAATAACAAACAATTTTGCATTTTTTTCTTTCAAAACTTCAACAAAATGTGTTGGCAAGTTTTCAGACAAACCTTTTTCATCAAGCACAGTGTTTAGCAGAATTGTGCCATTTTGTTTCAAATTGTCTATCAAATTATATCTTGCAACAAAACTGTAATTATGTATTGCAATAAAATCTGGGTTTGTTACAACATAAGGGGCGCGAATTGGTTTGTCACTTATTCGCAAATGTGAAATTGTTATGCTACCAGACTTTTTGCTGTCATATTCAAAAAAACCTTGCGTGTAATAATCTGTTTGTTCGCCAATAATTTTTATGCTGTTTTTGTTTGCACCCACAGTTCCATCACTGCCAAGACCAAAAAATTTTAAGGAAACTGTATTGTTTGCTGGTAGTTCAAAATCTTCTAATTTTAAAGACAAATGCGTTATATCATCTTCAATTCCAACAGTAAAATTGTTGATTGGGTTTTGATTTTTTAAGTTATCAAAAATCGCCTTCACGCAGTTTGGAGTAAATTCCTTACTGCCAAGCCCGTATCTTCCGCCAACAATTTTATAGCTTTCCCCTGCCATTGCGGTTGCACCCAAAACATCGACAAATAGCGGTTCGCCAACTGCTCCACTTTCTTTTGTGCGGTCAAGCACTGCAATTTGTTTAACGGATTTTGGAATGTTATCGCAAAATGCTTTGCTGTTAAAAGGTCTGAAAAGTCTTACCTTAATCAAACCATACTTGCCACCTTTTGAATTTAAAAAGTCAATCGTTTCTTCGCAAGTGTCTGCTCCACTGCCCATAATAACAATGATTTGTTCGGCATCTTTTGCACCATAAAATTCAAATGGTTTATAATTTCTGCCCGTAATACTGCCAACTTGCTCCATTGCTTTTTCAACTTCGCCATAAACTGCGTTATAAAATTTGTTGCACGCTTCGCGGTTTTGGAAAAATATATCTGGGTTCTGCGCTGTGCCTTTTTGAATTGGGTTTTGCGGGTTTAATGCTCTGTTTTTAAAGTCTTGCACTTTGTCAAAAGGGTATATTTTTTTGATATCATTTTCATCAATTTCTACAATTTTTTGAACTTCGTGAGATGTTCTAAAACCATCAAAAAAATGCAAAAAAGGTAAACTTGTTTTTAGCGACGCAATATGTGCAACAAGTGCCATATCGTGTGCCTCTTGCACGTTGTTGGAACAAAGCATATTAAAGCCTGTGCTTCGAGTTGCCATAACATCACTATGGTCGCCAAAAATGGAAAGGGCATGGGTTGCTAGTGCTCTTGCCGAGATGTGAAAAACCGTTGGCAAAAGTTCGCCTGCAATTTTGTACATATTTGGTATCATCAAGAGTAGTCCTTGACTTGCAGTGAAAGTGGTAGACAACGCCCCCGCACTTAAACTGCCATGAAGCGCCCCCGCCGCACCGCCTTCGCTTTGCATTTCTTTGATTAAAAGAGTGTTGCCAAAAATATTTTTTTTGCCTTTTTCCGCCCATTCATCGCAACTTTCCGCCATTGCGCTTGAAGGTGTTATTGGGTAAATTTCTGCAACTTCGCTCAAATAATAAGCAATTTTTGCCACAGCGGTATTGCCATCTACATTTATTGTTTTCATAAATTCCTCTCAAACAAAAGTATAAACCAATGCACCAATTTAGTCAAACACTTTGAAAAATAAATTAAGATGTGTTAATATGTGAATATGAGAAAAATTTTACTAGAAATTGAATATAATGGAAAAGATTTTTGTGGCTGGCAAACGCAAAACAATGTTAGAACGGTTCAAGAAGTTTTGGAAAGGCAAATTTCACTACTTTTAAACGAAAATATTTGTCTTTTTGCAAGCGGAAGAACAGATGCGGGCGTTCACGCACTCGGGCAAACCGCACATTTTGAAACAAATTCCAACTTTGACATAAACAAACTTTCAAAAGCAATAAATTTTGGGCTAGATAAAGATGTTTCGGTGCTATTTGCAAAAGAAGTTGACCCCAATTTTCACGCAAGATATTTTGTAAAGAAAAAAACATATTTATATAAAATTTATAACAGCAAGATAGAAAAACCGCTAAAAAACGGACTTTGCACGCAAGTAAAATACGATTTAGATATTGAAAAGATGAAAAAGGCGAGCAAGTTTTTTTGGGGGAAACACGATTTTTCTGCCTTTTGTACCAGTGGAAATTCAACAAAAGATTTTGTTAGAACGATTTTTGACATTAAAATTGAAAAAGTGGCAGATGAAATCCACTTTTATATCATCGGCGACGGGTTTTTATATAATATGGTTCGCATAATTGTTGGCACTTTGGTTGCAGTTGGGAAAGGCAAAATAAACCCGCAAGAAATAACCGCCATTATTGAAAGCAAAAACAGAAAAAAAGCCGGCGAAACAATGCCTGCTTGTGGTTTGTATTTATATAAAGTGGAGTATTAAAAAACACTAAAAATTAATTAGTGTTTTTTTAAGAGTTACATTTTTATTTCATCAATTGTATAATCACTTGGTTTTTTTGTTTCAATATTTCTTTCTGCTTGTTTTGGTTTTAAAGAAACAGGTTTGTAGCCCTCGGTTGTTTCCAAAACAATGCCATTAAACTCAACCGCTGCTTCTTGAAGATTTTTGTAATCCTTAATATTTTCAAGTCTGTTTACTCTATTAATTAACATTTTTGACAATAATTTTAAAAAAACATAATCTTTATTTGGCACTATTTTATAAGAATTTTGATGTTTGTTTATTGCTTTTATTCCTTGGCAAACAGAGCATATTGCATCAATTATTCCCCTGCAACCGATTTCCAAATCCAATGTATGAAAACCAATTTTCCATTCCAAATCGTGACCTTTTTTTGTTAAATTATCAACTCTTTCAACAGGAAGCACAAAAGCCTCATTAAAATTTACCTTGATAAGTTTTGGTTCTTCCGTATCTAAAAACATTGAACCGCTATCACTTTCACCCATAATTATTCTCCTTCTTATGTAATTTATCACGGTCGATTGAAATTCTAATTGCAACAAAAAAAATCGTATAAAAAAGAGGGTTGACTTTTCTGGAGAACCCTTTTGTTTAATAATTTTTTGTTTTTCCCAACATATTCAATAAATCATAATTAATTATAAACCTAGTTCCCGCTGTTTTTGTTGGTCTTTTGTTTTTGTTTGCTCAAAATTTTTGTTGATTAATTTTATATTAATTTGTAAGTTTTCATATTCTTTATTTAATAAATTAGTGCAATTTTCAAAAAATAATCCCAATTCTTTAAATTCACTTGTTTGTTTGGCAAAAGCCGTTTGATAAGTTTCAATATCATAACCATTTTGGGAAAGTAGATAATTATTAGCAAGTTCTTTTAATTCAGCAATTTTTTCTTTAACAATTTGCGGGCTTTGTAATTCAGTTCCATTTAATTGTGAAATGCTATTTTCTAAATTATTTTTACCAAAGTTATTCTTGGTATTCAATTCACTTGAAAGTTTTTCAATGGCATCTTGTTTTTGTTTTAACAAAACATCTTCTACAATATTATTTTTTTCAGCAAAATTTCTTTCTTCATCTGTTAGTTCAAAATTGCCTTTTGTAATTTCTTCGTTTAGGCTGGCAATGGCTAGATTAGACGAAGTTAAAAAATTATTTACTTCAAGTAAAGAATTATGCTCTTTATTCATTTCTCCAATTAAATTTAGTGCATAATCATTTAGTGCAGATAAAGTGGAATGTAACTCTTGAGCGCTATTAAAAGTCTTTTTGTTTTCAAGCGCACCGTTTATGTTTATTAATATAGTTTTAATTTCTTCGACATTATTTTGAATATTAAAATTATTTCTTTTTATACCACTTATTGCATCTGGAAGAAAGGGCAAAGTTTTATCATAAAAATTATTTAATTGCTCAAATTGTGTTTGTAAAAATTCCATATTATTTTTCTCCTATATTTTCATTGATTATTTTTTCATACTCGTTAAAGTTATTTTTTAAGCCCGATATCATAACATATGCCGTTGGAATGTCAAAATCGTGTTTAAGAATAAGATTATAAAGCGTGTAATCTTTAACAACAAAATTGTGCATATCTCCCGTTTTGATATAGTTGAGCAAATCGTTATATATTTCTTTATCAATTTTATTTATTTGCGTTGCAAGAAATTCTGCGTTGTGCTTATTATATCTAAAATTTTTTATAAGCGTTTTTTCAATTTTTTTCACATCTTTTTCATTAAATATTCCTGATTTGTTTTCAACTTTTTCTGAAATTTGTTTAGCAGAAAATTTTTCAAGAACTGCATAAAATTCGCTGTTTGGCTTTTCAATTGCTAACTCTTTATAGTTTTTAATAATTTGGCTTAATTGTTCAGCACACTTTTCCAAACTAAGTTCATTCTTGTTTAATAATTTTTCCATTATTATATTATAATATATTCGCTATAAATAATCAAGTTTTTGTTTGAAAATGGGTCGATAGAAATTCTAATTGCAACAAAAATTGTTAAGAAAATTCTTAAAATAAAACCTTAATTTGCCGATAGGCAAATTGCATATGCGTTAGCATATTGCATTCACGCAGTGAATTGCATAAATTCGTTAAAATTTATTGCATTAAAAAACCCCCACAAGAGAAATCTTGTGGGGGTTTTTTCTAGTTACCTAGCAATGCCCTATCTTCCCGGACCGTTACCAGCGTTTCGCTGAAAATCTTTCGGCTCGCATTTTGCTGTTCGCAAAATTTTCCGCCTTGCAATTTTCGCTCACTTTCCCCCAAAATTCGCTTTCGCTAAAATTTTCGGGGTCCCCTTTTAACTTGATTGGTAACTAATTTTAATATAAAAAAAGCACCATTTCTGGCGCCTTGTTTAGTTACCTAGCAATGCCCTATCTTCCCGGACCGTTACCAATCAAGTATTTTCGGCGAAAAGAAGCTTAACTTCTGTGTTCGGAATGAGAACAGGTGGACCTTCTCTCTATCGTCACTAGGTATGGTATAATAAATATCTTACGATATGGATTATCAAATTAAGAACAGTTCATTAAAATTACATATAGATATATCTTTTTTTCCGTTTAAAAATTAAATTAGCAAAAATACGCTAAGAGAATACATAGTTTCAAATTTATAAATAAATTTGAGTATTCATTTGAATAAGCCCTCGACCTATTAGTATCGGTCAGCTACATACATTACTGCACTTCCACCTCCGACCTATCAACCTTGTAGTCTACAAGGGGTCTTACTAACTTATGTTATGGGATATCTAATCTTGAGGCAAGTTTCACGCTTAGATGCTTTCAGCATTTATCTTTTCCATACATCGCTACCCTGCTATGCTTCTGGCGAAACAACAGGTGCACCATTGGTATGTCCACCCCGGTCCTCTCGTACTAGGGGCAGCTCCTCTCAAATATCCTACGCCCGCGATAGATAGGGACCAAACTGTCTCACGACGTTTTGAACCCAGCTCGCGTACCACTTTAATCGGCGAACAGCCGAACCCTTGGGACCTACTACAGCCCCAGGATGTGATGAGCCGACATCGAGGTGCCAAACTCCCCCGTCGATGTGAACTCTTGGGGGGAATAAGCCTGTTATCCCCGAGGTAACTTTTATCCGTTAAGCGACGGCAATTCCATGCTCTACCGTCGGATCACTAAGCCCTACTTTCGTATCTGCTCCACTTGTATGTGTTGCAGTTAAGCTCCCTTATGCCTTTACACTCTATGAAGATGGTTTCCAACCATCCTGAGGGAACCTTTGGGCGCCTCCGTTACTCTTTAGGAGGCGACCGCCCCAGTCAAACTGTCCATCAGACACTGTCCACTGCCCGGATTACGGCACAATGTTAGAACCTCAAAATTTAAAGAGTGGTATCCCAACGTTGACTCCTCAACGGCTAACGCCGTTGTCTCATAGTCTCCCACTTATCCTGTACATCAAATTTCGAAGTTCAATGTCAAATTACAGTAAAGCTCTACGGGGTCTTTCCGTCTAGTCGCGGGTAATGCGTATTTTCACGCATACTTCAATTTCGCCGGGTCCCTTGTTGAGACAGCGCCCAAATCATTACGCCATTCATGCGGGTCAGAACTTACCTGACAAGGAATTTCGCTACCTTAGGACCGTTATAGTTACGGCCGCCGTTCACTGGGGCTTAAATTCAATGCTTCGCATTACTGCTAACATCTCCTCTTGACCTTCCAGCACCGGGCAGGCGTCAGCCCCTATACTTCATCTTACGATTTAGCAGAGACCTGTGTTTTTGGTAAACAGTTGCTTGGGCCTCTTCACTGCGACCAACCTTTCGATTGGCACTCCTTCTCCCGAAGTTACGGAGTCATTTTGCCGAGTTCCTTAACAAGGGTTATCCCGTTCGTCTTATGATTCTCTCATCGTCTACCTGTGTCGGTTTGCGGTACGAGCACCCATAGTCTATCTAGCAGCTTTTCTCGCCAGTGTGAATTCGCGGACTTCGTTACTAAATTTCACTCCCCATCATCACCCAGGGTATGCTCAAAACGTACTTAACTATTTTGACCCCTCATGATTTGGCCACGACTTTCCATCTTCGTGTTCCCGCTATCCTACTGTGTCCCTGCATCGACTCTTTGTCGACTATTGGTGGTACTGGAATATCTACCAGTTTGTCATCGCTTACGCCCTTCGGCCTCAGCTTAGTCCCCGACTTACCCTGGGAGGACAAGCCTTCCCCAGGAAACCTTAGACTTTCGACGGTATGGATTCTCACCATACTCTCGCTACTCATGCCGGCATTTTCTCTTGATTACAGTCCACAGAACCTTCCGATTCTGCTTCAGCCCGGTAATCATTGCTCCTCTACCGATTTGTTAAAAACAAATCCCTAAACTTCGGTGATAGGTTTTAGCCCCGTTGAATCTTCGGCGCAAAGTCACTCGACTAGTGAGCTATTACGCACTCTTTGAATGAGTGGCTGCTTCTAAGCCAACGTCCTAGTTGTTTTAGCAACTTCACATCCTTTTCCACTTAACCTATACTTTGGGACCTTAATTGTAGATCTCGGCTGTTTCCGTTTCGACAATGAAACTTATCTCACACTGTCTGACTCCCTGCTAGCAATTATCTGGTATTCGAAGTTTGATAAGATTCGGTAGGTCGCGAAACCCCCTAGTCTATTCAGTGCTCTACCCCCAGTAATCTCATAAGCAGAGGCTAGCCGTAAAGCTATTTCGAGGAGAACCAGCTATATCCAGATTCGATTGGAATTTCTCCGCTATCCACAAGTCATCCCCGTCTATTTCAACAGGCGTGGGTTCGGACCTCCACGATATGTTACTATCGCTTCATCCTGCTCATGGATAGGTCATCTGGTTTCGGGTGTACTTATTACAACTATGTCGCCATTTTCAGACTCGCTTTCGCTTCGGCTCCGTGACTTAATCACTTAACCTCGCTATAATAAGTAACTCGCCGGCCCGTTCTACAAAAAGTACGAGATCGCTTTCGCTTTCTCAGTTTGTAAACATACGGTTTCAGGTTCTATTTCACTCCCCTCCCGGGGTTCTTTTCACCGTTCCCTCACGGTACT
>JAQVWL010000001.1 GCA_028709705.1 Clostridia bacterium
GGGGAGTTCATGAAGACGGTGCAGCGGCTGCCGAGGTCGACGGGGTGCTTTGCCGCGACGGCCTCCTTCGCGAAGTCCTGCACGGACATGTCCATGGCGTTGGCGAAGCTCTCGATGAACGATGATATAAGTAAATTGACAGTTTCAAAATACCTTAACCAAGAAAACATTGTATTATTACCAAATTTATCTTACTCTCCAAGGGCGTGTTTTCTTCCGAGAGATTGTATTGCTGATGGTTCAGTCGCTTTGCTTATAAATAAGACCGATATTCCAATAACTGAACAGGACTTAATAATTTTTGAAACAGAAGAATTTAGAAACTATTACAGAATTGCTCGTAATTATGGAACAAGATCATTAAATATTGATAGTAATTCAATCTATTATTTTGGTATAAGGAGAAGATTATGGTTATTTTAAGCGAAAAGCAAATTATTGAATTCTTAAGCAAACGTGATTATGATATACAAAAATCACACAATGCGCGTTGGATAGATCAAAAATGCACACCTGATGTAGTTTGTATTGTTGCGGATTGTATTGTTAATTACATTGCAGATAAAGGAAACATTCCGTTTACATCTCGTGATATTTGGTTCTCTGATTTTTCAATCCAAAATGTTTTATCTATTTTTAAAAAAGCAGATGTAACGAGTGAATCAACCAAAAGTGAGTATGATAAATTCTTTCAACAACCAATGAAAATGCTTGCATATGCAGGAATTTTATCTGAAACAAAGAAAGGTCTTGAAAATATTTTTAAAGTTGAAAATTTAGATTTAATTCAGCATATTTCTCTTGCTGAAAAATATTCATTGACTTTTTTGCAACTTTATATAGAAAAGGTTTTAAGCGATAGCGGAATTTATGATAATTTTAAAACATTTTTCAAAAATTCAAACAAAACTGGATTTGAAGATATAAAGGAATTGTTTTACACTTTTACAATTACCAACACGCCTATTGGAAGTAGAGTTTCCAAAACAAGTATTGAAAGACCAGGCTATAAAGAGTGTGGTAGGATTTTTACAAAAATTATAAATCCTCTTGCATTTAAAAACAATTCCTTTGGGACAGAAAAAGGACACTTATCGAGAAAAAAAGTTACATACGATATGCTAATGTATAATAGAGATAACTTTAGAGATATTTATTCAGAAAAGCCTAAAGAAATGGCAAGAAAAGATTATGAAGAAGCTATTAAATTTATGCCAAATAATGCTTTAATTAAATATCAATCAGTTAAAGCTAAGAAATTTATAAGATTATACAATCAACAATATCGCAATAGTATTACAGAATTATTAGAGGATGATGAGTTTAATGTTAATGCAACTCAAGTTCATCATATTTTTTCGGAGAGTGATTTTCCTGTTATTTCAATGTTTTATGAGAATTTAATTAATCTTACTCCAAACCAACACTTTGTTAGAGCTCATCCAAATAATAAAACTTCAGCAATAGATAAACATTATCAATATCAATGTTTGATTGCAAAATCAGATAGAATTAAGGAGAACATAGAATCACAAATTATAGAGACTATTTATAGTTTTGTAAAATTTTTGTATGTTATTAATATTGGCTTGTCAGATGAAAGTTATCTTCAAGTTGATGAAAGTGACTATTCTGGGCTGAAAACAAAGCTTACACTTTCATATAGTGCGTAATAAAAATTTAAGTCATGTTTCTAGAACTAAATACCATTAACAATAGTTGAATAACCCGAGATATATAAATCTTGGTTTATTGTTTTATAACTCATATTCATCTGGTACATAAACTTTATCGGCAACTTTAATTGCTTTGTAAGTTGTGCCATTTTGTTTTTGAGTTATGTATTCTGGTTTACCGTTGGCGGTGGCTCGTAAGATAAGATTTTCGGGGTTGGGTTCTGCTTTTGTTATGTTTATGTCTATAAACTTTTCATCGTTAGACACTTCTAGCACTTTTAGTCTTTTTGAAATTAGGTAGGCACTGAATTGCCAAAGTTTTTCAAACATTCCATTTGAGTCTATTATAAAACAAAAATCGTGTTCTGGGCAATAGCCTGTTATTCTAAAATAATGGTTATTTGCATTTTGGTTTTCGCACTTCGAAAATGCTTTCGTATTCCCGTTTGTTTCATTTGTATTTTCTTGTGATTTTAGGTGTTGATTTTTGTCTGCAAATTCTTGGTTATTGCTCTCGAAATTTTCATAATTATTTTTCATTTTTTAATTTCCTTTTATTTGTTTATTTAATTAATTAATTGTTTTTATTTAATATTTTAATTATTTTAATTAATTATTTAATGTTTTTATTTAATTTTATTTAATTTTTAATATATTTATTATTATTTAATTTATATTACTAATTTTTTTAATTTTCTATTAGCGTATGGTAACCAAACTTTGTTTACATAATTTATTACAATTTCTTCTGGTTTGCTATCTTGTTTTCCATAGCATTGTAAAACCTTGTGGTTTAATAAAGAATATTCAACTGTGACAAAAGGCTCATTTGGCGTTTCTTTGGTTCTAATAAAAAAGATTAAACTTTCTTCTCTTGCAAACTTTTGGTCGTAATTCATTCGTCCAACGCAGTGGTCTAGTTTATCGCCTTCGATTATTAAATCTGCTGGACTTTTTGCAATTATACAAACATAATTATCTTTCAAATTTCTTTGCATAGGTAAATATTTTTCAGCAACTTTTATAAATTTTTTATAGAATTGCTTTCGCTTTTTTTCATCTGCTTTTAATTTAGCAGTGTCGTATTCATCAATTCTAATATCGTGCCAACGCTTAAAATTATGTGGCATTTTATTTTTGTCTAAATTCATATCTAAATGCAAATTTTCACAAGCCTCTAAATAATCTATATAAGAACTTTCATTTGTTTGTTGGTCGATAATATAATTAAAAAACTGCACAATTTTATTATCAAACAATTTTTTTATTTTTTTATAATTTAAATTTTTACAAAATGTTTTAAGCAGTGTTTCATATTGTTGTGCTTTATCTAAATCTTTATTTTGTTTATATGCAGTTAGTAAAGTGCTTATGTAATAGCCATTAATTTTTATTTCATTGCTATGTTGAATTAGCCAATTTCTAAACTGCTTATCTTTTCCAACAAGTTTCAAAATCGTTTTACTTGTTGCATAAGCGGACAATCCAAATTTAACCAAAAATTCTGTTTGTGGAAATTTTTCGTATAGTCGCAAGTATTTTAATTTATCTTCATAATAATATTGATTCACAGCACTATATTTATATTGCTTAAATTTCAATGCAAATTCCGCATTAACTATTTTTGAGTAAGGATTAAAATACTTATCATCTGCTTCGCACCAATTTGTGCTTTCATACCACTTTGGAAATTTTGTCAAACCTTGTTCGTACCACCCAACCACATAGCCACCCATAAAAAAGTATTCCATATCTTTGACTATACATTTTTCGCTATGCACGCCATGAATTGCAACTTGTTTGCAGTACCAATTTTTGTTTTTGTTTTTGAGTGCAACAATAATTTGGACTAATTCTTTGTTGTATTTTGCAAAGTACGAATAAAATCTTGTTTGCCCTGAATATTTTTGATAACTCTGTTTATCTTTTTGTTTAATTAATTTCAATATGTATTTTGGAATAGGTTTAATATCTTGTTCTTTTATCATTATTTAACCTCCAATTTGCCATCTAATAAGTTGAAAAGAATTTTTGCGTGTTCTTTGTTTATTGAAGAAGTCTTGTTTATGTTTTGTGTTGTTATTTCGCCCGTTTCAATATCTATTGTTTGACTTTGTTTTTCTTCTTGCCTTTCTTGTTCTATAACTTCTTGTTTTTCTTCTTCGGACCAATCATCATCTTCGCATTCACATTCGCATTTCGTTTCAATTTCAGTTTCTTCACATTTTGTTTGTGGGTTTTCAGATAAGTCCATAAAATCAAATAAACTTGCTTGTGTGTTTTCCTTTTTAGTTTCTTGTTTTACTTCAACTTTTGGAGTAGTTGTAATTTTGGGTGTTGGCTTATATTCAGTCCCATCTTCGTTATAAAGCGTTCCTTCAATCGTGTCTTCTTCAAAGTAATGAATAGCCCAGCCAAATACAATGCTATCTTCAACGCAAGCATAATTTGCTCCTTTTTCGGCAAGTTTTTTCGCTTCTTCATTTGCAAATTTCATAAAGCCAGCTAGGTCTTTTTTACTTAATAATATTTTGTTTTCTTTAATAATTGTAATGCCATTATTGATTTTCTCTGCAAGACTTTCACTTACATTTTGTTCTAAATAATCTTTTATTAGGGTTTGTTCTTTACCCTTAGCAGTTAAGTTTAATTCAATCATTGTTTTCTCCTTTATATTTTATTTTGATATTAAAAAAGCCCGTTTCAAAACGGACAATCTCGCCAAAGCCATTTGTATTCAATAAATGTTTTTACAGGTATTACATACCACTTTGGATTTAATAGTAGTTTACTTGTTTTTCTATCGCTAGGCAGATGCGTTTCATAGTATTGAACGCTCCAAACTGCACTGTCAAATGTATTACAAATTAAGTGAATTTTTAATCTTGTTTTTCCATATTCACGATAGCAAACTTTATAACCGTATTTGTTATGCAATTTCAAATTCATTTATCACTCCATAAACATCATCAGTGTAATACTCGAAAACAAAGCAATTAAATATTGCAGTGCAAAACTTGTTATTATATTTCACTATGTAAATATGTTGATTTTGATATTCACATTCTGCCATAAGTATTGCTTTATCCATTTCACCTTTTAATGAGTTTATGTGTGATAAAATGTTAACTTCTTTCATTTTTTTAATATTTTGTAATTCATTTTTATCTATCATAATTTTCTCCTAACAATTTTTTAATTGAACTTATTAAATTGTGTAATGAGCAGCAGTGGTTTTGACCACCTGTGTAGTCAGTTTTACTTTTTGCTGTTCTAATTAAAATGTTGTTATACCATTCGTTATTCCAAAATCTCACATCGCTGATTCGGAAATAAATATATTTATCTTTGCATAAGAAAAAAGCTGAAAATTCGTAGTGATTTTTATTCACTTTCACTAATTCCCAGCCAGTGTCTTTGCAAATGCTTTTTAGATAATTTATATACTTTCTTTCAAATGTTTTGTAATCTTCACCAACATAACAATCTGATGAAAATTCGTAATCTAAATATTTTTCTAATTCTTTAATTGTTGTCATATTATTCAACCTCCTTAACTTTCAAATCTATAAATGAATGTAAGTAAAAATTTGATTGACAAGTAGTGTTATACCAATACTCACAAGCATTTTTATCATCTATGTTTGTGTCAACTTCAAAGTCATCAATATGGGAATATTCTGTTTTATAGAATTCCTTTTCTTGTGTTTGTAAGTTATGAAATTTTTGCCAAGCATCTTTTCTTTCTTTATATAAATAAATATCTGTTCCTTGACAATCATCGGTCGAATATTCAAATTGAACCATATATACAATATCTTTATCTAACATGTTCTTGCTAACCCTCCAAATTGTTTTTTTATTCCTATTGAGCCAAATTCAGAGCAAAAGTCATCTTCAATGTTTTTCACATACACAAGTGCTACATTGTGTCGCAAATCATCTCTATCATAGCCCCATTCTGTTTCGTTTTCTGAAACGTAAAGAAGCGAGTACAACTCTCCAAATCCCGTATAATTGTGAATAACATGATAAACAACTGCATTGTGCTTTTCTTCAAATTTTTTAACCATTTCTTGTTCGTTTTCGTCAAGCCAGTAAAGTATTCCACCGTGTTCCGACTTGTTTATAATATTATCTCTTTCAAATTCCCTAATAGTTGCGGGATAGATTTCAAGCATTTTCATTCTTTCGATAGCTTCATTTTTTTGTAATTCTTTATTCATTTTATTTCTCCTTAAATATAATTTTGTATGACTTCAAAATTTTGTCCTATGTTTCTTAATGTTTCTTCAAAGCCAAACCAAGCAAGTAGGTTTTGATTTGTAATATCGCTTACAAGTGGATCTGCTTCATCGTATTTTTTGCCAAATAAATCTTTCATCGAATAAAGTCCCGTTCCAACCATAAGGTCATAAATTAAACTTGCAATTTCTTCTCTATAAGTCTTAAAAAATTTTGTAGTGTCGCTGTAATAAATTAGTTCACTAACTACGCCAGTTTGACAACCATATTTTAGAACATCAGTAAAAATATTAGATTTGTCATCATAGTCTTGCCACTTTTCAATAACATAATTGCATACTTTTTTAGTTAAAGCATTGTCCGTATTTTGTTTTAATTGTTTAATGTTTTGTAAAGTTAATTTCATAATTTTTCTCCTTTTAATCTGTAATTGTTTCAAAGTCATTAACTTCGATTTTGTCAAATGTAACACCATATTTAAAGAAAAAGTCGCCATTATTATCTTGGTGTAAGTCGTATTCTATAACGCTTATTTTTCCACGATTAGTAACAGCGACATTTATTGTCTTTTTTTCAAAATTGATGTCAACAATGTTGAAAGTGATATCACATTCACCATCAAAGTAAGAAAATTCTTTAAGATAGTATTTCTGATAATCTAAATTTTCTTTTATAATTTCTTTATTCATTTTTAACCTCCTATTTAGATTTCGCCTTTCGACAGTGGCAAAGTAGAACAATTTGGGTAATGTAAATCTAAATGAAAGTTTTTTTGTTTAAGTCAACGATGAAGTAAAAAATATTGTTTAGTGATTAAGTTGATTAATTGTATATATAACAAAAAAGGCAGGTATTTCTACCTGACTAAATTTATATTAAATTGTTTAAGCAATATTTTTTACAAGTTGACTTAAACGAGAATTGTGCTACGATAAGCCACAACGAATGGCAAAGATAAATAGGTGCACATGAAAAAATTATAAACAAGACAAAAAGCAAAAGATAAATTAAAAAACACGACATTTGTCGTGTTGTTCATAAGAATTAAATATTGGTTATTAATTATTCTTTTGCTATTTTATCACATGCAAAACAAGTTTCACAAAGACAATATTCATTACTAACCTCCGCAAGCATTTCGTGGAAAAGTTTAAAATTTATTGCATTTGGATATTGCTTCTTTAACCAATTAGTTGATTTCCCATATAAACTTTCATCCCAAGGATCTGAATTAAAATAATAGCCATGTATTTCACATTGTTTCATGGCTCCACAAGCCACAAGTGCTTTACATGCTAATTCCTCATAATATTCTCGTTCTTCTAATTCTCGTTTTGAACCACCCATAAATTTTTCTCCTTTCTTTTATTATACAATAAATAATGGAAAAATCAAACTAAAAGAATGAAAAATTATAGCAACAATTTTTACATCACCACATTTTGTCAAAAAGCATTACTGATACATTTTTATATCAATGATTTTTACTTAAAATATAAAAAAGGAATTAAAATAGAATTAAATTTGATCTTTATTTTTTCTTATAAAGTTGCCGTGCATATTTCGTTTCATTGTTAACCAATTTGTGCTGGGTTTTTTCTGTTGTCTTTGATGTAAAAAAAATCGCGCCTGCCACACCATTAACGAATATATAATATCCATTGGTGTTCAAACGCGATTGTGTTTGGCGGAAGAAGTAGGATTCGAACCCAAGGAACCTTTCAGTTCAACGGTTTTCAAGACCGCCGCTTTCGACCGCTCAGCCATTCTTCCATTTTGTGTCCGCAATTTAAGATTTTCTCCAAAATTAAAAAACATTGCAAATATTAAATAGTAGTTTACAATTTGACTTAATTTACAAATTTTGTTATTATAAAACAATAGAGGTAAGTTATATGGAAGAAAAATTCGTATGCCCAATTTGTGGTGAAACAACTAGCTCATTCATGGGTAATGCTAGAAAGGATAGACTTTGCAGGAAACACGCGGATCTTTTAAAATTGGGAAAAATTTATTTAGACAAAAATAATTTATTTAGAGATTCTTCAACTGACAAAATATTAAATAATGAAACTGAAAATACCCCAAATAAAATAGAAGAGAATCAAATTGTAACCATTAATAAAAACAATAAATCCAAATGTATTATTTGTGGTAGAGAAACCGAAGGCTTGTTGTTTTGTCCTGCTTGTTTTTATAAATATAAGAACAAAGAATTATTGTTTAAGATAACTAATTGTTCTAATGTTGAGCTGTTGGATGAAGATTACGAAGGAAGATACACCTGTAAAGACGGACATGTTGTTAAAAGCAAATCAGAAAGAGATATCGATAATTATTTATTTGAAAAAGAAATTTCTCATGCGTACGAAAAAGACTTACCTTATGGTTCTAGTGAAAAAGAAGTATTACATCCTGATTTTTATTTACAAAATTATCTTGGCAAAGACAAACATGTTTACATAGAACATTGGGGTTACAATGAAAACAATATTCAATATACAAAAACTAAAAAATTCAAGATGCCAATTTACAAAAAATTAGGAATTACTCTTATATGTACATATGAAAAATCAGATTCTGGCAAAATTGATTCTGCTTTAGATAGAAAGTTAAAAAAAGAACATATAAAAGAAAATGAAATAAACTTTGAAGATTAGAGAAAAGTTTAAATATAAATTTTATTGATAAAGTACTTAATGAAAAGGGTATAGGTGAAGAACAACATGAGTTTATCTAGAGGAAAACAAATTCAGTTTACTCTTATTGAGAATGGACTTGACTTTGTTTTAACAGCAATAAAAGATTATCCGATTAATGTTTCCACAGAAGCTGAAATGAAGCGAATATTAAAATATTCTGTTTTGCACTTGTCTTCAGGTGTTGAACTATTATTAAAATCAAGATTACATAAAGAAAATTGGGTATATATTTTTCAAGATATGAATAAAGCAAATACGCAAAAATATATTGATAGAGATTTCGTAAGTGTTGACAGTAAAACAAATATAGAGCGTTTGGAAAATATTTGCAACATAGTATTTTCGGAAAATGAAAAAAAAGATTTAGAAGCTTTGCGTAAAATTAGGAACGGATTTGAACACTTCGATTTTTTGGAAAATGATATAGCAATTGAAACTAAAATAGAAAAAGCGGTGAAAGCAATTATAAATTTTGTGGCTAAAAATCTACTAAATGTAGTAACACTAAAAGATACGGAGCAAGCCTTATTAGATGAAATTAAACAAAAAATAATAGAGATTAACATTTATTCAAAAGAATTAGAAAATTTAGCAAATGAACAAATAAACATAGATAATAGGCAAAAAATTATTTTTTGTCCTGAATGTGGTAAGGAGTTTTTTGCCTTGGATGATGATGGGGGCAAAATGAAATGCTATTATTGTGGATGGCGTCCTCAGGATGAAAATGATAGAGTTCAAGTGGCTACAAAATACCTTTATACAAATATTGCTTCTGGATGCCTAATTCTAGATAATGGAGAGCAACTTCCATTATATGAATGTCCCGAATGTGGTTTTCAAGCTTTTGTGATAGATGACAACTATAGGAAATGTTTTAATTGTGGATATAATCCCGAGAAAGAAGAAATTGCATTTTGTAATAAATGTAATTTGCTGTATAAAGTTGAAGTTCCAGAAGATGATATAGGAATTTGTCCAGAATGTTTTTTGAATTTTGTTATCAAAGATTAATAAAGCTTCTATTTCTTGTTTTTCAATTTCTATTTGTTTTTCGTTTAAGTTGATACAAAACAAACCTTTATGTTAAATTTTGACATACATATTTTGACATAAACATTACTAGATTTGATTGTTTTATTTAAATTGATTTGTTATATTGTATATAACAAAAGGAAAAAATTATGGAGAAGAAATTTTTTTATTGTAGAGCTTCTATTATATTTGATCAACAAATAGATTTTTTAAAAAAGCCACTTGATTATGAAGATAATATAAAATATAGAAATAAAATATTTTGGATGTCTGTGGGATATTTAAAACTAGAAGAAAAGCAATCTTTCTTAATTAATAACAAAGAGATAATTTATTTCGTAAAAAAAATTAACGAATCCTTTTTAAAAATAGAATTAGGAATGAGGAAAATATTAGAAAAAATAGTCCCACTTGATAATGATTTTCACAAAGAACTTGACCTTACCTATCCACATATTTCTGTATACATAGAAAAAGAAACACAAATAATTTACTTTGAAGAAAATCCAGAAATTGTAAGTTTTTCTTCTTCAGTAAAATACGTGCAGGAAATTATAAATTACAAATTAAAAGATGATGCCTATAAACTATTTATATTGCCAATGTCACATACACCAAATTTTTGGAGTCACATACAAAATAATAATTTATTGATAAATGAAGTTGCTTTTACTTTATTAGCGCCTAATTTTTTAGGTGCAAGCGGTAAAGCCAAAGATATTGCGAAACAATTACATCAAAATAATAATGCGGAAAAATTTACTATTCGACTTGTAAGTGACACAGGTTTAATTATACGAGAGGATTTTTCTTCATATGTTGATTATACTTCGGAGGGTGCTGGGACATGGTCAATTAAAGCTACAAACAGAAATAATAAAAGAAAAGTGACATATAAACAAAAAGAAAAAGTTAAAAAGACAAATGTTAAAATAATTGAGGAAGAAGATAAAATAATAATGGAAATCAAAATAACAGAATTATTAAAAAAGGGTATGAACCATGAATAAAAGTGAAAATAAAAGCGCTAAAAAAATATTAAAAGTTATTTTTTGTGTATTTATAGCTATACTTATAGGTTGTCCCTTAACATTATTATGTAGTAACGACCCTTTAATATTAAGAAATGACACATTATTGAATATAAATTTTATTTTATTTGGATTTTTGTTAACAATCTATACTTTTATTGTACCATCATTAAATAAATTAAAATCTAAAGCGGAAAGTAATAATAAAACTGAACTTATAAATAATATTAAGGATTATAAAAAAGAATTGAAATCTAACTTAATTGTGTTTTTTATACTTACCATTGTTTTTTTAATATTAGATTTTATTTTTAATTTAAGCATATTTAACAATATCGAATGGCTAAAAAATATTATTCAAATAACTATAACAAGTAGTTTTATTTTTAATATAATGATTATATTGGATACTACTTATTCTGTATTTAAAATAGTTGATTTAGAATAAATATTAGCTTTTTTATTAAAAAATTAGTGTTTCAGTATGTTCTAAAAAATGTGAAATCGGTAAAGAAATCGGTAAAACTTTTTAAAAAAGTTATAAAAATTAGTGAAGAAAATGCTCAAAATTCCCGTTTTCGCACAAAATACACAACGAATTGGGCGAAAACCAACAAAAATAACATTATTTTAATAATGTCCTGAGACTCTACCATTGCCCAGTTCAAATCTGAGCATTCATACCAATTTAATTGATTTTTGATGTTATTTTTGTTATTATGTTTTTAATTAAGGAGGAACAACATGACAAGAAAAGATTTGCCAGATATTTTATATAATATAATACATCAGCTTGGAGGAAAGCCTAATATGATGGAAATATTTAAAAAATTTTGGAAAGAGTATGGTTCAAACTTTACTACAGATGATGATATTTTTTATACATGGAATTATGATATTAGGTGGGCTGCTACTCAGTTAAGAAAGCAAAGAAAAATGAAACCCGCTTCAACAAGAGAAAATACATACGGGGAAGATGTTAGTTCAAAGGGTATTTGGGAAATTATATAAATAACTCAAGCATTTGATCAACTTAACAACTTATTCATTATTTCTGCTGCCTAATCATTGTCCTCATCTAAAAAGTGAGCATAAGTGGATAAGGTTAAATTTGGGTTTGCATATCCTGCAAATTTTGCCACATAAGCCACCCCGAATGGCAAAGATAAATAGGAGTAAATTAAAGAATATATTATGTTATTATTCTATATTCGTTTGTTTTTGGTATATTATTATTTAATAAGTTGTCATTTGTTAATGCTTTCAAATATAGAGCTGTATTTAAAAGCAGCATATATTCTTGACTTGAACATCTACTATCAATCTTTAATGCCATATCTTTTACTATTTGATATAAATGCATTTCAAATTGTTGGCGTCCCCATTGTTCATCATTATAACTATGTTTTCCATCTAAATAAGAAGTTTTTTCAAATGCATAATATATCATATTGTCATTATATTTATCTAAATCATATGTTGGTGGGTCATAAATTAAAGATACTATGTTTGTGGAATAATTTCTTTTAATATATTTTAGCCCAGCGTTTTCATTCCTGTTCATATCTTGTAAAACACTATGATATTCATGAATGCAATATTTTATTGCATTTTTATATTTTGAAATGTAAATATTGTTTTCTGGAAATGAGCTTTTGCTTAAAAGGATATATTTTAATTCCTGTAATGCAAAAGCATTATCAAATCTTTTTTCACTCTCTCTAATTAAATTATTTAAATATTGTGTAAATGTTTTAAATTCCTTTTCTTCTTTAATATGTTGGATTTTGTAATCACTATCAGTTTTTTTATTATATTTATCAATATATTTTATTATAATTTTTATAAAGTTCAACCATTTATCTACATATTTTACAAAATCGGCAACTCTAATATAAACATGTTTATTATTAGAATTTGCACTTGATGAAACGTATATTACAACATCATAATCAAAATTTTTCTTTTTTATTTTTCTTAAATTCATTATGGCACTGCCTGCAGGAACTATATAAGGGCAAATATGCATAATGTCTTTTGCGGGTATATATTCAGGGTGTCTACTAGTTTCAATTGGATGAGCAACAACTAGCGACCTAATGTAATCAAAGAATTTTTCATCACAACCTATATTTTTTATGCCTTTTCTTGCAAAACAAGTATTAGATAACCTAATCTTATCTGTCAAATATTGAGGTATTTCAAATATTTTTGCCAACCATTTTATAGAATCAATGATAACACTTATATGCATTATAAACTCATAAAAATCAAAACAACTTCTGTGCCCATGAGCATAATTACCTAATTCTAGCGTATTAACATAATATAATGTATCTTCTATCCTATTCATTATTCCACAAATTTGATTCCAAGAATTAGTTGAAATTTGTTTTTTGGTTTTATTATCTTTAACATAATGATTTTTTTTAGTCATATGGTCAACAATCTCATTTACCTTATCTCTTAACTTAATTGGGTATGTAGTATCAAAATTAAATATAATCGTTTTCATAAATTAGACCTCTTTGTGAATTATATCATAAATAAAATTTTTTTACATTATTTAGTCGCAAAAAGTGGGTTTTGAACTCACTGCAAATCTTCAACTCAACATTTTTGAGTAAAAATTATGGTTTTCTATATACTTGACAAATTTGTCAAAAAAGTAAAAAATTTCATTTATAAGGCAAATCGGTAAAAAATTTTTTTAAAGTGTTGGAAAATTCATAGGGTGAAAAACAGTGGAGTTCTTTGTTTGTAAGGGTTTCAGTATGTTCTAAAAAAAGCAAAATCGGTAAAGAAATCGGTAAAAAATTTAAAAAAAGTTATAGAAATTAGTGAAAAAAATGCTCCAAAATGGTCATTTTTGCACAAAAAACAGACAAAAATGCCCCAAAATGCACGAAAATGACGTTATTATGATATATGCGTGGGACTCCTAAGCGATAGATTCCCAGTTCAAATCTGGGTATTCACACCAAATTGACAACAAAAAAAGACGGCTAATTTTAACCCTACGGGTTAATTCAGTTATCTTTTTCTGTTTTTTCTATTGACTCTGCTAATTCTTTTTTAATATCTTTCTTACCATTTTCTAATCTTCTTATTCCGTTATCATAGTTTTGCATTTTATTTATCATATTTGTCATGTCTTTATCCTCTCCAGTAGGAAATAAATATTTTGCAATTATTGTTGGAATTGCTATAACGGATGTAATTATTGAAGCAACTGCCCCTAACTCGCTTAAACTTGTGCCGTTGTCTTCTTGTTTAATCATATTGCAGGCTTCGGCAATCTAAGTTTATTAGCTGATGCCCAAAGCACACTTTCTAAACTTTCCTGTTTTACTTCTTTTCCCTTCTTTTCTTTTGCCATTTATTTCTCCTTTATCAGCACATAGTCAAAACTATCGGAAGTTAATTTTCAAAATTATTATAGCATATAAAATCTAATCTTCACTAGTTTTATCGCTTTTCACTAAAAGTTTTTTTAATATTTAATTTTAAAATAGTCCAAATATTTTTTATATCTATCCTGGGCGGTGAGTATTGTGTAGGTTAGAAAGCCTTTTTCTGAGTTGTATTCTTTTAGTTCGCGATAGTAGTAAAGTTTTAAGTCATCACTCACGATAAATGGAACAATGTTGTTTGCAAGGCATTCTTTAAACATAATAAGTCTGCCTAAACGGCCATTGCCATCTTGGAAAGGGTGAATTGATTCAAACTTTTGATGAAACTCTAAAATATCATCAAGTGTTTTCTTTTCTTTTTTATTATAGTCGTCAAGCAAGTTTTTCATTCCTTTGCCAACATTTTCTGGAAGTGTAGTTTCTTTGCCACCAACTTCATTTGGAAGTTTTTTGTAATCGCCAACATTAAACCAATCTTTTCTGCTATCACTTGTTCCAACTTTTAATATAAAATGTAGTTCTTTAATCATCTTTTCAGTTAGAGGATCTTTTGCTTTGTCAATCACAAAATCTATACACTTAAAATGATTGCTGGTTTCAATCACATCATCAACATTTATGTTTTCATTGCTAACACATATTGTATTAGTTTCAAATATATAGCTAGTTTGATCTTCTGTTAACTTGCTTCCTTAAATGTGATTTGAATTATATGTTAACTCAATTTGTGTTTTGTGATAAATTCCACCTTTTAATTTCATTTCTTTTTGCTCACGCAAAATGTTAAGCAGTTCATTATCTGTCTTAGATTTTGAATTTTCTCTTGCGGGTTTTACGGCTTCTGCTGGTATGTTCCAAGTTTTGCCCGTCAAAAATGCACCCTTGATTTTTCCAAGAGCACAATAATTTCTAACGGATCTATCGCTGATTTTCCATTTCTTTGCGATCTCTGCAACAGATAAAAATTCCATTAATTTTTCACTCCATATTCTAGTCTAAAACCATTATATTCCGTTATCGGCAAAAAGTCAACCAATTCACAATAATTATTGCCGATGAATATTGATTTATAACAATCTCAAGAATAATCTTTATTGGCATATAAAAAAAATCAACTTTATTGAATAAAAGTTAACCTTTTCTAGACTATTAAACTTATGCCACTTAGATTAATTTATTAATTCTTGTTTAATTTCATTAATTTCCAACTTCTTGATTAAAAATATATTTTTTAACTCTTTACATAAATCTTTTAAAAAATATCATTAAGGAAATTAAAAAAGCAAATGCAAACTTGAAAGGCATTGGTGTACTGTGAGTACTAATCAAATCAAAGGTAATTTCTACGAAATCACTCAAAACATTCCTATAACTCATCTTTGCAAAAACTAACTAGGTTTTTTTACCAAACAAAATTTGATTTTGTTTGACAATAATTTTTTTTAGATTTATAATTTAACTATAATAATTTTTAAGGAGAAAAATATGTTATTGTTTGTTGACACCGTGGGAATAATTTTTTATGTTCTTGGTGGAATAATTGCCGTGCTTGCACTTGCGCTGTTTATTTTTAAAATTTATATAAGGGAAGTAAATAGAAATGCAAGGCGAAAAAAGGTTGATTTGCCACTAAAAGCAAGTGAACTCGCAAGGGCGAACCTTGACAAAGCGGGGCTTGTTGACATTGAAATTGTTGTAAAAACTTTTAAAACTGGATATAGTTATAGAAAGAAAAAATTATATATTTCAAAAGCAATGGAAAGAAAATTGTCTGTTTTTGCGGTTTCAAGAGTAATGCAACTTGTTTCGTTGGCAATTTTAAACAATACTGATGAAAGTGCCAGAAAAACAACAGCATTGGCAAATGGTTTCGTTTGGGGTGCAAGCACATTGTTTTTTGTTATGATTGTGGTAAGCATTATAACCGCTTTTGTCGCAACAAGTGGAAATCAAATTTTTGTGCTTGTTGCACTAATTTTGGCATTAGTTTTTTATGTTATTGCTATGATAGTTGCATTCAAAAAAGTAAAGTTAATCAAAAGAGCCAACGCAGATGCAATGGTTTATATTGAAAATTTAGAAATTTTTGACGAAAAAGAAAAGGCACAAATTAGCAAAATCTATAAATTAAGCGTTAAGGAACATACTATTGATACTATTTTGGCAGTCGTTTACTTTATCTATTATTTCTTAAAAGTATTTTATCAAATTTCCAAAGTTGTTAGAAAAAAATAAAGGGAGTATAAAATGGAAAATCAGTTTATAAAAAAAGGTACAAAAACAAATTGCATAACCGCTAGCGTTATTGCTGGCATTTGCTTGCTAACACTTGTTATGTTATTATTTTTGTTGCAAGTTGATGCAGGAGCAAAAGCACTAATAGCGTTTGTGTTTACTGTTTCTTTGGTTTTTTTAATCACATTGTGGGTTGGCATTTTACAAATAAAAATATTTAATGATTATAAATCACAAAAAAAATCATTATGCGCAGAAGGTATATTTATTATTTGCTTAACAGTTTTGACAATAATCACTGCAATTTTGTTTTATGTTTTGCAGGCGGGAGCTGTTTTTGGAACAGGCACAATCACTTCTGTTGATATCAGATATTTCCTTGCCGTTTTCCTTTTGGCATTTGGTGTGTGGAAAATTTTTGTTGCAGTTGCTAGTTATAAAGAAAAAAGATTTAATTGGTGGCTTGAAGTTGTTTTGGCAGGTCTTTGGGTCGGTTTTTCAGCATTAACACTTACAAGCACATTTGTAAACGGAGCAGTTTTGACAACAATTTTGTGGCTTTTCGTTGTTTTTGGTTGGGCAATGATAATAACTTATATTGTTTTCTTGCTTTATTCTTATATTTTCAACAGTCCAAAATATTTGGAAACACCAGAAGCAATTCAACTTTTGGAAAAAGATGTTGCAACAAAAAATAGTAGATTGGCAAGAGTAAACGCAATGGTTAGTGGCGGGGCAGTGGAAACACAAAAAGTTCAATCAAAAACAAGTGATGATTTGGAAACAAAACTAAAAAAACTTGACAATTTACTTGCGAAAAACATTTTAACAAAAGAAGAATATGACGAAAAAAGAAAACAAATAATAAAAGAAAGTTTATAAGATTTGTTTAATTGGAGGATAAAATGAATAAGGTTTATCCAAACGAATATGCTTTGATTGGAGATAAATTTTGTTATTATTACAAAGGCGAAAAACAAAGCGAAGGTTATATTAATTATGTTCCGCAAACGGGATTGGTTAACAAATTTGATATGGCACTTATAAGGTTAAGAAAAATTGGTGTTGATGTTTCAAAACCTATGAATGTTCATATTGTTAACAATTTGATAATTGAAAACATACCCAATTTTTACATAGCAATGGGTATTTATGATGAAATAATTGAAAACACAATATTGCAAGAAGAGAAATCTACTTTGACAAAAGAAGAAGTCAAAAATATTATAAAAACTATTGAATTTTCAAAAACACAAAACGGAATGAATTTCGAGCAACTTGAAGAATTAAAATCAATAAACAATTTTGCAAAATTTTCTTGTGCAAAAGAAAATAAAAATTATGAGGCAATTTATCACGCAAACGAAAAACGACCAATAATTTTTTCGGCCATTGATGATTTTATTTATGAAAAATTAAAAACAAATTACACTGCAAACCAGTTAACAAAATAAAAAAGGGATTAGCATTTTAAAACTAATCCCTTTTTAGTTTTTTTGACTTTGTTTCTTTGTGGTGGACAAGTTTGTATATAAGTCCGGATTTTATTTTTACAATTCCAAATGGGCAAAGTTCTTGGCAACAATAACAGCGAATGCACTTTGCGTAGTCAATTTGTGCTTTCAAAGTTGGTGAATTTTTATGTTTTACCATTGAAATTGCTTTTACGGGACAATGTTCAAAGCATTTTTTGCAACCCCTGCATTTGTTTTTGTTGATATATGGTCTTTTTGTCATTAACTTATGCACTGTGTTTTGCAAAAATTTGGGTACATAATTTGCATAAGGTTTAAAGTTGTTTGGAACAACTGTTTTAAAATCTTTTACTATCATATTTTCAATTTTTTCGCCCAAAACATTGATTGACAAGTCTTTGTCTATAAAATTTCTTTCAATTCCGATTTCAATAATTTGCGTTTTTATTGGGTTTAAAGTTATTATATTTGCACCAACAACATCAACCGCGGTGGCATTGCTTCCGGCAATTATGGCACCAATTTTTTTGGGGTCGCCATTGCTTGGTCCAAAGCCTTCCATACCCCAAACTGCATCGGTTATGTTAAGGGCAATTTTGCTACCAAAATATGCGTGAATATCATACAAAAAATTTATAAAAGTGTTTAAATCTCGATATTTTCCGTGTATTTCAACTTTTGTTAATCCCGGTATTGCACCAAACATATTTTTAACCGCATTTGTAAATCCCGTGAAAGAATGCGTTTTTAGTTTGCTCAAATTAAAAATAACATCACAATTTTCAAGTGCGTTAAGTATTGGGAATTTAAAACCAACCTTTGCAGTTTTACATTCAACTTCGTGACTTTCAAAATCTTGGTTTGTTTCAATATTAAAATTTTTTGCAACCTGCTCCAAGCCTGATGCTTTGTAAATACTGTTTATATATCCCGCTGTAAAAGGTCCGCCCGCACTGTCAACAATAAAAGGAATTGCTCCCGCTTGCAAAACAAGTTTTGCAACTGCTTCCACAACCGCTGGGTGCGTTGTTGTGCATTTTTCGGGCGTGTTTTTCATTAGCAAATTTACTTTCAATGCAACCCTTTGACCTTTTTTTATAAAGTTGTTTATTCCGCCTAACAAATTTATTGCTTGTTCAACTGCTCTGTCTACATTTTCTTGGTTATAGTCATTACATTTTATCAATGATACATCATTTTTCATTCGTGCTTCCTTATTAAATTGATTTTAATATTTTTGGTTGATATTGTCAAACAATATGCGAAAGTAAATTTTGCTTGAAAAGCAAAATTTGCAAAAGCCCGCAGGGCTTTTGGCGGGACTTCGCCCCGCACTTTCGCATATATCTTTTTCAAAAAAAAGTTGGTAAAAAAACCAACTTAATTATCTTTTATTTCTATTAGGTTTTTCATTTTTAAAACCACCAAATTTTTTCTTATCTCCAAACTCGTTTTGTCGTTTTCTTTTATCTCCAAATTCGCTTTTGTTTCTATTATCTTTTTTTCTGCTATCAAAACCGCTTTCTTTTTTCTTATCAAAATCCCTTGGTTTTCTATCTGCGTATTCTCTTGGTTTTCTATCAGTATATTCCTTTTGTTTGCCAAAACTTTTTCGCTTATCAGAAAATCCATTTTCTTTTCTTGCACCGAACTCTTTTGGTCTTCTGTCACTGTATTCTCTTTGTTTTTTTTCGCCAAAATCTCTTGGCTTCCTATCTGCAAAATCTCTTGGTTTTCTATCGCCAAATTCTCTTGGTTTTCTGCTATTAGAATTACTGCCAAAACTTTTGCCATTTCTGCCACCACAAGAGCGGGCATTTCTGTCATTTCTTTTAAAATTGTTGGTTGATTTTTCAATAGAGTTTAACAAATTTTTTGGACTTATAACGCCTTCAATGCTCAATTCTTCGATGTTTTTTGCTGTTTGATTCATAATGTCAACAAGTTGTTCTCTTTGTTTTTTGGTATTAACAAAAGTAATTGAAATTCCGCTTTGACCCGCCCTTCCTGTTCTGCCAATTCTGTGAACATAATATTCAACATCGTTAGGAATATCATAATTAAAAACAATGTCAATATTTTTTATGTCAATTCCGCGTGCTGCAACATCAGTTGCAACAAGAATATTTGAAGTGCCTTTTTTAAGACTATCCATACTTTTTTTTCGGTTACTTTGTCGCATATCTCCGTGAATAGCAATGGCTTTATGTTTATTTTCTGTCAAAAAGTCAGTTGCTTCATCAACCATTCTTTTTGTGTTGCAAAAAACAATGGCAAGATTTGGTTTGTATTCTTCCAACAATTTTAAAAGAATAGTTTTTTTATCTCCGTCAACATAATATTGTTTTATATTATTTGCGGGTTCGTTGTTTTGACTTAATTCAACAAATATTGGTTCTTTCATAAATTCTTTTGTCAAAGAAAGAATAGGTTTTGGCATTGTTGCACTAAACATAACCGTTTGATGAGTTGTGTTTGTTGTTTTCAAAATTGCTTCAATGTCTTCCTTGAAGCCCATATTAAGCATTTCATCTGCTTCATCAAGCACAACCATTTTCAAATTGTGTAATTTTAAAGTTTTTCTTCGCAAATGGTCCATAAGCCTTCCAGGAGTTCCAACAACAATTTTTGCACCATTTTTTAGTGCGGTTTTTTGCCTATCCATATTTGCACCACCAAAAATTGGAACAACTTTTCTTGCATCATTAAATTTTGTAAGTTTTCTTAGTTCTTCACAAACCTGACTAACAAGTTCACGCGTTGGGCAAACCACCAAAACTTGAACTTCATCTTCTTCAAGGTCAACGCATTCAAGTGCCGGTATTCCATAAGCAAAAGTTTTTCCGCTTCCTGTTTGACTTTTGCCGATAACATCAAGTTTTTGCATAATAGAAGGTATACATTTTTCTTGTATTTCTGTTGTTTCTTCAAATCCCAATCTATTAAGACCATCTAAAATAAATTTGGATATATTAGGTATTTCTTTAAATTTCATTTTTTCTCCTAATTGGGAGTTTTTATTATGTTTTGCATAATTAATTTGCCCAATTTATTATATTTAATCACAAAAAAAACAAAGACCATTATCAAGCCTTTGCTTTAACGATATGTTTATAATAACATTTTGGAAACCCGATGTCAATACAAAAAATTTAAAAAACAAAAATAATTATTTTTATTGTGCAAAACCAAGACTAATTAATATTGCTCGATTTACTTCTTTTATTTTTTGTGTATCAAGTGAAGAAATTTTTTGTTTTAGTCTAGTTTTGTCAATAGTTCTAATTTGTTCTAACAAAACAACAGAATCTTTTGGCAACAAGTAAGTTTTTGAAGAAAGTTCAATATGCGTTGGTATTTTTGCTTTGTTTATTTGACTTGTAATGGCGGCGACAATTATTGTAGGCGAATATTTGTTTCCTATGTCGTTTTGCAAAACAACAATAGGGCGGATACCACCTTGTTCACTTCCGACAACAGGCGATAAATCTGCAAAATATATTTCTCCTCTTTTAATTTCTTCCATCTAGCTCCTTTTCGTAGTCAATCAAACATTGCAAGTCGGGGTAAAAGAAAATATCCCCTAAATCCATACTATGCAAAAAATCTAAATATTGTTTTAGCGAAAAATCTTTTAAAACAACATTAATATTTTTTGTTTCTAATATTTTTTGTGTTAATTCTCTGTTGATTTTTTTAATAAAACTACTCATAAATAATCTCCAATTTTATAAAATTTTAAACTTTTTTGTATATTTAATTTTATTTATATTGCGTTTTAAATAAAAATATATGTAAAAAACAACATTTGTCAAAAAATAATAGACTTAAAAAATCAATTTTGTTATAATTTAAGAAAAGACAAGGGAGATATATGGATAGTAAAGTGTTGTCAAATCGAACACAGAAGGGATATAAAATTACCCAAACTATTTTTTATATTATGTTAATTCCACTTCTTTTTATGGCATTTGTTTCAAGTATTGTTATGTTTAACACAAAAACAAGCGGTGGTTATCCCAATTTGTTGGGTTATACGGTTATTCAATTTAAAGACAATAGTTTTTATGATAGTGTCAAAAACCGCTATGCGGAAAATGAAGTCAATTTATTTTTTTCGCTAAAAGAAACAGATTACAAAATTGGTGATATAATAGCATATTATTCTGCCACTTCAAACAATTCGCCAATTTTTGGCTACCCAAGCTTTCCTACAAATCTTGGTATGATGTTTAACAATAGTACCAGCAACACTTTTAGCACAGAAGAATTATCAGAAATTTCGTTTGGTAAAATTGCAAATATTGGTGTTATTACTGAAGCGGGTGGATATTACAACACTTATGTTTGTTTTTCACTTTATACCAGCCAATATGACACAACCGACTACGATACTGTTATTTTGGCAATGGACACAATAGGAAAGGTTGTAAGTCCAAGTCCTGTTATAATATCTTTTTTGATTTTTTGTTCAAGTTTTACAAGTTTTTTGACTTTGGTATTGTTGCCTTGCATAATTTTGTTATCAATTCAAATTCTTGCAATTTTATTCAAAGTTGGTATTGAAAGAGAAAAACGTTCAGGAATTAAACAAAAAATTATTATTGAAGAAGTTAAAAAGCAAGATGAATTTATTTCTGCTGGTTACAAATTACCAAAACATCCGCTTGAAGGAAAAACCTCTTTGGCGGAAACAGTAGAATCTTTTGACAAAAACAAAACAAAAACAAAACAGAAAAAGGCAAAAAAGAAATTTGAAAAACAAAACAGAACAATCCCGCAAAAACCAACAAAATCCATACCAACAAGACCAATTCCGATCAAACCAATTCCCCCAAAACCAATTATTACTGAATCAATAAAAACAGCACCTGTTAGACCAATTCCAATCAAGCCAATACCGCAAAAACCTGTCAAGCCAATACCGCAAAAGCCAATTCAACCAAAAAAATAAGTTAAAAAAATCGGTTCACTGCCGATTTTTTTTGTTTTATAAAAAATATTTAAGTTAACGAAACTTCTCGTGCTACTATTTGTCTTGCCAAACTTTCATAAATCAACAAAAATTTTTCGTTTATATTCAATATTTGACTTTGCAATGCCAAAAATATATTTATTTTTGCTTCCAATTTTTCAAGTGCATCTTCAATTTGTGTTTCCAAACCATTAAAATCAGTAATAAAAATTGCAGGTGTGTTTGCGGAATTTATAATGCTTGTCATAGTTGTTATTTCAATTTTTTTTATCAAACTCTGTTGTTCATAAATGTTTCTGTTATTCAATTCAAAGGCCGGCGAAATTAATTTTAAAAGTGGAGTTTGTTCTGTGATTATAAAGTCGCCAGCAGTCAACAAAGTTTCAATATTTAAACCTTCAATCAAAATGCAATTATTTTGTGTGCTTTCAAAGTCTGTTGTTTCTTCAATCTCTAAAACTTTAAAATCTTTGTCGCAAATCAAAATATTTGTTGGTGTTTTTACTGCAAAAACTGGTTCTCTTTCTATGCAATGAATAGTGATGTTATTAGGAAAATTTATTTCAATATTTACCACTTTTAAAAACGGATATTGTTTTTCGATTTTATCAATGTGCGATTGCTTGTCCATAAAAATAACCGAGTCTTTGCTTTTAAATTCGCCCGTTTCAATTATGTTGTTTTGTATTGAAGTGTCAGCGAATAAAACGGTTGCGTTATGGAATTTTATTGAAACAGTGTTTAAAGTGAAAAGGGTAAAATTCAAGACTACCAAAAGCCCCAAAAAAACAAATATACCGCCACACCAAATCAAAAACTTTTTCATCCGCTTATCCTTTTTATTTCAGCACCAAGACCCGCCAAATCCTTTTCCATATTTTCGTAGCCCCGTTCAATTTGCGAAATGTTATCCACTTTTGTATAACCATTTGCTTTTAGTCCCGCCAAAACAAGCCCAGCACCGCCCCTTAAATCTGTTGCAAAAACTTCTGCCCCATAAAGTTTGTCAACGCCTTTTATTATTGCACTTCTGTCTTTTACAATAATGTCTGCTCCCATTTTGATAAGTTCACCAACATATTTGTATCTTGTTTCAAACAAATTTTCAATAACAACCGATGTGCCTTTACTTGTGGAAAGCATTGCAACCATTTGTGCCTGCAAGTCTGTTGGAAACCCGGGATACGGCATTGTTTCAATTTTGCTTATTGCGTTGTGCGTGCTACCGCTTTGCACAATTATTTTATCATTTTTTGACCATATTTTGCAAGCGTTATTGTTCAATTTGCTAAAAAGTGCTTCAAGATGTTTGCCATTCGTTGTTTCCAATTCAATTTCACCGCCACAAATAGTGCAAGCCAAAACATAAGTTCCGGTTATTATTCTATCGCTTATGGGCGTGTATTCAACACTGTCAAGTTTGCTAACCCCAACAACGGTTATAACACTTGTTCCCGCACCCTTAACTTTTGCACCTGCTTTGTTCAAAAAATTTTGCAAATCAACAATTTCTGGTTCTTTTGCACAATTTATAATTCTAGTTGTGCCTTTTGCAAGCACTCCCGCCATCATAATATTTTCTGTTGCACCAACGCTAGGAAAATCTAAATGCACAGTTCCACCTTTCATATTTGCACCATCGCAACTTATATAACCGTGTTTGTCAACAATTTTTACATTAAGCGCAGAAAGACCTTTTAAATGCAAATCTATTGGTCTTGCACCAATATCGCAACCGCCGGGATATGCAACTTTTGCCTTTTTAAACCTACCCAGCATTGCTCCCAAACTAAAAATAGAAGACCTTGTCAAAGTTGCTAAATAACTAGGAATTTCGGATTTGTTTAGGTTTGTCATATCCAAAAGCAAGGAGTTGTCTTCAATTCTTTTTTTTGCTCCCAAATTTTCCAAAATTTCTGTCATATGAATAATGTCAATATATTTTGGATATTTGTTCAATTTAACAATTCCATCACACAAAATTGAACCTGCCAATATTGGCAAGTAAGCATTTTTTGCACAACCAATCTTAACAGCCCCCCAGAGTTTGTTCCCGCCTCTTATGTAAAATTTATCCATCAAAAAAACTCCATATAAATACATTGTATGGTTAGTATTCAACAAAAGTGCGGTTTGCGTTTTTGTAAATTGTTCTAATTATTTGAATTCAATGTCCTAAAAATCATTAAAATAACCAACTATTTTGCTTTTTTGATACCATTTTCGCTTGACAAGTTTTGTTTATAGGTTTATATTTATAAAGAAAAATAAATATTTATGCAAAATGTGGGGTGAATATGTCAAAAAACATTGCATCAGTTTTGGAAATAGGTTCTTCAAAAATAAGTATTCTTATTGGTTCGGAAGGAACAAACCACACATTTGTTATCTATGGCAAAAGCGATGTTGACTATTCAGGATTTTCAAACAGCGAATTTTTTGAGGAAGAAAAAATTGATGATATAATTGGCAAAGCAATTGAAAATGTTGAACTTGCTACAAAATTTACAGTCAAAGAACTTACAGTTGGAGTTCCCGTAGAATTTTGCATTAGCACTACAAAAAAAGTAAATATAACCTTTGTTTCAAGAAGAAAACTTACAAAAAATTTGATTCAAGAAATATACGAAAGTGCGTTTGAAGATATTGCGGACTATACTTTGGTTGGCATACAACCAATTTACAATATTTTAGATGATGGGAAAAGACTTATTGAAGTCGAAAATCAAAAAACCAGCAAAATAAGTTCGTTTTTAAATCTGATTTACATAAAAACAAGTTTTATTGAAATGTTCAACAAAAAATTGTCTAATTTGGGCATTGTAAAAGTAAATTATGTTTGCTCTGCATTGGCAGAAACACAATATTTGCTTTGCCAAGACGAGTTGGCAACAAATGCAATGATAATTGACATTGGTTATTTGACAACCAGCGTTGCAGTTGCAAAGGGCGGGGGACTTCTCAATTTGTACTCATTTTCGCTCGGTGGGGGGCATATTATGGGTGATTTGTCTGAATGTTTGAACATAAACGTAAAAGAAGCAGAAGAGTTAAAAAGACAAATTGTGCTTTCATTGAAACCAAGTGCAAATGATTTTTACGAAATACACAGTATGGGCAAAACAAAACAGATATTTACCAAATTGGCAAACGAAATAGTTTCTGACAGATTGGATATGTTTTGCTCATGCATAAACACTTGTCTCAAAGAAAGTCAGTCTGATGAATATATGCCAATATACTTAACAGGTGGCGGTGTTTCGTATATGAAAGGTGCAAAAGACTTTATATCCAAAAAAATTGGGCACAACGTTGGACTTATTTCTCCCCCTCTTGCCGAGTTTAACAAACCCCACTTATCATCTTTGATATCACTTCTTGCTCATTCACTTAAAGATAAAACAAAAAATAACTATGGAATAGTTGCAAATGCTTTAAAATAATTGTATAATTTAGTAACAAAATAGGAGTTGAATATGTATAACAATAACAATATTGGTCCAGTTGCAAACATAAAGGTGATAGGAGTTGGTGGCGGTGGGAACAACGCAGTTAATCGTATGATAAACGCAAACATCACCAGTGCCAACTATGTTGCAATAAACACCGACAAACAAGATTTGCTTATGAGTAATGCAGACCAAAGATTGCAAATCGGTGAAAAAATCACAAGAGGTCTTGGTGCCGGTGCAGAACCTGATGTTGGCTTGAAAGCAGCAGAAGAAAGCAAAGCAAGCATTAGCGAAATTTTGAAAGACACCGACCTTGTGTTTATAACAGCGGGTATGGGTGGCGGAACAGGTACAGGTGCAGCACCTGTTGTTGCTCAACTAGCCAAAGAATTGGGTATTTTGACCATAGCAGTAGTTACAAAACCTTTTAGTTTTGAAGGAAGAAAACGTTCCGAAAATGCAGAAAAAGGTCTTGAAAATCTTGCAAAATATGTTGACACTCTTGTTATTATTCCCAATGACAAACTCTTCCAATTAGTTCCCAAAGGCACTCCAATTGTGGAAGCGTTTAGATATGCAGATGATGTTCTTCGCCAAGGCATTCAAGGCATTTCAGACTTGATTGTAACACCAGGACTTATCAATCTTGACTTTGCCGATGTTCGTTCAATTATGAAAAACAAGGGACTTGCTCATATGGGAATAGGGCACGCAAAAGGTGAAAATAAAACAATTGAAGCGGTTAGGCAAGCGGTTTCTAGCCCATTGCTTGAAACAACTATTGAAGGTGCAACAGGAGTTTTGCTTAATGTAAAAGGCGGAATGGATTTGCCACTTGACCAAGTTTACGAGGCGGCGGACCTTGTAAAACAAGTTGTTGACCCAAGTTGCAATATCATTTTTGGTTCAGGCATTGACGAAGCAATGAACGATGAAGTTGAAATAACAATTATTGCAACAGGTTTTAATGACAAAAGCATTTTGGAAGACCAAGATTTGACAAAAGTAAAGGAAGAAGTTGAAGCGTTTAACAATTTTGACACAAAAAAATTGTTTGGCGGATTTGGTCTTAAAAATGAAAATAATAATCTACATACCCCAGAACCCAAAATTGAAAACGTGGAAAACACAAGTCGTTTAAAAATTGAAAACCCAGATATTCCACCATTTTTAAAAAAATTAAGAAGAGATAAATTTTAGAGATTTTTATATTTTAAAAAATTAGCGTAAAATTCGCTAATTTTTTTTGTCAAAATTAGTTTTTTTTAGACAAAAAAATAAATTTTTTAACGCCTTATTTGTTATAGAATAATTATATGCAAGTATATATTGAAGATATAATACTAGACAATTTAATTATTGATTTTATTATATTATTAATCACTGCAAAATTATCAAAAATAAAATATAAATGGTATTTTTTGTTGTTTTCTTCAATCTTTGGTGTTGTCTTTACAACAATAAATCTTTACATAAATTTGCAAGGCACTATTTTGTTTTTTTACAAAATATTAATGTCTGTTGCAATGGTGGCAATAGCATTCAATATAAAAAGCATAAAAAAATTTTTGCTAAATTATTTTACATTCTTATTGACAACTTTTTTGATGGGCGGAGGTTGCTTTTTGATTTGTTTTTCTTTTGGAACTGTCGTTGTTCAAAACGCTAATATTTCTTATGACCTCGCCTTGCCCGTTGGCGTTATTGTTGGTATTTTTGCAATTTTGTCTTATTTGATTTTAAATATTTTTAAAGCAATAAAAGAAAAAACAAAACTATCAAATTTTGAATTTGATGTTCAAATCTGCAACAACAATTTGCAAATAAAAACAAAGGCATTTGTTGATACGGGAAACACTCTTGTCGATCCAATATCCAACAAACCAATTACGATTATTGATTATCATTTTTTCAAAAAATTTTTCAAACAAATTCCCATACACGAAATTATACTAAAAAAAACTCCCAAAGAACTAAAAAATCCACATTATATATCTGTGGGTTCAGTAGGCAAAAAAACAAATATGTTAATTTTTGAAATGGAAAAATTTAAAATTTATCAAAAAAATAATAATTTTTCAATAAAAAATGCTGTTTTCGGACTAACTTTTGTAAATTTAGAAAAAAATTTGGACTGCCCCTTGTTGTTAAACCCCGACATTATCAATGGAGATAAAAATGAATTGTTTAGTTAAAATGTTGTTAAAAATAAAATATTTGCTTAAAAAAAATGTGTTTATGTCTGCTCAAGATATTGTTTTGTATATATGCGGAAACGAAGCATTGCCCTTGCCACTTAATGCAGAAGAGGAACGCGTTTTGATAGAAGAAATGGCAAAAAACAACTCTCAAGCACGAGATAAATTGATAGAACACAATTTAAGACTTGTTGTATATATTGCCAAAAAATTTGAAAATACAGGAATTGATTTGCAAGACCTTATTTCTGTTGGTGCAATAGGTTTGATCAAAGCAGTTAAAACATATAATTTTGACAAAAATATAAAACTTGCAACTTATGCTTCAAGATGTATAGAAAATGAAATTTTAATGCAATTAAGAAAAACCAGCAAACAAAAAATTGAAGTAAGTTTGGAAGAACCGCTCAATTATGATAGCGAAGGCAACGAACTTTTGCTTCTTGATGTGCTATTTTGTGAAGATGACAACATATCAAAGAACTTGGAGCAAGATGCTGAAAAAAAAGTGATTTGGGATAGCATAAAAAAACTTTGCCCCCGTGAGCAAGAAATAATGAAATTTAGGTTTGGGCTTGAAGGGCAAAATGAAAAAACACAAAAAGAAGTTGCCGAACTGCTCGGCATTTCTCAAAGTTATATTAGCAGAATAGAGAAAAAAATACTTGCCAAAATCAAAACCGAAATTTTAAAAGCAAGCAATTTATAATTTTTACAAGTTGTTTGTTTGCATAAAAAATTTTGGAAAGGCAATCCTATTTTTATTGGGTTAAAATAGGAGATATTTATGGCAAATAGAGTTTCTATTTGTGGTGTTGATACCAACAAACTTCCAAAGTTAAAAGCAAAAGAGTTAGACCAACTTATGATAAAAGTAAAAATGGGTGACGAACTTGCCAGAGAAGAATTTGTTGTTGGCAATTTGCGGTTGGTCTTAAGCATTGTTCAGCGGTTTGTTATGCACGGCGACAAGGCTGACGATATGTTCCAAGTTGGTTGTGTTGGGCTTATGAAAGCGATTGACAACTTTGATATGTCGCTTGGATTAAGATTTTCAACCTATGCAGTACCAATGATTATTGGCGAAATTAGGCGATATTTGAGAGATAACAATTCCATAAGAGTTTCCCGCAGTTTGCGAGATATTGCTTACAAAGCGTTGCAAGTTAAGGAACAATTTTCAAAAACCGAGCACCGAGAACCATCTATTGAAGAAATTGCCAAAATTTTGGAACTAACGCCCGCGCAAATTTCGTTTTCACTTGATGCAATCAGTGATATTGTTAGTCTTAATGAACCCGTTTACAATGATGGGAGTGATACGGTAAGAATAATGGACCAAATAAGCGATACGGAAAACAGCGATGAAAATTGCTTGGAAATTATTGCTTTAAAAGAAGCACTGGTAAAACTTAACCCCCGAGAAAAAGAGATTTTAACCCTTCGCTACTTTATTGGCAAAACTCAAATGGAGGTTAGCGATGAAGTTGGAATATCCCAAGCACAAGTTTCTCGCCTTGAAAAAAACGCCCTAGAAATTATAAGAAAAAACATCACGTAAGGGCTAGCAATTTTGAAACTAGCAAAAAGAGATTACAACACAAAATGTAATCTCTCTTTTATTTTGTAATAGTTTCAAAAAATACAGACTAAAAGTGGTGTTTTTTATACAATTATCACACAAAAATACACAATTTTTTTTAAAAAATGGGGGATTGACAAACCCCAATTTTTGTTATATATTATAGGCAAGGAAAAGTGACAAACAAAATGAGATTTTACGATAACCATAAAAATTTTGATATTTGGATAACAAACGAGATAAACAATCCCAAAACCATTGAAATAATCACAAGAAACGCAGAACTTGGAATTGTTTTAACAAAAAGAAATGTGAAATATATTGAAAATTTACCCTATTATTTTGCAGAAGAAAAAAGCAAGATAGACACATTTTTGCAAAACCCGAACGATTTTCTTGCGTTTCCAGCATTTAGGCAATTAAACAAAGAACTTGTTGCCAAAATCAAACAACAACCCAACCAACCCGCTCCCGAAATGAAAAGATAAAAATAGGAGAAACAAACTATGCTTATAAAAATTGATGATATAATTTTTAACACAAACCAACTTAAAGAAATAAGAATTTTGAGTTCACATGATGAGTGTGACACTGATTTTTATTTTCTTAAAGGCAAAACAAAAACTTTTAATTATAAAAAGGGTCAAATTTTGATAAAACATATTTTAATGAATGATGAAAAAAAATCTTTTGTTGAAATTGGCAACAGATATTATAACAAAGATTTAATTTCTCAAATTGAAGAAAACCCAAATGACAAATATTACGCTCATACCATAACATTTGCTGATGAAACAAAAGAACACATCACAAAATTTGATAGAGATGCAATAGCAAGAACTGAAAGACCAAAAACTAAATTAGTTTTGGAAAAATAAAAATGCAAAACAAAACCCCCGCCAATTTTAGTGGGGGTTTTGTTATTTAACAATAAAATTTTGTTTTAAAATCTCCCATTTTAAAGCAAAATGCAAATCACTCCGCCTTTGCCTTCGTTCACTATTCTTGTTAGTGTTTTTCGCATTTTTTGTTGTGCTTCTGTTGGCATCAACACAATTTTTGATTTTATTCCATCACTGACAAGCGAGTACAAACTTCTTCCAAACATATTTGTTTCCCAAATGCTTTCAGGTTTGGTTTCAAATTCGTTTGTAAGATATTTTACAAGGTCTTGTGTTTGTTGTTCTGTTCCAACAAGTGGGTTGAGTTCGGTTTCAACTTCCACTTTCAAAATATGCAAACTTGGGGCCGATGCTTTCAATTTTACGCCAAACTTTCCGCCTTGTTTCACAATTTGCGGGTCATCAAGCATCATATCTTCAACCGAAGGGCTAACAACTCCATAGCCAGTTTGCTCCACTTGAATAAGAGCACTTTCCAATTTTTGAAATTGTTTTTTTGCATAAGCAAGTTCTCTTATAAAACTTACCAAATGATAATCGCTAGTAATTTCTTGCCCGCATTGGTCTGACAGAACTTTATAAAATAGTTGTGGTTTTGGGTTAACTTTAAATTGCACACAACCTTCGCCCATACTTATTTTTTCAATTCCAATAGGTTCAAAATCACTGCTTTCGGCAAAAATAATTGCAGATTTGTCTATTTGACCAATTTTTGTAATTTTGTCGCTAAAACTTTTTATTTCATTGATAACATTTTTTATCATAACATTTTCATAAGGCAATGCTTGCATCCATTCAGGAATATTTACTTTCAAAGATTTGATAGGAAATTCAAGCAATATTTTTTCAAAAATGTTTTCAATATCACTCGCATTCATATTGATAGCATCAATAGTCAAAGTTGTTACCTTGTATTTGCTCTCCAAACTTTTTTTCAAATTGATTGCATTTTCGCTATTTGGGTCTGCCGAATTTATCAAAATAATAAAAGGTTTGTTTGTGCAAGAAAGTTCTTTCACAACTCTTTCTTCCGCTTCGATATAACTACTGCGGGGTATTTCGTTTATTGTTCCATCACTTGTCATAACAATGCCAATAGTTGAATGTTCTTCAATTATTTTTTTTGTTCCAATTTCCGCTGCTTCTTCAAATGGTATTTCTTCTTTTGTCCAAGGAGTTTTCACAAGTCTTGGTTTTTCATTTTCTTCGTGGCCCATAGCACCAGAAATCAAATAACCAACGCTGTCTATCATTCTCACATTGAGTTCCACATTGCCGGCAAGATTAATTTTTACCGCTTCATTTGGCACAAATTTTGGTTGAGTTGTCATAATTGTCAACCCCTCGGCACTTTGTGGCAATTCATCAATAGTCCTTTCTTTTATATGTCTATTTTTTATGTTTGGCACAACCAAATTTTGCATAAATCGTGTAATAAAAGTTGATTTGCCACACCTAACTGGTCCAACCACACCAACATATATATCTCCGTTAGTTCGCTCTTTTATATCTTTGTAAATAGAAAAAGTTTCCATATTACCTCCGCATTATAAGGTATGAGCAAACAAAAAAAAATATAACTTGTTTATAACAAATATATTTTTCTAAATTTTTTTACAGTTTTTAAATTTTGAACACGAGCAACCTTTGCAATATTTACATTTGTTTTTCTCTTTAAAAAATGCCAAAATTTTCCAAAATGCAGATATAACAAAAAACATTCCAAAAACCAAACAAACAACACTAAAAATACCAATTTTTTCTGCCAAATAATACAAATTATAAATCATAAAAGCAACTATGTATGCAACAAAAAGTTGAATTAGTATTGCTGTTAAAGTCCATTTAATACCAATTTCTTTTTTCATAACTGCTATTGTTGCAATGCAGGGGCAGTACAAAAGGCAAAATCCCATAAAAGAGATTGCACTTGCAGAAGTAAAAAAAACTGCCGAATTAGGATTTGTTAACGACTGACCGATTTGACTTGTGGAATTTGCAGAGTGAGTTCCAACCCCATTAAAAATTGCTATTGAAGAAACAACAATTTCTTTTGCCACAATGCCACCAATAAGAGCCGCAACCGCACCCCAATTATTAAATCCTAGCGGAGCAAAAAGCGGAGCAAAAAACTCACCCAAAACTTGCAAAATGCTTTTTCCGTTAGTGCCAGCAACATAGTTAAAGGTAAAATTAAAACTTCCCAAGCACCACATTATTATACTCATAGACACAAAAATTGTGCTAACTTTTATCAAAAATAATTTTAAGTTTAGCCAAGCAATTTTTATTATTCTCCCAAATTTTGGCAAGTGATAAGGTGGAAATTCTAACAAAAAAGTGTTGTCATTGCTTTTTAACCCAATTTTGTCTAAAACTATGCTCAAAAAAAGTGCAACAAAAACGCCCAAAAGATATAAGCAAAAAATAATGAAAACATTGCTAGCATCAAAAAACGCACCGCCCAAAACAGCATAAATTGGAAGTTTGGCAGAACAACTCATATACGGAGCGAGAATGGCAGTTTTGATTTTTGCTTTTTTGCTATCCATAGCCCTTGCGGTCAAAACAGCACTTGCTGAACAACCAAAACTCATAAGCAAAGTGTAAACACTTTTGCCCGAAAGTCCAAGTCCGCTAAAAATATCTTCAAAAATAAAAGCAATTCTTGCAAAATAACCCGTATCCTCCATAATTGCCAAAAACAAGAACAGCAAAACAACTTGTGGCAAAAAAGAAAACAAACTTCCAACACCGGCAATAAAACCTTGTGCAACAAGACCATTGACCCAATCTATATTGCAAAATGTTTTAAAAAAACTTACAACAAAAGTACCCAAATCGTTTTGAATTAAATCATACAAAACTTGCGAAAAAAATGAACCAATAAAGAAAAAAGTAATATAAAAAATTGCAAGCATAATTACAATAAAAATTGGAATTGCAAAATATTTATTTAGTAAAATATTATCCAAAAATTCTTCGCCATATATTTTATTTTTTTTATTAATATATATTTTATTAATATAATTATATTTTTCCTTTGCCAATACGCTATAATTTAATTTATTGTTAATTAAATAATTATTTAAAAATATATTATTTATTTTATTTTTTTTTAAAAAAAAGTCATTTTTTTCAATTATTTTTATTATTTCAAATATATTTATATTCAATTTTTTTGCCAAATCTTCAATCAGGCAAAAAGTGCTTTTACTAAATATTTTTTTGTTTATATTATTATCAATTTTTTTGTAATTATATTTTGCAATTTTTTCTTTCAAATTTTTGATATCGTTTTTGTTTTCAAAGTTCAAAACCCAAATTTCAACACCCAATTCTTCCTTCAGTTTTTTTATGTCAAAATCAACAATTTTGCCCCAATTGTTTACAACCAAAACAACATTGTTTTTTAGTTGTAAAAGGTCAAGTGTCAAATACAAATTTTTTGTCAAATTATTTATGTCGCATATGTTTAAAATCAAACTGTTTTGATTGCTTAAAACAAAATCTATTGAAACTTGTTCTTCCAAACTTAATGCAGTCAAAGAATAAATACCCGGCAAGTCGACAACTGAAAATTTTTGATTGTCAAAAGAAAAAAACTTTTCTTTTTCTTCAACAGTTACCCCGTGCCAATTTCCTGTATGTTCTTCGCTTTTTGTCAAACTGTTAAGAAGGGTCGTTTTGCCGGTATTTGCATTGCCAACAAGCATAAGTTTTTTCATAAAACCTCTTTAATTTTTATGTTAAAAGCAATATCTCGCCTTAAAGAAATAACAAAACCATTTATGCCAACCAAAAAAGTTTTTTTTAAAAATGATTTTCTCAAAATCTTTATTTTTTCTCCGTTTACAAAACCTATTTCTGCAAGTCTTCTGCCATATTTAATGTCAAAACTTTCATCAATGTCGGTTATTTCATAAACTTTATTTGTTTCGGCATCAGCCAAATTGCTTTCTTGTTTGTCTTTCTTCATAACAAACTATATGATTTTGTGTATATGTTTATGCAAGAGCAAAAAATTTGTCAAATTTTAGTCTTTTATAGAGTTTTTTTTCATATATTCAATAATAAAGGATTTTTGGAGTTGGAGTGCTCATTTTTAGAACTTAGATGCAAAGAAGTTGTCAATGTGGTTGATGGAAAACGTCTTGGTCATATCATTGATGTTGTTTTTGATTTGCAAACTGCAAGAATTTGCGGATTGGTTATACCAAACAACAAAAGTTTTTGGAATGTTTTTAAGGGTGGGCAAGAAATTTTTATTCCTTTCACCCAAATTTGCAAAATAGGCGAAGACACAATTTTGGTGGAATTATATGCACCAACACCGCCAACAACTTGCGTTATGGGGAAATAAAAACAAGCACGAACTTGGTGCTAAGGGTTGAATACAAGCGGTAATATGAACAAAAAAAGAAAAAATCGCTCAAATCACGTAGGTTTATCTACGCTCAATCGCAATTTTTATCTTGTTTTTGCATTTATCACCATTTTCTTCAACCTTATTATTAATATTTAAATAGGTTGTTATGTAACGAAATTCGTGCAAAAACTTTTTAAGTTTAATGCCACTATGTTATTTTTTCTTTGTTTTTGTTGCTGGTTTTGCAGTTGTTTTAACTTCTGGTTTTGCAACTGGTTTTGTTGAAGCAACTACTTTTTTTACTTCTTTCATTACTTTCTTCTTTTGAATAAATTTCTCTATTCAACATCATTATATCAATCGCAAAAAAATAAGCAACTAAAAAAACAAATAATTTTAATAACTTTATAAATTCTTTACTTTTTTTATTTTTATGTGTATAATAACTTCAACAAAGGAAAAATAAAAATGAAATGTCCTTATTGCACATCAGAAAATAGTAAAGTATTAGACTCTCGCTCAAATGAAGACACAAACGCAATCAGAAGAAGAAGAGAATGTCTAAATTGTGGCAAAAGATTTACCACATATGAAACCGTTGAAAGTACACCCATTTTGGTTATAAAAAAAGATGGCAGTCGCCAATCTTTTGATGTCGAAAAAATAAAAAGAGGCTTGATTAAGGCTTGCGAAAAACGACCCGTAAGTTTGGACCAAATTCAGCAAATTTGCATTGAAATTGAAAAAGAATTGCAAAATTCGCTTGAACAAGAAGTAAAATCAGAAATAATTGGCGAAAAGGTTATGGAAAAACTAAAACCGTTTGATGAAGTTTCTTATGTAAGATTTGCATCTGTTTACCGCCAATTTAAAGATGTAACAAACTTTATCAAATTTTTGAATGATATATAAACAGTATCAAAAAAATTTACGAAGACAACGCTTGTTTGTCTGCAAATACATTGTATTAGGCACAAAAAAATCTTCAAAAATTGAAGATTTTTTTATTTATTTTGCTTGGAATGGAAGCAATGCCATAATTCTTGCTCTTTTAACTGCTGTTGCAATCATTCTTTGGTGTGCAGAGCAAGTTCCTGTTTGTCTTCTAGGAAGAATTTTGCCTTTTTCGGTTACAAAGTGTTTAAGTTTTGCAACGTCTTTATAGTCAATTTCTTTTGCTTTTTCAACGCAAAATGTGCAAACTTTTTTTCTGCCTATTTTTTTGTTAAATCTTCTTGGTCTTTCAAAATCTTTGGTTTCGTTCGATTTTGTATATTCTTTTGGTGCAGTTTCTTTTGCAACTGCAACTTCTTCTTTTATTTCTGCCATTTTTATTCTCCTTTTATTATATTTATTTTTCCGCTTTTGCGGGTAAGTTTGGTTTCAAATTAAAATGGTAAACTGTCATCATCAATAGGTTGCAAGTTTGCCACTTCTGTTTTGTCTTCTTTTGTAAATGTGTCTGATGAAGAGTTTTTGGTGTTCAAAAATTCAACTTCATCGGCAGTAATTTCTGTAATGTATTTTTTTGTTCCGTCTTGTGCGTCGTAAGAGCGGGTTTGAATTGTTCCAACAACACCGCACTTGCTACCTTTTTTCAAGTATTTGTTACAATTTTCAGCTTGTGCTCTCCAAACAACAATGTTCAAAAAGTCTGTTTCTCTTTCACCACTGGCATTTGTATATCTTCTGCCAACTGCAAGTGTAAATCTGCAAACAGCAATGCCATTTGTTGTGGTGATAAGTTCAGGGTCTTTTGTCAAATTTCCAACTAAAATAACTTTATTCATAATATCTCCTTATTCTTTTACAACAAACATTTTTCTAACGATAGGTTCAGTAATATTCATTAAATCTTCCATTTCTTTGATAACGGTAGTTTCGGCTACAAAGTTCATCAAAACATAAAAACCTTCGTTTTTAAACTTGATAGGGTAAGCAAGTTTTTTCATACCCCACTTGTCGATGCCAATTATACTACCTTTTCTTTCTTCAACAAACTTTTTAAACTTTTCGATCAAAAGATCTCTTTGTTCTTCGGTTTGGTCAGCAGAAATGATATATAGAAGTTCGTACTTTCTCATTTTTTACCTCCTTTTGGTCTCTTGGTTTCTTTCGAAACAAGGATAAACGAATTACAATTTGTAATTGTTTTGAATTATAACATAAAGAAATACAATTTGCAAGTGTTAGTTGATAATAAAGATTTCTTAAATTTTTTTTGAAAAGCAGAAAGGGTCAATGGGGACGTTAGTAACTGACACGAAGCAAGGCGAAGGGTCGCGTTGGCTACGTCCCCTTGACACCAGAAAATAAACCCGCTTAATTACAAAACTAAGGTCAAGGGGACATAGCCAACTGACCTTAGAAAAAAATACAATTTCATAGTATTTAATTGCTCGTAAAAATCAAATAAACCTACAATAAACTATGTCAGTTGCTAGCGTCCCCGTTTGGCCTTTGTTATACCCACAAAAGTAAAAAAATCAATTAAATAATGTTTATCATTTAGTATATATCACAAATATTAACAAAAACTAAACAGATGAAAAATGAAGTTTTGAAAGGCAGTTTGGTTTTGATAATTGCAGGTGTTTTGGGCAAAATTTTGGGGGCGGTTTATAGAATTCCACTATCAAACATTTTGGGTGCAGAAGGCATTGGCGTTTATCAAATGATTTTCCCCATATTTTCACTTGCATTAATTATAAGTTCGGGCGGGGTAAGTGTCACACTTTCACATTTGATAGCAAAGGCAAGAGCAAGTGGCGAAGGCAATATAAAATCAATTTTTTTAAAAGGTTTATTTTATTCGCTTTTAATAAGCATTTCTTTTGCCATATTATTTTTTGGTTTTTCAGACTTGATTGCAAATTTGCAGGGCAATATTTTGGCAAAAAGTGGTTACAAAATTGTGGGAATAGCGTTGATATTTTCTAGTTTAATTGCACCTTTCAGGGGGCTATTCCAAGGCTATCAGCAAATGACACCGACGGCGGTTTCGCAAGTTTTGGAGCAGTTTTTTAAACTTGGATTTGGTCTTGTTTTTGCGTTTTATTTTGTAAAAACAAATATTGAATTCGGTGTCGTTGGTGCGTTTTTGGGCATTGGTATTGCAGAAATAATTGCGTTTTTGTATATGTTTTTTAAGTTTTTGAAAAGAAAAAAAGAAAAAATTGAAAGCAAACAAAAACTTCCGTTTGCAAAAACTAATATAACAATAACTTTTGGTTTTTTAATTATTCCAATTATTACCGCCTTTGATAGTTTTGCAGTCATAAATTTATTAAAAAATAACTTTTCAGAACAGTTTTCCACTTCGCTTTATGGACTTCAAAGCGGTATGGTAAATTCACTTATAAATTTTCCTGTTGTTATCTCTGTTGCAATTTCAATGTCTCTTTTGCCATCTTTAAGTTATTTGATATCTCAAAACAAAACAAATGAAATAAATCAAAAATTGAAAAATGTTTTTAATATAATTTGGATATTATTGATGCCTTGCATTGTTGGCTTTGTTGTTCTTGCACCAGAAATAGTAAGTATTTTGTATGTGGGAATTGATGAGTATTTAATAAAAATCACAACACAACTTTTGCAAATTTCGGCGTTTGAAATTTTGTTTATAAGTATATTGCAAATTTCGACTTCGATTTTTCAAAGTTTGGAAAAACCTGCAATTCCAATTTATATTCTCGTTGCAAGCGGACTTATAAAAATTGTTTTAACATTTTTGCTGGTGGAAAATCCTGCAATAAATATTTATGGACTTGCTATTGCCAATTTGGTATTTTATGCACTTGCGGGAATATCTAGTCTTTATTTTGCAAAAAAAACATTCAAATTTTTTTTGCCAATAAAAACTCTGGTTGTTTCCTTTACTGCATTGGCAACAATGGGCACAAGTTTTTATTTTGTCAATGTATTTATATCAAATATTTGGGCAAAATTGTTGTTAACAGGGTTGGCGGGAATTGTGTTTTATATCATTCCTATTCTTGTGTTTGATTTGTTAAATATAAAAAACAAATTTGTGTTTGGAATAAAAACCATAAATGCTAAAAAGGAACAAAAAAATGAATAAAAAAATGATGATAAATTGTATTGCTCAAAAAACAAAATTGCAAAAAAGCACAATAAAAAAAGTACTTTCTGGTTTGGAAAATGTTGTTTTTGACGCATTAAGCAAAGGGGAAACCATAAATTTTTCGGGTTTTGCAAAACTTTATACCAAACAGAGAAACGAACGAACATTTGTCAATTTTCAAACAGGCGAAAGTTTTATTTCGCCAACAAAAGTTATTCCGGCTGTCAAGTTTTCAAAAAATTTGATTTTAAAATTATAATGCCGATACAACTTGACTTTTTTGCAAATTTTGGTATAAACTAAAAATTGTGAAAATAAAGAATTTAGAAATAAAAAACAATATATTTTTGGCACCAATGGCAGGAGTAACTGACTTTGCCTTTCGGAGTATTTGCAGAGATTTTGGTGCGGGACTTTCTTATACCGAAATGATAAGCGCAAAAGGCTTGATTTTTTCAAAATCAAAAAAAATTTATCAAGAAATGCTTTTCACTTTGCCAAATGAAAAACCTTGTGCAGTTCAAATTTTTGGAAACGACCCCAAAATTATGGCACAAGTTTGTAAACTTCCAGAATTGCAAAAATTTGATATAATTGACATAAATATGGGTTGCCCTGCACCCAAAATAGTCAAAAATGGCGAAGGTTCGGCACTTTTAAAAAACTTGGACTTGGCGGTTGAAGTGGCAAGGGCTTGCGTTGAAGCAACTGATAAACCAGTTACAGTGAAAATGCGAATGGGTTATGGGAAAGATGAAAATGTGAGCATTGAACTCGCCAAACGGTTAGAAAAAGTGGGTGTAAGTGCAATTTGCTTGCATGGCAGAACGCGTGAGCAATTTTATTCTGGCAAAGTTGATTACAATGCAATAAAAAGATTGAAAGAAAGCGTTAAAATTCCCATAATTGGCAACGGAGATGTTTTCGATTTAAACTCATTTTTGGAAATGCAAAAAACGGGTGTTGATGCAGTTATGGTGGGAAGAGGTGCTTTGGGCAGACCGCAAATTTTTAAATTTTTAAAAAACAATTCAGAAAGTGAAAAGATTTTGCCAACCAAAACGCAATTAATAGAAACAATAAAAAAACATTTTGCGTTGTTGCAAAAAGTTTATCCAGAAAACTTTATTGTTTCACATATGCGGAAGCATCTTTTGTGGTATGTAAAAGACCAACCCAAAGCCAATCAATTAAGGCTTCAACTTTGCAAAATTGAAAGTATTGAAGAAGCAGTAAAAATTTTGCAAGAAAGTTTGTTATAATAAAAAATTATAAATCAAGCAATATAATATTTGATTGACATTTATTTTGATAAAATGCTATTATTTTATAAATAAATACACAAGATAAAAGGGTGGAAAAAATGAAAAAAACAATTGAAGATATTGATGTTAAAGATAAAAGAGTTTTTTTGAGGGTTGATTTTAACGTTCCACTTGATGAAAATGGCGTTGTAACTGATGAAACGAGAATAATCAAAGAACTTCCAACAATAAAATATCTTTTGTCAAAAGGTGCAAGGCTTATTTTGTGTTCGCATTTGGGCAGACCAGATGGCGAAATCAAAGACAATCTTTCACTTATTCCTGTTGCAAAAAAATTGTTAAATTTGTTGCCACTTACCAAAATAAAATTTTCTTTTCAATGCGTGGGTGAAAAAGTTGAAAAAATGTCACAAGAATTAAAACCTGGCGAAATTTTGTTTTTGGAAAATATAAGATTTTATAAAGAAGAAGAAAAAAACGACCCAATTTTTGCAAAAAAACTTTCCAAACTAGCAGATATTTATGTTAACGATGCTTTTGGCACTGCACATAGAAGTCACGCTTCAATAACAGGAATTGCAAGACTTCTTCCCAACGCAGTTGGATATTTGATGGGCAAAGAAGTCAACACAATGTTAGACATAATGAAAAATCCCAAAAAACCATTTGTTGTGGTGTTGGGTGGTTCAAAAGTGTCAGAAAAAATTTACATAGTAATGAATTTTTTAAAAAAAGCAGATGCAATTTTGATTGGCGGGGGAATGTCTTATACTTTTTTAAAAGCACAAGGTTATAATCTGGGCAATTCTCTTATAGATGAAGAAAAAATTCCACTAGCAAAAGAAATTTTGGAAGAAGCAAAAAAGTGTAATGTAAAATTGCTTTTGCCAATAGACCACAAATGCGGTGCATCTTTTTCCACAACTGCAAAAGCGATTGTAACTTCTGGTCCCGATATGCCAGAAAATTTGATAGGAATGGATTTGGGACCAAAAACAATAAAATTGTTTACAAAAACCATAAGAAGGGCAAAAACAGTTATTTGGAATGGACCGATGGGCGTTTTTGAATTTGATGAGTTTTCAGAAGGAACAGAAACAATTGCTAGGGCTGTTGCAAAGGCAAGAGGTAAAACCATTGTTGGCGGTGGTGACAGTATAGCATCTATAAGGCTTCTAAAACTTGACAAAAAAATAACCCATATGTCAACGGGCGGAGGCGCAAGCTTGGCTTTGCTTGAAGGACAACTTCTTCCGGGCGTTGAAGCAATAAATAACAAATAAGGTAAAAAAAATGAAAAAAATACACATAGGTTTGTTTGTAGATACATTTTATCCAATGATTGATGGAGTTATCAATGTTGTCGACAATTATGCCAAAAATTTGTTGAAATATGCAGATGTTACGGTTTTTGCTCCTTATGGCAAAGACAAAAAATTTGTTGACAATTTTCCTTACAGGGTAATAAGATGTGGAAGATTAAAACTTGCAAGTTTGGATTATGATTATAGTGTTCCTCAAATGGATACAAAATTTAAAAAAGAATTAAAAAATTCAAATTTGGATATAGTGCATTTTCACTCGCCATTCAATTTGGCAAAGGTGGGTATCGCTTATGCAAAAAAGCATAAAATACCAGTTGTTGCAACAATGCACAGCCAATATGAAAGAGATTTTATGAAAGCAACACAATCAAAAGTTTTAACAAAATGGTTATTGGGTATGGTTGTAAAAAATTTTAATTCTGCCAATGTTGTGTATACAATGAATCAAGCATGTGTGGATATTGCAAAAAGTTATGGAATAAAAACAAATATTGATATAATTTCAAATGCAACAGAAATAGTAAACAATTATTCTGCAACTGAAAAGCGAGCAATAAAAAAGCAAATAAGAAAAAATTACAATATTAAAGACAATGAGATTGTTTTGTTAAGTATTGGCAGACTAAACAAAATAAAAAACTTGGATTTTACTATTGAAGTTTGCAAGGTTTTAAAAGAAAAAGGTTTTGCATTTAAACTGTTGATGATAGGCGACGGCGGAGACAAAGAATATTTTGAAGAAAAAGTTGAAGAATTAAACTTGCAAGACAAAATAAAAATTTTGGGCAAAATTGACACAAACGAAGAAAAAAATCAAATAATAATGGCAAGTGATTTACACATTTTTCCTTCTTTTTATGACACGGACGGAATTGTAAGAATTGAGGCGGCGGCATTTTATGTTCCCACGATTTTTATTGAAAACAGTACTGCATCTTCAACAATCAACAAAAACATTGATGGATATATAGGGAAAAACGATAAAAATCTATTTGCAAATCAGATTATTAAAATATTTAAAGACAAAGAAGCATATAAAAATGTTTGCATTAATGCCTATAAAAATATTTATTCTACTTGGGAAAAAGTTGTCAGGCAAATGTATGAAAACTATTTAAAACTTATTGAAGAAAACAAAATTCGATTAGAAAATATGCCAGAAAAAACAAAAAACAAATCCACTTCCAAAACCACAAAAATCAAAGTTGCAAAGCCAAAAAAAGTAACAAAACTTAAAACCACAAAAACAAAAATTTCAAAAAGCAAAAATACTTAAAATAAAACAAAAAACACATCATTTCTAATGTGTTTTTTTAGTTATTTTGTGTCTTTTATATAATAGCCATAAAATCTGTTGCCCCAAAACAATTTAAAACCAGGATATCTTTCCATAAAATTCTTTGGTGTTAAATCTGGTTGCAAGTGAATTTCATAAGGATTGCGATTTATTGCAGGTTGCCAAAATCTATATGGAACAGCAACAACCAATTCTTTGCATTCATCATACATTTTCTTTAAAATTTTTTGTGCATCTGGAATGCTTAAATGTTCCAAAACATCACCCATAATAATAACATCATACTTAAAATTGTCGTGTTTTAAGATATCATTAAAATATAAGTTTTCATATTTGTTTAACAAATTATATTTCAAAATGTAAGGTTTCCAAATTTCCACTGCGTCCATTTTGAAGTAGTTTGAAAGAAGATTATACCATTTCCCATTGCAAGGTCCAATATCTAAAACCCTATCACCCAAATTAAATTTTTCTCTCAACATTTTACATACTCTTTTTTTACCAAAATTATAAGAAGCCATTTTTCCCTCCTGAGTTTTAAATTATCACAATAATAAAGGTATAGTCAACTAAATTATCATTATTTTGTTTAATTATGTAATTTATATGTAGAAAAACAAAAAATCAGCGGGTCTGCTGATTTTTTTTGTTTATCGTTATCTTAACTCAATTGAAAGTTTTTCTTTAAGGTTTTTTAATATTTTTTCAATATATTTATCAACCTCTTCGTGTGTTATTGGGTTTTCATCTGGTGCAAAAGTTATATTATACGCCATACTTTTGTTACCATTTTCAATTTGTTCGCCTTTGTAAATGTCAAACAACACAACATTGCTAATTTTTTTGCTAGAAGCAAAAATAATGTTTTCAATTTCCCCAGAAGTGATTTCTTCTTTTACCACAAGTGCCAAATCTCGTTTTATTTCAAGATGTTTTGAAACGGGTTTGTAATGATAATGTGGATTGTATTTTTGATAAAATTCTTCAAAGTTTAGTTCTGCAATAAAAACGTTTTTGTCAATAGACAATTCTTCCAAAATATCGTATCCTACCTGACCAACAAAGCCAATTACTTTTTCTTCCAATAAAATATTTGCAGAAACATAAGGGTGCAAAAATGGTTTGTTTGTTGGTTCAAATCTAAATTTTAGATTAAAGTTTTCGGCAAATGATTCCAAAGCACCTTTTATGCTAAAAAAACTTTCGTCTTTTCCAAATGCCCCCAAACTTAATGTTTTTCTTTCTATCGGAAAGTCAACAAGTGGTAGTTCTTTGGGAATATAAATATTTGCAAGTTCAAAAAATCTTCCTTCTTCCACGCTTTTTTTAATGTTTTTTTCTATTATTCTTAAAGTTGAAGGTGCAAGTGTTGTTTTCATTATTTCAATGTCTTCGGTAAGTGGGTTTTGAAGTCTTATAAACTTTCTTTCAAAAGCGTCTTTTTCAAATTTAAACAAATCAATGTCTTTTTCACCAAAAAAAGAATATGTTATAATTTCGCAAAATCCTTGGTTGACTAACGCGTTTTTTGCCTTAAATTCATCTTTTTGAGATTGTGAAAGTCCGCCTTTTGTTATTTGAGTGTTTTCCAAAAGTGTTGGTGTTATGTGGTCATATCCATAAATTCTTATAATTTCTTCTGCAAGGTCGGGGTAGCCGGTCAAATCTTCTCTATATTGTGGAACAATGGCAACAAATTCATCTTTTAAAGGGTTTGAAGTTATTTCAAAATTTAATCTTTGCAAAATGTCTATTATTGTTTCTTTGGATATGTCAATGCCAAGCAACTTGTTTATTTTGGAAAAACTTGTTGATATTTTTTGCAAAGGTTTTTCTTGTTTTCTGCTATCAAAATGTATGTTTGTAATTTTGCCACAATCAAGCAAATTTATCAAATTTAAGGCTCTTTTCATTGCCATTTCTGTTGTAAATTCATCAACACCTTTTTCAAAACGGTGTGAAGAATCTGAACTTTGCCCCAAGGCTCTTGAAGTTTTACGGATGTTTTCTCTTGTAAATTTTGCAGATTCAAACACAATTTCGGTTGTGGTTTCTGTTATTCCGCTATCAAGTCCGCCCATAATCCCTGCAAGTGCAACGGGTTTTTTGCTGTCACAAATAACAAGGTTTTTGTCGTTTAAAGCAAATTCCTTTTTATCCAATGTGCTTATTTTTTCATTTTCTTTTGCTCGCCTTATAACAATTTTTTGCCCTTCAAGTTTTTGAAAGTCAAATGCGTGCATTGGTTGCCCCATTTCTAGCAAAACATAATTTGTTATGTCAACTATTGTGTTGATTGGATTTATTCCACAAAGTAATAGTCTTCTTTTTATAAAAATAGGGGAGTCCTTAATTTTTATATTTTCAACCAAGTGTGCGATATATCTTGGGCAAAGTTCGTTATCCAAAACTTCAACTGTTAGTTTCTTTTCGTTTTCTTCATTTTCAACAAAAAAAATTGAAGGCATTTTTAAAGGTTTTTTAAGTATTGCAGAAACTTCTCTTGCCATTCCCAAAATGCTTTGGCAGTCTGGGCGATTGGCGGTGATAGAAATATCAAAAACAAAATCGTTTAGACCTACAATGTCCTTTATGTCAGCACCTTTTGGAGTGTTTTCGGGCAAAATTAAAATACCATATACACTTGCTCCCGCAAAAAAGTTGTCATCAATTCCAAGTTCTTCGCCAGAGCAAAGCATTCCATTAGAAGCAACGCCCCTTAATTTTCCACTTTTTATTTTTATGCCATTTTTAAGGGTTGCTCCGTCAAGTGCAACAGGCACAACTGCACCAACAAAAACATTGCTTGCTCCTGTTACAATTTGAATATTTTCGCCATATTTTCCGCAATCTAACTTGCAAATTTGCAAGTGGTCGCTATCTTGGTGTTTTTCAATGCTTGTGATAACTCCTACAACGCATCTTGAAATTTCTTTTCCCAAATCTAGCACTTCTTCAACTTCGAAACCGCTTGAAAAAAGTTTGGTTTCCAACTCTTTGATGGAAACATCAATATCAACATATTCTTTTAACCAACTTATAGGTAATTTCATTTTTTCTCCTAATTTTTTTCTTTTATATTTTACTTGAATTGTTTTAGCAGTCTTATATCATTTTCAAACAAAAGTTTTATGTTTGGAATACCATATTTTAGCATTGCAATTCTATCCATTCCAACACCAAGGGCAAGTCCTGTGTAAATTTCTGGGTCAATACCGCCGTTTTTAAGCACATTTGGATGCACCATTCCACCGCCCAAAACTTCTATCCAACCTGTGTTTTTACAAAGTTTGCAACCAGCACCGCTACAATTAAAGCATTGCACATCAACTTCCACACTTGGTTCTGTAAAAGGGAAAAAAGAAGGTCGCAATCTTGTCTTTGTGTTTTTGTCAAAAAGTGCTTTTGCAAGATTGTCAAGCACACCATAAAGGTCGCAAACTGTCAATCCTTTGTCAACAACAAGACCTTCCATTTGGTGAAACATAGGACTGTGTGTTGCATCATCATCACTGCGGAAAACTTTGCCCGGCACCATAACTTTTATTGGCGGTTTTCTTTGTTCCATTACTCTTATTTGCCCCGGGGAAGTTTGAGTTCGAAGAAGCATTTCAGCGTTTATAAAAAATGTGTCTTGCATATCTCTTGCAGGGTGGTCTTTGGGAACATTAAGTGCAGTAAAATTGTAATAGTCGCTTTCAATTTCAGGTCCTTCAAACATAGAAAAACCAAGCCCTTCAAAAATTTCTATCATTTCTTTTTTTATCAATGTGATAGGGTGAAGCGAACCAACCTTTTGACTTTTTGATGGCATTGAAATATCAATTTTTTCACTTTTATATTTTTCTTCAAGTTCTTTTTTTCCAATTTTTTTAAGTTCATAAGAAAATTCATTTTCTGCCCAAACTTTAAAAGAGTTTATAAGTTTTCCAAGTGCTGGTCTTTCTTCTTTGCTGACTTTGCCAAGTTCTTTCATCAAACCAGTGATTTCTCCACTTTTTCCAAGATACTTTGCTTGCAATTCAAAAAACTCTTTGCTGTTGCTAATTTGTTGCAACTGCAATGATAATTGGTTTTGCATAAGTTTAATATTTTCTTCCATTTTTTCTCCTATTACTGCAATATAAATACAAAACAAGTATAACAAAATAACCCAATTTGTCAATTTAATTAGGTATTTATAAACAAAAAAAAGAAAAATTTTATTTTCTTTTTTTTATTTTTGTTCTCTATCTTCCAAAATTTCTCTTTTGCTTGTTTTGATATTAATGGAACAAGAATTTTCTAAAATACTTTTCATATCGTCATTTGCCAAACTTGCAAAAATTTCATTGTCCATATCTTTAAAATAATCGTAATATTTATCTATATTTTTTGAAGTACTAACCATTATTGACAATGGTTCCATAATAATATCTCTTTTTTTGTTATATGTTTTTTGCAAATCTTTCCAAGATTTTAGAAAAAAATCATAAGGATTTTGATTTCTTAAACACGCACCCAGACCGCAAGAAACATCTACAAAAGTTTGTTTGTTGTCAATTTCAAGCAAGCACAAAGCGTGATTGCCATTAAATTTGGTGTCCTTACTTTTTGCAGCTGTTTTGACATAAAAAGTGCGGACTCCGTCAATTTGTGTGCACATCAAGCAAAAAGCCTCCGCAAATTGACCACAAACACCAACATTGCATTTCATAAGTTTGTCAAGATTAATCTCTTCTTTCAAATTCAAAGTAGGGTCGTTTTTCAAAAATCGTTCTTTTGCAGAATAATTGTAAAAAAAATTGCCCAAACACCAATCAAAAAGTTGTTTTATTTGATATTCAACAGGCAAAGTTCTGTCAATTCTATCACAAACCTCCAAAACTTTGTTTATAGTTTTTGTTTTTTTTCTTTGCTCATCTTTTCTTATGTCTTTTATTTCCATTGTGCCACCTTATGCTTATTAATGTAATATACTAAATATAACATCATTATATATAACAAACACTATTTGTCAATAACTTTTTGCAACAAAAATAAAGTTTTTTTGCAATTGGGTCTTGACAAATTTTTTCTTGTATTGTATTATGTTTTTACTTTAAAAAAAAGAGGGTAGGGGAAAATAAAATGGCAAAAATTTCAGAAAAACAAGATTTGGAAAAGCAAGGAAATTTGAAGCAGTTTAGCGAAAAGCAAATTCAGAAAAACAAAGATAAGTTTAATGCTTTGGTTGGACTACCTGAACTTTGGGGTAACGCAGAATACAAAGAACTTGTAAAAAATATAGTTGACATTGGTGTTTATGAAGATTTTGGTGATTGGCGAGAAGGTTATGTGATACTTAAAGATGGACAAAAACTAAATTTTATGAGTTATAAATTTGCTCCATATGAAGAAAAGTTTTCAGAAAACCTTTCAGAATATAAAAAATATTTGATAGTAAGCCCTAATATGATAAACACGGAAAAAGCAAAGGGAAATGTTTGGAGTATTTGGGATAGTGGAAGCAAAATTTTTATTTTTGAAAAGCGAAACAAAAATCAAAAAATGTTAAGCGTTGTTAGCACAGAAAACAATTACAAAGAAACAAATTATTACACAACAAAGCACAAATGGTTTGGCAAAGATTGGGCAATAAAATGGCCAAACACAGGATTTGCTAGCCACAAAACAGTGATTATGGCAAACATTTTAGACAAAGAAAATTTTACAAAAAATCAAGCATATTTTTTTGATAACGACATTCAACAAGAAAATTTTTGCACAAATCAAATAGATTACTTGGAAACTAACGATGAACATAATAATTATCATTTGATAACTTCACTTGTTTTTTGTGATAAAGAAAAAATAAATTTGGCTGAAGTTTATTACGCAATGGAACCAAACTTAACATTAGACCAATTCGGTGTGGAAGGCAAAAAAAATTTCAAGGAACAAACTTTTTAGGGATTGTCCCTTTTTTTTATTTTAAAATTTGTCAAAAAAATTCTTGACAATATAGAATTTGTTTGTTAAAATAATTTTGTTAAAAAAAATTAATCTTGCTTTGCAAGTTTGAGGATATATGAAAAACAAAATAGATAAAACTACCAACTGGTATAGAATTGACAATGCAGGCAAACTATACACAGTTTTACATAAACCAAATTGCACTTGCGTTTTTAGAATTGCAGCAAATATGAAAAAACCGGTCCAACCCGATGTTTTAGAAAAGGCAATAAACGACTTAAAACCAAGATTTCCTTCACTTTATGTTCGCCGTAAAAGTGGTTTTTTTTGGTATTATCTTGAAGCCAATAAAAAACAAGTTGTTTTGCGAGAAGAAGATTCAGTTATGAACAAATATATTGCATCAAACATTAACAACAACTATGTTTTTGCTTTTTATTATTATCAAAACAGAATAAGTTTTGAATGTTGCCACGCACTTACTGACGGCTATGGTGGGTTGGAACTTTTAAAAGCAGTTGTTTATAGATATCTTGAACTTTTGGGCCATGAAATGAAAACTGAAAATAAAGTCAGAACCTTTGAGCAAGAAGTTTCGCCAGCAGAAACCGAAGATAGTTATCAAAAATATTATACCGAAAACGACAGAAAAAGAGAAAAAATACCTGATGCTTATCACATAAAAGGGCAAAAACTTGATATGAGCAAAGGCACAGGTGTTATTTTTGGAAAACTTGATGCAGGTCAATTAAATTTGGTTGCCAAAAAATATAACGCATCAATAACAGGTTATTTGTCAGCACTATACACTTGGTCTGTTTGGAAAACACATTGCGACAAAATCAAAAAGAACGAACCGATAAATGTTTGTATTCCTGTAAATTTAAGAAAAATGTTTCCATCAGAAACATTAAGAAACTTTTCTTTGGTTTTCTATTCTTCAATAATTTGTGATAACAATACAACTTTTGAAGATGTTTTGAAAAAAACTTATCAAGCGTTTGTAGACGGAATTCAAAAAGATAAATTGCAAACTTTTTTAAATGCAAATGTGTATATGGAAAAAAGTTTTAGGATAAAATATTTTCCTTTGTTTTTGAAAAATATTGTTATTGGTATTGCAAGTGTAGTGATTGGCGAAAAAAACAACACAAGAAGTTTGTCAAATTTGGGTATTGTTGATATGCCTGAATGTATGAAAAAACACATAATTGACTTTGAATGTAGTAATACAACTGGTGTTGCAATAATGACTGCAAACAACATTGCAACAATCAGTTTTTCAAGGGAAATTATGGATACCAAAATTGAACAGTTTTTCTTTTCGGCACTTGCAGATGAAGGGTTGAAAGTAGAAATTCAAAGCAATTTAAAAGAAGAAATAAATTAAAAATAAGGGGTTGAAGCAAAATTTGCGGGAGCAAATTTTTGAAAAGCCTTTCGGCTTTTCGGCGGGGGCTACCGCCCCCGCGCTTCAACCCCTAAAGGAGAAAAAATGTTATATTGTAAACATTGCAAAGTTCACATATCCACAGAAACGGAATATTGTCCACTTTGCCACAGAAAATTAGAAAAAGGGGAAAATGTTGAAACTCAAATAACTTTTCCTCAAACACAAAGCAAGGAAACACAAAAAAGAAATTTGCTTAAAATAATTATGAACATAGTATGTCCAATATTGATTGCCACAACTGTTTTAATCAATCTGCTTACATATACCGGAGTGCTTTGGAGCGTGATTGACACAATGGGCATAATTTATGTTTGGTTTCTTGCTATGTGGTCATTCAAAAAAGATTCAAGTTTGGGAATAAAAATTTTGGCAAACGTGCTTGCAATAAATTTAATTCTTATATCCGTAAACATTTTTGGTTACAATTTGGCAACAATACCAAACGAACTTTGGGCGTTAACATACGTACTTCCATTTATTTTAAGCGGAGTTATTTTGATAAACAATGTTTTTATACTTTTTAAAAAATTTGCAATAAAAGAATTTTTGTTTTCTCAATTATCTCTTTGCCTTGTAAGCATAACGTTTTTTATGTTGATGCTATGCTTGGACCCTGTTAGTGTGCTTTTCCCCAAACTTATTGTCGGCTCAATGGCACTAATATCACTTGTCACAATATTTGCACTTGCTCCCAAAAGTGTGGTGCAAGAATTTAAAAAGAAATTTCATATATAAAACATACAAAAAAATACTATACCGCAAAAGTATAGTATTTTTTTGATTTAAATATATTTTACAACTTATTTTATTTGCTTTTTATTATTTTAGTTCACAAATCAAATTTGTTATGATAAAATATTATTGGAGTTAAAAAAATGTTAGAAATAAATAATTTGGTAAAAACTTATGGAACAAAAAAGGCAGTTAACAATTTGACCATTCAAGTTCCAAGCGGAGAAATCTGTGCTTTTATTGGTCACAATGGTGCAGGCAAAACTACGGCATTGAAAGCAATATCAGGCATTATTGACTTTGAAGGCGAAATAATGGTTGATGGAAAATCTATCAAAACACAACCTTTGGAAGTTAAAAAAATCATTGGTTATTTGCCAGACAATCCCGATTTGTATGAAAATTTAAAAGGTATTGACTATCTCAATTTTATTGCTGATGTTTATGAAATAAACGCAGAAACAAGGCAAAAAAGAATAGAAGAATATGCAAAAAGATTGAAAATATATGATGATTTAAAAGCGGTTATATCTACATATTCTCACGGAATGAAGCAAAAATTGGCTCTTGTTTCAATTTTTATTCACAAACCAAAATTATATTTGTTTGATGAACCTTTTGTTGGTCTTGACCCAATAAGTTCGCACGAACTTAAAAAAATTATGGATGAAGAATGTAAAAATGGCTGTACGTTTTTCTATTCAACACACATTTTGGAAGTTGCAGAAAAAATTTGTTCTAGCATTGTAATAATTAAAAAAGGCAAACTTATGGGCAGTGGAAAAATGAAAGATGTCAAAGGCGATAAGGACCTCGAAAAATTGTTTTTGGAATTGGAGAAGAATGATGACTAAATTTTTTTCTCTTGTAAAAGTTCAACTTATTCAGTTGCTAAATGTAATTGCCATTAAGGGTTCAGGAAAAAAATCTGGCAAATTTTTGGGTATGACTCTTTTTGTTTTTGGACTTTTGGGTGTTTATTTTACATTTTTGTATTATCAAACAGGTGTTGCACTTGCCAGCGGTGGAATGCTTAATTATCTTTTTGTTCAAGTGGGAATAACCTCAGTTTTGTTTATCACAATGCTTATAACAATGGAGGCGCAGTCGCATTTTTTTAAAACAAAAGATTTTGAAATGCTTGCAAGTATGCCACTTAAAAGCAGTACAATAGTATCTGCAAAACTTGTTGCTGTTTTGTTTTCAGCATATCTTTACACTGCGGTAACTTTGATTCCGGGCATTGTTGCATATTTTATTTTGGCAGGGTTCAGTTTTGGGACTTTCTTGCTTTGCATTTTGGGCTTTTTGCTTTTTCCTATAATACCAACCTTGATAGGAACTTTGATTGGTTTGTTATTTTCGTTTATTTATGCAAAGGCAAAAAATCCGCATCTTATAAGTTTTGCCTTGATATTAATTTTCATTTTACTTTATAGTGTTTTTTACGCAAAGTTCTATGATATTTTGACTTACTTTGTAAACCAAGGTGCAAGTTTCCAAACTGCGTTATACATTGTAATTCCAACTGTTGGTTTCTTTTTGTCTGGCATTGTGGAAGGCAATTTTATATTCTTGCTTCTTAACATTGCAATAAATTTGCTGGCACTTTTGGCAATTATAGTTTTTGTTTCCGCACTTTACAAAAAAATCAACTTTGCACTTAACAAATCTGTTGCAAGAATTTCCAAAAAAGAATTGTCATATAATCAAACATCCGTTTTGACCAATCTTATAAAAACAGAAGCCAAAAGATATTTTGGTGTTATGGTTTATATGTTTAACACAATATTTATGGCAATAATAGGTTTGATTTTGCCTTTTGTAATTTATTTTTCTTCGGTTGACAGTTTGGGGTTTGGCAGTGGAAACGGTGTTAGTTTGTTTTTGATTTTACTAATGCTAACCACAATTACAATGTCAGGTTCCAACACTGCAAGCGTTTCCATTTCAATGGAAGGTACAAAGTTTGAAAACTTAAAAGCATTGCCTATTTCCCCTCAAAAAATAATTTTTGCCAAAATTGCGTTCAATGTGTTGTTGGTCTTGCCATTTATTTTGCTATCAGGAATTTTGAATTTTATTTTATTCGGTAGCGAGTTTACCATTTTAACTGCAATTATATTTTTTGCTTATCCAATTTTGGCGGTTGTCGGCTGTGCAATGTTTGGAATGTTAATAAATCTTACTTTCCCAAAAATGAAATATCAAAATTATGTGCAAGTTGTAAAGCAAAGTGCAAGTGCATTGATTGGTTTGTTGGGCGGTGTGGTTCTTATGGTTTTGCCTTTTGTGTTATATCTATCTACACTTATCAGTTATATGAGTTTAGAGTTGTTTTTGTTGTTGGAATTTACTTATTTATCGCTTTTTGTAGTTATAAATTTCTTGGCACTAAAAAAACTTGGGGTTAAGTTATTTAACAAAATCAGTTGCTAATATTTTTTTAAAAAACACTATTGATTGTCAAATTTATGCAATAAATGTTGACAAAATATGTTTTTGGTGCTATTATGATTTTAGTTTAATATATACCTTTCCAATAAGTCTCTATTATCTTAGATTTTGGTCAAATTTCCCAAGCAAAACAAGGTGGCGTACCAAATTGATGATTATTCAACTTATGGGAGTGTTTGCCAAAAGCAAACGGTTGCTCACGCAGTCAAAAATTTTAAGTTTTTAAAATTTACTTTCAATAAGTTATATAATTAAACAAATATTCAGGGAGGGTATAATGGAAGATAAAAAAATTATTTGTGCTAATTGTGGAAAAGAATTTATTTGGACAAAAGAAGAACAACAATTTTATATTGACAAAGGTTTCACAAACGAACCTAAAAGATGTAAAGAATGTAACAGAATTAGAAAACAAGAAAGAAATAATTTTAACAAAAGACCTTATTAATTTTAAACCTATAATGGTTTTACAAAAAACTCACTCCAAATGGGCGTGAGTTTTTTTGTTTATTTTTTAAAATTTTTTTGTTACCAAAAAAATCAATAAATGGCGTTCGCAAGGTTTCGCTTTCCGCTCGCCTTGCTCGGCATCACGGTGGCACCCTGATTGCAAAGTTTTACTTTGCCAATGCTTTTCAAGCATTGAAAGGTGGGGGCAAAATAAAAAAATACAACCCCGTTCGGTTATATTTCACTGGTTGGAATGAGTGGACTCGAACCACCGACCCCCACCTTATCAGGGTGGTGCTCTAACCTGCTGAGCTACATTCCAATATAAAATTTGGTTTTAACGACTTTTTCTTTGTCGGTGTTGGTCGGTGCCCCCACCTTATATTCGCCAAGTGGAAGTTGTGCGTGCGAATGGCGTTCGCAAGGTTTCGCTTTCCGCTCGCCTTGCTCGGCATCACGGTGGTGCTCTAACCTGCTGAGCTACATTCAAGTATTTATGCGGGTTTCAGCGTGTCCCGCTATGGTGGAGATAGACGGATTCGAACCGTCGACCCCCTGCTTGCAAGGCAGGTGCTCTAGCCAACTGAGCCATACCCCCATATACTTGACTAATATATCACAAGCAAAAGGCGGTTGTCAAGTATAAGAACCAATTTTTTTACAAAATTTTCAATATATTTCAACATTATTATTTAAAATAAAAATTATTTGGATTTTATTTTTTTTATATAAAATATTTTTTAGATATTTTCAAAAAAGCAGTTTTTTTGTTTGCAAATAAACATAGTATATATTAGAATATTAACATAAACTAAAAACAAAAGGGGAACTGAATGAAAAGAAAAGCAATGTTTTTGATTTTTATTTTTTTGTGTGCAGTTGTTTTTTTTCAATCAGTTAGCCCAAACGCCCAAATTGCTGAAAACTTTGCACAAGCAGAATTTGTGCCACAAGTTTCAGAAACTAATTTAATTACAAAACCCTCAACACCCGATGTTGTTGGTGCGACAACTGACCCTTATTACAAATTGGCAGATGAATATTTGGTGATTGCTGACAATCAAACAAGTGTTGGCTTGTGTTGGAGTTTTGCAATAACAAAACAAATAGAAACTTATCTTGCTGTAAATTTTGGCGAATATTACAATTTTTCAGAGGCTTGGGTTTCGCTTGCCTACCGATATTATATTGCTCATAATACCCTTGGTGCCAATGATATTGCAAATTATAAAATTGGCGATGGCGGACATTATATCACCTACAAAAATGCTGTAAACACTTACGGAATTATGCTTGAAAACGATTTCCCTTATGAAAATATTTATAACATTGGCGAAGATAACTATGAGGAATATTTTAACGCATACAAAGACCTTGCAAGCAAAGATTTGATTGCCGACCTTAAATTTGGATATTTTGGCGATTATAACACAAAAACACCCACAAACAAGCAAGATATAATGCAGTATATGAAAGAATATATTCAAAACGATGGTGGAATTTATTGTGCGATAGACTCTGACAGATTTACAACAAATGAAGATGGTTCAGAATTTTGTTTGTCTGTAACTTCAAATCACTTATCAGGTTCCACAAATCACGCAATGACAATTGTTGGGTGGGACGATACCTATACTTGCACTGTTGGGGACACAACTTACACAGGTGCGTGGATAACACTAAACAGTTATGGTGCAGATAGAAAGTATGTTTATGTTATGTATGATGATGCAAATGTGTCATACACCTATGTTGTTATAGGTGATGAAGATGGTGGAAGTGCCTTAACCTATAATGGCATAGAAGTTGATATGGATAATCCCGAAAACTATTCAGGACTTTTGCTTTCTGACTCAAATTCCAATTACACAAATTTGGAAATTGCAGACACTTCTTTGGAAATTGCAGACACTTCAAAACTTCAAAAAAATTTGTTTGAATACAACACTGAATTTGTTCCAAGTTTGACTTACACTTTTTCAAGTACTTATGCAAACTCAAGTTTTGATTTTGAAATTTGGCTTGATAATGTAAACAAGACCGACCAATTTACTTTGACAAAAAACAACACTCAAATAACACTTGATGCAAACTCACCGCTTGGTGCGGGATATTATAAAATAAAAATAAAAGTTGACACAGATAGTAATGGAACAATTGATGAAACTCATATAAAATCTTTTGCGATTTTTTCTGGCGCAGAGATTGAATATGTTATTTCTTATGTATATAACTCTGACAAAGAACTTATGTATCAAAATCAAAATTCTCTTTTAAGAGATGGTACTACATATTATGGGTTTACAAATGGCACTGCATTAGTTTTAGGATTGTATTTTGCAGAGTATAGCAAAATAAAAAGTTACATTCTTTCAGGCTTGACTGTTAATAACACATCATCAACCTTTACACCGGCAACTTTTTCAAATTATGCAAGTGGGTATTTATGGTTCCAATTTTCTTTTTTAAACCAAGTTACAATACATAATTCAACTTTAAAATTTACAACAACTGATGGTTATGAGTTTTCTTACCAAATAAAAATTTTTAGGTATGACAATGTAAATACAAATTACATAACAAAACTAAATTATTTTTTAGACGGCGGAATTAATGACCCAAGCAACACAAATGCCATTATTTTAAGCACCAATCCTTCAAATTTATTTTATAAACAATATATTAATGCACCAACAAAAGAACATTACACCTTTTTGGGTTGGTATCAAGAAAGCGATTTTGTCAACAAAATTCCAAACGATGCAAATGGTTATTACCTATCTTTTAGTGCTGTTCAGAACAACATAAGTGGTACAAATTATCTGTATAGTCATTCTCAAACTTTTTATGCAACCAACGGCATTAACTATAAAATACTTTATGCAAAATGGGAAATAACGAATTATAGCATAACTTACAATCTTGATGGTGGTGACAATAATATTGCAAACCCAAGTTCATATAATTTTGAAACTGAAACATTTGCATTGCTTGCACCAACAAAAACGGGTTTTACATTTTTGGGGTGGAGCGGAACGGGAATATCTGGAACATCAAATTTGGTTACAATAACGCAAGGGTCAACGGGCGATAAATCTTACACTGCAAATTGGCAAGAAAATACTTACACAATTGCATACAACAATAATGGCGGAAGTGGCACCATTTCAAATTCGGCGGTTAGTTATTCGGGAGATTTCACAACAGCGGGAACTGGAAGCGATATTGAAAGCGGTGATGAACATATTGTTTTGGTGGGCTGGAAAGTCAATGCCACTGATAATGTGTTGGAACTTGAAAAGCCATATGCAGTTTCACTCTTATGTGAATATGCTGATGTGGTGGAAAGTTCGGGCGAAACAATAACGCTTTATGCGGTTTGGGAACAAATTGCTTATTCTATATCTTATGAGTTAAACAGCGGAACAAACTCTGCCCAAAACCCAAGTTCGTACACTTATGAAACAGATACTTTTACCTTGCAAGAACCAACAAAAACGGGTTATACTTTTGATGGTTGGACGGGTTCAAATGGAATAACTCCGCAAAAATCTGTAACAATAAATACTGGGTCAACCGGCGATAAAACTTACACTGCAAATTGGCAAGAAAATACTTACACTATTGTTTATAACGAAAACGGTGGAACGGGAAGTGTTTCAAGTTTGGAAGGCATTAGTTACACAGGCAGTTTTACAACTGCGGGATTAAGTGCGGGCATTTTACATACTGACCTAAGCAAAGATTTAACGGGCTGGAAAGTTGGCAATGCAGAAACGGGTTATTTTTTAAACCTTAACCAAGAATATTCGGTTGCGTTTTTATGTGAAAAAGCGGGTGCCATCAACACAGACAATGCAAGAATAACGCTTTATGCAAGTTGGGTTGTTATAACTTACACAATCAATTTTTTTGACCTTGACGGAACAACAATTTTTAGAACCGAAGCGAAAGAAGGTGGCACAACTTTTGATTTTGGCGATTATACGGAAACAAAACAAGCAACCGCAGAATTTACTTACGCTTTTGTTGGGTGGTATGATAATATTGATTACACGGGCGACCCAATAACCGAAGTTTATGTTGGCTCAAACATTGATATTTTTGCAAAATTTAATGCCACAACAAATCAATACACAATTTCGTTTTATAATGAAGAAAATGTGTTGCTTAAAAGTACAAGTTTTGACTATGACACTTTTTTAACATTTTTTACAATGTCTGGCGAAAATAAAACTTATAACCAAGATTTTGTTGTGATAAAACCTAACACAACTGTGCAAAATTTCACTTTTGCGGGCTGGTTTAACACCAATAATTATACAACCGAACTGCAAAATTTAACAGTAACGGAAAACAAAAGTATTTATGCAAAATATTTGATAGAAAATCAACAATTTGTGATAAATGTTTATAATGCAAATGGGCTTATAAGTCAAACAATAAATTATACTTTTGGCGATACTGCTTACGATTTGTCAAGTTTAACTGTTCAAAAGCCAAGCACAGCACAATATTCTTACACATTTGAAGGCTGGTACGACAATCCCGATTTTAGCGGAGAGCCAATAACAAGTATTTTGATAACCGAAGATTATTCGCTTGAAAACATTTACCCTTTGCTGACAGAAAATTTAAGAAGATATAATGTATATTTATATCAAGACAACAGTTATGAAACAATTTATAGCACGCTTACTTATGATTATGGTCAAACCATCAATTTGAGCAACATTACAATAACAAAACAAAGCGATGAATATTTTTACACATTTTTGGGTTGGTATAACACAAATGGTGTGTTGCAAACTTCAAGCATTACGATAACCGAAAATCTTTCTTTTTATGCCGAATTTAACGCAACAAAAATATTTGTTCAACTCAGTGCCGAAACAATTCAAATTTTGGAAATTGTTGGACTAAGTATTTTGGGAGTTATAATTTTGGCAAGCATAATAAAAATTGCAAAAGTCAAAAAAATAAACCGCTTCAACAAAGAACGAGCAAGTAGAAATATTCAGTCAATAAAAGAACAAAAAAGAAAATAAATTTGTTTTCTTTTTTTGATTTTCTGTTTTTTTATTTTATTTGACAAATTTGTATTTGCAATATATAATAAAAGTATTATGAAATATACAATAAAACAAGTAAAAAAAGAGTTTTTAAACTTCTTTGAAAAAAATGGTCACACGATCATAAAAAACAGTTCTATCATACCTGAAAATGATGACAGTCTTTTGTTTATCAACGCTGGTATGGCACCAATCAAAAATGTTTTTACAGGGCAGGAACAACCCGACTCAAAAAGAATGTGCAATTTGCAAATTTGCATTCGCACAAACGATATTGATAGCATTGGCGACAGGCACCACTTGTCTAGTTTTTGTATGCTTGGAAGTTGGAGTGTTGGCGATTATTTTAAAAAAGAAGCAGTTGCTTTTGCTTATGACTTGTTAGTAAATCACTTAAAAATACCAAAAGAAAAGTTGTATGCAACTGTTTTTGGTGGCGACAAAACTCGCGGTTTGCCGGCAGATACTGACAGCGGAAATTTTTGGCAAGATATGGGCATTGCAAAAAATCACATATTAAATTGCAGTTTTGAAGACAATTTTTGGCGAATGGGCGATGGCGAAAGTCCTTGCGGACCTTGCACCGAAGTTTTTTATGATACAGGCGACAAGCACGGAAAATCTTATGAAGAAACAGGATATTTTGATGACAAAAAAAGATATATAGAAATTTGGAATGCTGGTGTTTTTATGCAATATTTGCAAACTGAAAAAGGCACTTATGAAAAATTACCTTTTAACAGCGTTGACACCGGTTCGGGCATTGAAAGGCTTGTTATGACTCTTAATGGTTATGAAAGCGTTTATCAAACAGAAGTATATGCACCAATCATAAATCATATTTTGGCAAATTCTGACAAAGCAAAAGATGAAAGCGTAAGAATTATTAGTGACCACATAAAAACAAGCGTGCTTATTTTGAACGCGGGCATTGAACCAAGCAATGTGAAACGGGGCTATGTTTTAAGGCGACTTTTGAGAAGGGCAATGCGACATTTGCGAAACATAAACGCAAAAGAAGGTTTGCTTGAAGAGTTGGTTGCAAAAACAATAGACAACTTGATTGAATGTGATATTGCACCAGAATGGAATTATTCAAAAGACCAAATTGTTGAAAAAGTAAAATTGGAGCAAGAAAAATTTTCTAAACTTTTGGAAAACGGTCTAAAAGTTTTTGAAGAATTTGTTTCAAACAAAAATAATATAACTGACGGAAAACTTAACTCAAATTTGGTTTTCAAATTGTATGACACTTTTGGTTTTCCTTTTGAAATTACAAAAGAACTTGCAAACGAGCATAATTTAAGTGTTTCAGAAAAAGAATTTGAAGAACTTTTTGCCGAACACAAAGAAAACAGCAAAGGTGATGTAGGAAAAGTTTTTAAAAGCGGTCTTGCAGATATTAATGACAACACAATTAAATTGCACACTGCAACTCACTTGTTGCACGCGGGCTTGAAAAAGTTTTTGGGTCAAAATGTTAATCAAAAAGGTAGCAACATAACACCAGAAAGATTAAGATTTGACTTTAATTTTGAAAGAAAAATGACAGCGGAAGAAGTGCAAGCGGTTGAAGATTTTGTCAATAACATAATAAATCAAAAAATTGAAATATGTAGAGAAGAAATGCCTTACGATTTGGCAAAAGAAAGCGGAGCAGTTGGTTTGTTTTCTAGCAAGTATGGCGAAAATGTTTCAGTTTATACCATAGGAAGTTTTAGCAAAGAAATATGTAGCGGTCCGCACGCAAAAAACACAAAAGACCTTGGGCGTTTTAAAATAACAAAAGAAGAAAGCAGTTCTGCTGGTATTCGCAGAATAAAAGCAGTTTTGCAATAAATCAATTTTCAAAAAATTCTTTGATTTTGTTTGCCAAATTTTTATCAATACCTTTTACAAGAGCAAGTTCTTCGGGGCTTGCTTTTTTTATTTCTTCAATTGTTTTAAATTGTTTTATCAAGGCATCTTTTTTTACTTTTCCAACACCTTTTATGTCATCAAGTGGACTTGCCAAACTCTTTTTTTGTCTTAAATTGCGATGAAAAGTTATTGCAAATCTGTGTGCTTCATCTCTCAAATTTTGCAAAAGTCTGAGTTCAACACTGGCTCTTTTTAGCATTATTGGAGTTGGGTTGTTGGGCTTAAAAACTTCTTCAAATTTTTTTGCAAGTGATATTATTTCAATATCATTTCTTATAGAAAACAAAAAGTTTGCTGTTATGGAAAGTTGACCTTTTCCGCCGTCTATCAAAATCAAATCAGGTTTTTGGCAAAAACTTTCATCAGAGCATTTGTCAAGTTCAATCAATCTTCTTGTAATAACTTCTTTCAAACTTTCAAAGTCATTTGGACCTTCAACAGTGTTTATTTTAAATTTTCGATAATGCTTTTTCGCCTTGTCGCCATTTATAAAAACAACCATAGAAGCAACACTGTTTGTGCCTTGGGTGTTAGAAATATCATAACATTCTATGCGTTTTGGCAAATGCAAAAGCCCTAATTCTTTTTTTAAATTTTGAATAGCACCAATAGTTTCATTAAACTTTGTTTTTTCAACTGTTGCAGATTTTTCCAAATGTTCTTTTGCATTGGCTTTTGCCATATCAAGCAAATATTTTTTATAACCACGCATTGCAGTGTATATTTGAGGTTTGCGTTTGTTTGTCAAAATTGTTTCTATGTTGTTTATATCTTCAATATTATGACTTATCAAAATAATTTCAGGAACTTTTGCATTTGCATAATATTGCAAAATAAAACTAGACAAAGTTTCGCCCTCATCAAGCGAAGCATCAACAGTTGTCAAATTTTGAACGCCCAAAATTTTTCCGCCTCTAACAACAAGCAAACTTATTGCACCAGAAATATTGTTTGTTGCATAAGCAAAAACATCAATTTCTTTGTTTTGTGGAACTTGTGCAACAACTTTTTGTTTCAATTTTTGCACCATTTTTATGTTTTCTCGCAGTTCAAGTGCTTTTTCAAAATTTTCATTTTCTGATGCTATTAACATTTTTTCTTGCAAAAGATGTAAAATCAAATTGTCGTTTCCATTCAAAAATTCAATAACTTTTGCAATTATTTTATCATAATCTTTTTCACTTATTTTGTTTGTGCAAGGTGCAGAGCAAAGATTGAGCATATAGTTCAAACATTCCCTTGGTTGCGGTTTGCTTTTTTCAATTTTAAGATTGCAAGTTCTAACAAGAAAAGCAGAGTTTATTATTTTCAAAACTTCAAACGCTTTTATTCCTGCAAAATACGGACCAAAATATTTTGCACCATCTTTTTTCACTTTTCGTACAATTTCGGGTTTTGGGAACGGCTTGCTTGTGTCAATTTTTATGTAAGGAAAAGATTTTCCATCTTTTAATAATATATTAAAAAAAGGCTGGTGTTTTTTAATCAAATTGCTTTCAAGTGCAAGAGCATCAAGTTCGCTTAATGTGATAAAATATTCAAAATCAAAAATTTTGTCTACCATTGCTTTTACTTTAAAAGTGTAGCCATTCGCATTTTTTTCAGGCTTGTTGTTAAAATATTGACTAACTCTGTTTTTCAAATTTTTTGCTTTTCCAACATAAATAACATTGCCATCAATATCTTTCATAATATAAACTCCACTTTTTGTGGGCAAATTATGAAGTTTTTCTTTGATATAATCTTTCATAACTCTATTATAAACAAAATCAAAAGTTTAAGTCAAGAAAGCAATCAAAAGATAAATAGTTTTTGGTTATTCTTGACATTTTTGTTTGCAACATTTATTATAATATATATAATGAAAAAAGCGTTTTATAATGTAGATGATGCGGGAAAAACATTTTTGTGGTGCATATTAGCACCACAAATTTTGGGTTTTTTGGCACAAATTATCTTAATTTCAATTTCAACTTTTTATGGAACAACTGTTCAAGAAGTTTTGCAAAACACCGCTGTTTATGTTAGTTATGCAATGCTTGCACAACTTGCCTTTGGCTTGGTTTTTTTATATGTTAGCAAAAAAACAAACATAAAATCGGCACTAAAACTTAATTTTAACTTGGGTTTGATTAACATTGTTTTTTGCGTTTTGATTGGCGTTATTGGTGTGATTGGTTTGTCGCCAATTTCAAGTATAGGAACTGAAATTTTAAAGTTTATCGGTTACGCGGTTGATGAAAGTTTTGTTTTTGATATAAACAGTGTGAGCTTTTTAATAGTTAGCATTATTTTGCTTGCCGGAGTGCCTGCCATAATTGAAGAATTTGTTTTTCGTGGCGTTATTTTTCAAGGTTTAAGAAAGTATGGAAATTGGGTTGCAATTTTGGGTTCAAGTGCCTTGTTTGCACTTGTTCATTTGTCAGCAGAACAGTTCATTTTTCCTTTCTTATTCGGCATAATAATGGCTTATATTGTTTTAAAAACGGGTTCAATTTTTGCTTCTATGATTATACATTTTGTTGCAAACACATTAACAGTTTTGTTAAACTATTTTAAAGTTGAAATTATGTTTGACATAGACTTTGTTTGGTTTGTTTTGATTGCCTTGGGTATTGGTTTGGCAACATTTTGCATTGTTTGGTTGATGTCAAAAAAAATGAAGAATGTGGAAAAAACAAAAGAAGTGGAAGAAGTTTTGGCAGTTATTGACAATGCAGAATTTGCAAATAAAAACAAAGGCAACACAAGCAATTTGAAATTTGGCATTATTTTCGGCATTGTTATTTGGGTGATAAATTTTGCATATTATATGATATTATAAAAAAAGGAAAAACTTATGTTTAAAAATCAATCTTCATCAAAAAAATCTCACACAGAGTTTTTTGATACAACACTAATATATTTTATTTTAATGGTCTTGTTTGTTGGAATAAGAATTTTGGCAGACAATAATTTGCTTAACTTTTTTGGCGATTATTCTTCGTATGTCTTCACAGTTTTAATTCAAATTGGCATAATGCTTTTTTTGCCTATATTTTTGTATTGTAAATTAAGAAAAAAAACACTTAAAGAAACTTTAAAGGACTTTCGTTTTGGAAAAATAAGCATAAAAGCGGTTGGCATTGCAGTTTGCATTGGAGTTTTGGTTTATATTCTAAACATTGCAGTATCATCTTTTTTCTCACTTTTAATCACTCTTTTGGGGTATGAAAATTTGGCAACTTCTGGCACAATGGATTATTCTCTGCTTGCCTTTTTTATTGCAATATTAACAACGGCAATTTTACCCGGGTTTTGTGAAGAAGTTGCAAGCAGAGGGCTTTTGCTTCGTGGTTTTAAAAATTTGGGCATAAAGAAAGCAATTTTAATATCCGGACTTCTTTTTGGTCTTATGCACCTAAATGTTGAACAATTTTTTTATGCAACTATAATTGGTTGGTTTTTGGCGTTTGTTTGTTTGACAACGGGTAATATAATACCCGGAATAATTATTCACTTTATGAACAACGGAATAAGCACTTATATGGGTTATGCAAGTCACAATGGTTGGCCTCTTGGCGACATTTTGGAACCGCTTCAAACTGTTGCAACAAGTGGCAATTACCTTTCCACAATGATGGTTATATTTTTGATTTTAATAACTGCTGTGTTCTTGCTAATTTGGCTAACATATTTATTAATCAAATTTACAACACTAGAAAAAATAAAAAAATTGAGCGAGGACCTAAATCAAACTTTGACAAGCGAAGACAAAACTTTGAGAATAAACACTCTAAAAATAGAAATACCTTTTGATGCTCTTGGTTTTAGTATAAAACAAAAATATTTTCCACCATTAAAACAAAAAGTGTTTTTGTTTTCCACCATTTTTTTGGGTTGCGTTGTTTTGATAAATACTTTTATTTGGGGAGTTTTATAAAATGCAAAAATTTATGCAAATTGCCATAAAAGAAGCAAAAAAAGCACAAAAAATTGATGAAGTTCCAATAGGTGCAGTCATTGTAGTCAACGGAAAAATATTGGGAAAGGCATTTAACAAAAGAAATTCTTCAAAAATTGCAACTCATCACGCAGAGATTTTGGCGATTGAAAAGGCTTGCAAAAAATTGGGTGATTGGCGACTTGAAAACGCAGAAATTTTTGTAACGCTTGAACCTTGTCCAATGTGTGCTGGTGCAATAGCAAATGCAAGAATAAAAAAACTTGTTTTTGGTGCTTATGACACAAGTGGAACAAATCATAATTTGATTTTTGAAATATTAAATGACACAAGACTAAATCACAAAGTAGAAATTGTTGGTGGAATTTTGGAAAGTGAATGCAAACAACTTTTGACAGATTTTTTTAAAAAGAAAAGATAAAATTAGTTGTCATATTTGCTTGCATCAAAATCTTTATATCCTTCTTTTGACTTTTCTTGTGGCAAAAAATCGTAATTTGGTTTTTGATCATCATCTTCTTCTTTTTCTTTGGTTTCATTTTCGCTATCAACATTTTCTTGTGGCAAATTTTTAACAGATTTTTGCATTTTTTTAAAACTATTTTCTGTTAGTTTTATTGAACCTTTGTTTTTAAGTGCCATACCAATCAAAACAAAACTCGCCATTCCTATAACAAAATAAAAAAATCTGCTAAACAAACTTGCTTGCAGTCCAAATAAACCTGCAATAAAATCGTATTGGAAAGCACCAATAAAGAACCAATTTAATGAACCCAGCATAACTATTATAAAACTGAAAAAAGTAAGCATAAAAGTTCCCCTTTTGAATATAATGTGTTTTATAACAAAAAATATTCAAATTTCAACTCAAACAATTTTACAAAAAACGCTTGACAAACTTAATAATTTTTGTATAATAATTTTTGTAAAAATGTGTTGAGAGGGTTTTTGCTTTGGCAAAAACTCTTTGTTTAACAGGAGGCACTATGAAAACATATTTAACCCTTGAAGGAAAAAAAGAACTCGAAGAAAAACTTGAATACTACAAAACAGTAAAAAGAGCAGAAGTAACACAAGCGATAGGCATTGCAAGAGAATACGGTGATTTGAAAGAAAATTCAGAATATGATGCAGCCAAAGAAGCGCAAGCAGTTTTGGAAGCAGAAATATTGGAAATAGAAACCAAACTTCGTGATTGCGAAATTATAGACAAGAAAAAAATTGACACAACAAAGGTGTCAATTGGTTGTTTTGTAAAAGTTTTTGACAAAGAGTTTGATGAAGAGGTTGAATATAAAATAGTTGGCTCAACTGAAAGCAACCCCCTTAAAGGTTTTATCAGCAATGAATCACCAGTTGGCATTGCACTTATAAATGCACAAGTTGGCGATATTGTTTCAGTTGAAACCCCGTCAGGTGTTGCAAAACTTAAAGTTTTATCTATTAGAGTTTAATTTCAAACTTGTTCATTCGTTTTCCTTATTTAGTTGATTTTTTGTATAAATCATAGTATAATATTGTTATGATTTATCAAGCATTATATAGAAAATATCGCCCATTAACCTTTGAAGATGTCATTGGTCAAAGGCATATTACAAACACTTTATCCAATCAAATCAAAGCAAACAAAATTGTTCATGCTTATCTTTTTTGTGGCAGTCGTGGAACGGGCAAAACAAGCACAGCAAAAATTTTTGCCAAAGCCATAAACTGCCAAAACAATCAAAATGGGTCACCTTGTGGCAAATGCAAAACTTGCACTGCAATGGCAGACACGGTCAATATGGATATTGTAGAAATTGATGCTGCTTCAAACAATAGGGTAGACGAAATTCGTGATTTGCGGGAAAAGGTCAAGTTTACTCCCGTTAACGGAAAATATAAAATTTATATAATTGATGAAGTGCATATGCTTACTGACAGTGCTTACAACGCACTTCTAAAAACTTTGGAAGAACCGCCAGAACATATAGTTTTTATTTTGGCAACAACCGAACCACACAAATTGCCAGCAACTATTCTTTCAAGATGTGTTAGGTTTGATTTTGGACTTGTACCTGTGGAAGAATTGACAAATCACCTTAAAAACATTTTTGAAAAAGAAAAAATAACTTATGAAGAAGAAGCAGTCAAGGTTATTGCAAATGCGGGCGAAGGTTCCGTTCGTGACACACTTTCAATTGCCGACAGCGTTTCTGCATATTGTGGAAACAACATAACTTTTCAAAAAGTGCTTGAAATTTTAAGTTTAAACGATAATGATATTTATATCAATCTTGCAAATTCGCTTTTTGACAAGGACTTGGGCAAATGCTTGGAAATTGTTGATACCGCTTATCGCAATGGCAAAAATATGAGTGTTTTTGCAAAAGATTTGAGTGTTCATTTTAGAAATTTACTTGTGATAAAAACTTGTAAAGAACCCAACAAAATTTTGGTCTTGCCTGAAAATATTTTCAAAAAGTTTTCTAACCAAGCCGAAAAATTGAACAATCTTGACCTTATGAATGCAATGAAAGTTTTTGGCAACATTGAAGCAGAATTAAGATACGCCCTTTCGCCCAAAATTTTGATTGAAACCGCTCTTGTTAGCATAATATCTAACAATGACTTAAAAAAAAACTAACAATTAACTCAACCAATAACTTGCAACCAAAGTCAATGTGGGGAAAGGTAGTTTTATATTTAAAAGAAAAAAAATATATAGCACTTCAAATTGCTTGCGGAGATATTTTAGATGTTAGTATAATAGGGAATAATTTTGTAATAAACACACAAGAACAACTGATTTTTGAACTTTTAATGCAAAACGAAAACCAAAAAATTATAAAAAAAGCATTAGAATGGCAGGGATTTTTGGGCAATTTGGAAATAAATAGATTGCTAAAAGCAGAAGATATAATAAAATCAGATTTGGAAAGATTAAGACAGATAGGAATAGAATTTTTGATAAAAAAAGGAGTAAGTGATGAATAATTTTAGAGGTGGATTTGGCGGTGGCTTTGGGGGTGCAAACATTGGGCAACTTATGAAACAAGCACAAAAAATGCAACAAGATATGGAAGAAGCCAAAAATGAAATAAGCCAAACAGAGTTTAAGACGACTGCTGGCGGTGGAATGGTAGAAGTTGTTATGATGGGAAATCGTAACTTAAAATCTATCAATCTAAAACCTGAAATAGTTGACCCTGAAGATATTGAAATGCTTGAAGATTTGATTTGTGCTTCAATCAACGATGCGTTGAACCAAATAACAAAAATGGAAAATGAAAAACTTCCACAAATGCCGGGAATGTAATATGAATGAACCTTTGGAAAGACTTGTCAATGCTTTTAGAAGTTTGCCGGGTGTTGGGTTAAAAACAGCACAACGGTATGCTTATTTTATTATCAAATCAAGCAAAGGAGATGCAACAGACTTTGCCAACAGTGTTTTGTTGGCGAAAGAGCAAATAAAATATTGCAAAGAATGTGGAAATTACACCGACAAAACAATTTGTCCAATTTGCCAAAACCGAAACAAAAAAACAATTTGTGTTGTAGCAGAACCCAAAGATGTTGTGGTGATGGAAAAAGTAAAAAATTATAATGGCGTGTATCATATTTTGAACGGAACATTAAGTCCGCTTGAAAATCGTGGACCCAATGACATAAGAATAAAAGAGTTGCTTGACCGCATAAACAGATATCAAACAACCGAAGTTATTATGGCAACCAATCCTGATGTTGAAGGCGATGCAACTGCAATGTATATTGCAAAATTATTGAAGCCACTTGGCATAAAAGTTACAAGAATAGCACAAGGTATTTCTATGGGAACAGACCTAGAATTTGCAGATGAAATAACTTTATCAAAAGCCCTTGAAGGCAGAAGAGAAATTTAAAGATTGTTTGTCAAACAACCTTCTTTTTTTTTCGTTGCTCTTTGATATTCATCTAAAAAAAACAAGTTTTTGTTTGCAAGTTCCTTTTCTTTGCCTTCAAGTTCTTCTACTTTTGTGTTTAAACTTTCCAAAAAATTTTTAAATTCACATGCAGGTCCCAACAAATTTTGTGGGTCTTTTTTATTATAAATCAAAATATTGCTAATATCAATTAACATATTGTTTGTAGCAACAAAAAACTTTTCATCTTTTTTTGTAAGAGGGTCTTCAAATTGTGCAAGGGTATTATTTTTGATTGCATTTATAAGCATAAGTTGATTTTGTGATTTGTAATAAATTGCCTTATCATAATTTTTCATTTCTTCTAATTCTCTTGCAACTCCTAAATTTATCGTTAACAAATTATAAATTGAAGATTTTGAAACCTTTTCAACTTCTAAATCTTTTAATATTTCTTCCACACCGAAAATATATTCCTTGTCCACATTTAAATTGTTGATTTCATTAATAAAATTAACAGTATTAAACCTATTTTTTGAAAAAATTTCTTCGCCAATTGCATATTTTAACAAAACTAACATATCAAAATTTTTGCAATATTTTGATGTAAAATTTTTTTCTTTTGAAACGAAAGCACCATAAGTTATGTTTTGAAAACATTGATTGTACAATTTGTTGAATTTGTTTTTTATAAAAACCAATCTATCACAAAGCATAACCGAAAAAAAGTCATTGTTTACTTCTGAAAGCGATGTTGTACCAATGCTTTTTAACCATTCCTTGTTGCTTGGGTATGTTTTTCTTAAATTTAGAGAATGATTTGAGTTTAATAAAAATGTTTCGCTAGGAAAGTTTTTAACACTTACATAATTATTAAGCCCAATATAAATTATATTTCTATTTTTAAAAGTTTTTGTTTCTAATATATGTGAAAATTCGTGAAATAAAATAATTTTTTGTATAATAGAATCTTCATTTTCAACAAATTTATCAATTTTTTGGTAGATAACTAATTCTTTTTTGCTTGCATCAAAAGTGGCATCTTTTTTTTCAAAAACCGGACCTAAATTGTAATCATATTTTTCAATATTATTGCAAAACAAATAAGTAAAAACCTCTTCAAGTTTTGCTTCATTTTTTTTTGCAAAAAGTTCTTTGACAATATCTTGTTCAAAAACTTTTGGAGTTCCATCTTTGTCTTTGACAATCAAGCATTCAAAATCTTCTTTGCAAAAAGTTTGATTTTTTTCTTCTAGTTTTAAATAAAAATCCATTGCAATACTTTTCAAAAAATCGTTTTTGCAAACTTTGTTTAGATGTAAATTAAAACTCTCATAATTATAAATATTCATATTTTTATTATAGCATAAAGCAAAAAAAAGTCAATTGCATTTTTAATTCGACAAAAACCAACACTGATTTTTTATTCCTTGCTGGCATCAAATATAAGTGAAAGCACATAGTCAAAATAGCGGTAGGGGATTGAGTTAATGCTTAAAGCATTAAATTTTTGAATTATGTATTTTTCATCAGCAACAAGCGTGTCAGAAAGTTTATAAAAACAAACATAAGACAAACTTGCGTATGTTGATTTTTCGTTTATGTTTTTTTCAAACTCCAATTCGCAAATCAAGTTTAAAGAAGGCATTATATGTAGCATTGACTTAAATTCGAACTCCGTTTTTGCTTTGTTTGCAAAAAAATTGTTATTTAAAAGTGCTTTGCAAAAAGGTTTTGTGTTTACTACAACTCCGTTAAATCTGTTTATTCTAACATTTGTGTGATTGTAATCTAAAACATTAAATTGAGGTTTTTTAAATTGTTCAAATGTTGGAAATTGGAAATAATTGAACCATTTTTCAAACCTAAAATCGCAGTCAAGCGGGTGAATAATGCCAATCAAAATGTCTGCATCTTTTTCTATATCGTTTTCAAAAATAGTTTTTCCCACCAAAAATTTTTTGTTTTTATCTTCCAAAACAAAAGCGTTGTTAAGTCTTCCAAATCTGTACTCACCAAACACCAAATTTTGACCAAGTTTTTTGAAAATCACATTGTCAAAAAACAAGGTTTTAAAAGTTTTTTCGTTATACATTTTTCCACATATAAAAGCATTAAACAATCTTGTTTTTTGCAAATCAAACTCAGTTTTTGAAAAAACATTTGGCACAAGCAAGTCTTTGATATCATCAATGTTCATATTTGTATTTGTTGAAATTAAGGAAATAAAATAATCATAATTTTCTTTTGCAAATTCGTTATTTTCAGTTATCAAATCTTTCAACAAATTAAGTATTAATATTTTTTTGCTATAAATTAAGCAAAGTGTAAGGTATTTTGCCTCTTTGTTCCTTTTTGTGTTGAAAAGAGTTTTTAAAAAACCTAACAAAATTTGGTCTTGTTGTTCATTTGCAAGCAAACTTATCAATCTTATGCACCATTTTGCTTGCAAAATATCATCTTTTTTTGAAATAATATCAATCATTTTCCCAACAAAATCTGTTAATCCATCTTTTTCAAAAATGTTGTTCAAAATTGAAAGTTTTTGCAAATTGATAAGATTTTTTTCTTCTTTAAAAAGGTAAATTAAAAAAGTGTATGCATTGTTGTTTAGTTCCATTCCACTAACAAACTTTAATTTTAGTTTGTCAAATGGCAGACCCAAAATTCTTTCTTGCGGTTCTTTTATTTTTCTTCTTGTCGCATTCAAAAATTGCTTTTCAGATTTTATGTTAAGCGTATCACCAATGCCCATTTTGTTGGCAATAAGTTCTTTTACAACTTCATCTTTTGTGGCTGTATAAATATCCTTTACTCTGCCCATTGCCTCGGTATCTTTGTCCATATTAAGCATAATTTCCACAAATTTGGCTTGAATAGCGGGTTCGACCTTGGAAATTTCATTGTCAATATAAAAAAGCACATCTCGTTTGTATAACTTCATAAGCGATAAATTTTTTTCTAGGTCCGCTTCTTTGTTGTTTAAATAATCATTTATCAAATTTTCAACACCTTTTTTTGTGTTAAAATCCAAAATGGCAGTCAAAGTTTTGTATCTATAATCTGGGTTGTTTGCAACAAAATTTATAAACCAATTTTCGTTTTCGTTCCAAAAATTCTGCAAATAAACTAGTGCGGGGTTTTTCCATTTGCAAAAACCTGCTTGATTTTCACACTTATAAATCTCAATCAAAAAAGGTATATACAATTCATTTTTTATATTTCCATTTCTAACAATTTCAATAAATCTGTCAAAATTGCGTTCATAAAAATATTTTGACTCGGCTGAATTGTAAACTTTTGTTCCTATGTGTGCAACAAAAATTTTGCTAACAATTGTATAAATCGCATCATATTTTTTTGCAGTAAGAAAAAGTTTTGTTATGTTGCAAATAACTTTTAGATAATCGTTTAATTGAAAAATTAAAGAACACAAATCTTCAATTTTTTTTGTTTCTAATATTTTTTCGGTCAAACAAGTTGCCAATTCCGTTGTAATTTTGTCGCTCGCAAAGTCAAAAACATAATTGTTTTCTTTCAAAAAACTTTGATTTTCCACGCCCAAAAGGTTGTTCAATTTGTCATAAATTTGGTCGACATTTCTTAATATTTCCATAATACTAATTGTATATAAATTTTTTTCAAAAAACAAGCAAAATTATTCTTTTTCAAACTTATAACAACTTTTTTCGGCAAATAAGGCAATATAAATATTTTTTTTGTCAAATATTGCATCAATTTGTGCGTTGTTTAAAATATCTCTAACCAAAATTTTGAAATCGTGCATAGAAAAATCTTTTTTTAGGTTATATATGTCAAAAAATTGTGCTTCTAGGGGATAATATTCAAAACTAAAAGCAATATCTTGTTCAAGTTCGCACCCGCCCATACTAATATAAAAGAAATCGCCTTGTCTATGCAAACAAAAATAAATATGTTTGACTTCAAAAGGTATTGGGTCATCTTCTTCAATGTTCAAAATCCAAGCAATAAAATATTTTGTCATATCAACCCCATAAAAATAACCAAACCAACACCAAGCAAAATAGAAACTATCAAAAAAACAACAGAAAGATTAAAGTATAAAAATTTCAAGTTTATAACTTTTGCTTGACTGATTAACATTCTTGCCAAGTCAAAATCCATTTCATCGGGTTTGTAAGATTTGGGAAAGTTGTATCTTATTTTTATTTCGTTAACATAATCATATTCGTTAAATTTCATTATCGTTTTGTAATACATTAAGTTGTCAATTTTTTTTGGTTTTTGTTTTTTAAAAAATCTGATGTGTCTTGCAAAAAGAGCAACAAAACCATACAAAACAGAAACAAGTGCAAACACAATACAGCCACCTGCCAATATGCGAATATGTAAGTTTGTTGATGCAACAAAACTGCTTCCATAAACAATAACACCACTTGCAAGGGCAATGGTAATAGCATATTTGCCTTCGGCAATTCTAAAACTGTCTATCAATCTTTCATATATATATTTGAGTGTTTGTTTCATAAAAATATTATTAGTTGTTTTTATAAATATTATTTATTTTTGTGGTAAGGGGATAGTTTAAAAATAATTTTTCTAATATATTTTCATTAATTAATTTAATTTTATTATCAAAAATTAAATAAATTAAATTAAATTTATTTTTTTTAATTAATTTTGCTATTTTATATATTTGTATTTCGCTTTTTACTGCAATTGTGTTAACAGACAAAACTTGCTTATTTTTAAAGGGTTTAGACACAAAAGGTATGTTGATTAAATTATAATTGCCTACAAATTTTGTATCCATAGTTCCCAAAAAAATAAATATTGCCATAATAATAAATGTAAAATTAATATTATTTGTATAATTAAATAAAAAATAAATTAAAAAAATAAAAGAAATTAAATAATTAATTAAAAAACAATATTTTAAAGATTTTTTTCTATCAAACTTTTTTGACATAAGTCCAACAAATATTCTGCCACCGTCAAGTGGATAACAGGGAAGCAAATTCACCAAACCTGTGACAATATTTGCAAAAACAAATTCTTGCGTATAGTTATAAATTAAGGGTTCAATCCACCAAAGTGCAATGCAAATAAAACCAAGAAAAAAATTTAGAATAGGACCTGCAAGAGCAACAATTATTTCATCTTTTTCATCAACAAAATTTTGTTCAAGTGTTAGCCCCACTCCAAATGGCAACAAAAAAACTTTGTCAATTTTGTAGCCAAGTTTTTGGGCAACAAAAGAATGTGCCAATTCGTGCAGTATAACAACAAGCAAATACACCAAAAAAAGTTTGCTCAACCCAACAATTACAAAAACAATTCCCAATGCAAAAAACAAGGGGTGAATACCCAACTTTTTCATATGGTATTTTATGCTTGTTTAAGCATTAAAATCACAAAATATTACTCTGGCAAACAGCCAAAGTTTTTCAAGCGTTTTGCTTGAACATCAATTTTCAGTTCATACACACTTTCGACAATGTCAAAATTTAAATTCAAATTTTTTATTTCCATATAATTTTCAAACAAGGTAGACAAGTCGCTTCTCAAAAGTTTTAAAATTTGCTTTGGATTTTCCTTTTTGTCTTTTATCAAAACTTTTTCCAATCTTTTTTCGCCAATTTCGGCAACTCTTATATTCATCAAACTCTCCTTTTTATATTGCGTCTAATCACGCCCATAACACCACGATATCTATAAGTGCAATCATAAATTTTTTTTGAACCATTGTGTATGTTTTCTGCAAGGATTGAAAACGCCCTTGCACCACTTGTTCCACAAGCAAAAGACCCTAGCGAAGAAAGTGTTGCAATGTTGTCATCATCAGGAATAACGCCCAAAATTGGAATATTTAGCAGTTCAACAATTTTTTCTATTGAAATTATTTCTCCGTTTAAAAGCATATCGCCACGCACTCTATTTATTACAAGATTTTTTGTGTGCAAATTATAATTTGAAAGAATGGAAAGAACTTTGTCGGCATCTCGAATGCTTGGAATATGTGGTGTTACAACTATCAAAGCCTCATTTGCAGAAAAAACTGCTCTATGAAATCCGTTTTCCACACCAGCGGGGCAGTCAATAAGAATATAATCAAAAGAAGGCGAAAGCATTTCGACCACATTTTTTACATTTTCGCCCGTTATGTAATTTTTGTAATCAAGTTGGGCGGAAGGCATAACATAAAGTGTTGGATATCTGCTATCTTGAACAAGCGCTTGTTTGACTCTGCACTTTGCAGAAATAACATCGCTTATATCAAAAATAACCTTGTTTTCAATGCCCATAATAACATCAAGGTTGTTAAGTCCAATATCCGCGTCTATCAAAGCAACTCTAAAACCCAAATTTGCAAGTTTTACACCAAGATTGGCACAAACGGTAGTTTTTCCCACACCACCTTTGCCACTTGTTATAACAATTTTTCTTGCCATAAATATCTCCATTTGCAGTTTAATACAAATTACAAAAAAAAGAAAAAGAACTATTTGGTAAAAAATATCTTTTTCTGTCTTTTATTAAAATTAATTTGCTAATTTCCAAGAAGTTTTGCCAAACCCAGCACTGTGTTGTTATCTGAATTTTCAGAAACCTCACAACTAATGCCAAGTTCTTTTGACAAAAACTTTTCCACTCCTGTAAGATTTGACATACCACCTGTGATTGTTATTTGATTGTTTATAATATCGCTAGAAATTTCGGGCGGGCATTCTTGAATTGTTGCCTTTGCAACTTTGACAATTTCATTAAAATATGTTGTTAAGCAATCTTTTATATCTTTTGAAAACACAACACAACCACGTGGCGATTTGCTTTGAATATCAATGCCAATAACTTCCATATTCAATGTGTCATTTTTGTACAAACTTCCCACATTTTTTTTCAAATTTTCAGCAGTCGCTTCGCCAATAAGCAGGTCATATTTTTCTTTTATTGTGCTAATAATTGAATTATCTATTGCCTTGCCACCAATTCCAAGAGTTGCACCTTTGACAATGGAAAGCAAGTTCATAACCGCAATGTCAGTTTTGGAACCGCCAATGTCAACAAGCATATAAGAATTTGTTGTGTCAACTTGTTTGCCAGCACCAATTGCCGAACAAATTGTTCCCAAAATATGATGTATTTTTTTTATGCCTGCTTTTATGCACACTTGCTCATATTTTTGAATTTCGTTGCTATCAAGTCCGCAAGGAACTGCAACCATTGCTTCAATATTTTTGAAGGATAATGAGTTAAACAATTTGCTTAAAGCATATTTCAAATAAAGCGTAGCATAGTCCACACTTTTTATTGTGCCTTCACTTACAGGACTAAAAGTTAAAATATCTTCGGCGGTTTTGCCTTGCATTTTTTTGGCTTCTGTTCCCATAGCAATGATAGAATAATTGGAATTTGAACCTTTAACCGAAATCAAATTTGGTTCTTTAAAAACAATTCCCTCGCCCTTTTTGTAAATTGAAACAAAACTTCCGCCAATATCTATACCTAAATTGATTTTCATTTGTTTTCCTTTTATCCCAAAACAACTTGAACAATACTATCGCCCGAAATGTTGTTTATATAAAGTTTAACAGTGTCGCCTTTTTTAAAATTGCTAACCGCATAAAGAAAGTCGTTTCTTTTGTCAACTTTATAATAACCAGCATCTCCTTCTTGCGTTGCACTTGTGGTAGAAATTGCTTTTATTATGTCACCTTCAAACAAAATATTTTCACAAGGACTGTTTGGATTTATAGTTTCAGTATATAATCCTTTTTCGGTAAACGTACTATTCATAAATCTGTCGTATCCCATAACATCAAGTTTTGGAAAACTATAATTTGTTTCTGTATCTTCATCTTCTTCCAAAGTTGCAATTTCTTCAATAATGTTAATAATTGGGTAAATAGGAGTTGCAAAAAACAAAGAACTTGCAGTAACTGATGAAGAACTTGCAACACCCAAAGTGTTTAGGGCAAGCAAGTTTCCATCCATATCAAAAAGCCCGCTTCCGCTACTGCCGTTGCTAATTGGCGCTGTGTGCTGAATCATACTTTCATAAATTCTGCCATCAGAACTTGATGTTCTTTCCATATCGCAAGAGATATAACCCCTTGATGCTGTTCCGTAAAGCGACATATCATAAGGCGTGCCAATCGTCCAAACATCTTCAAAATATTCAAGTCTATTATCACTATCAATCCACTTATCTGCCATTGTTACAAAAGGCATATTGACGTATTCACTTCTAATAATTGCCAAATCAAAAGCACTGCTCGACCAAAGCAAACTGGCATTTGCATAAGTCATTTCGCCATCAATCATAAACTGAATTTTTATATAATAAGCACTAGGATATGAGTCAACATTGCTTATAACGTGCCAATTTGTTGCAATATAACCGCCCGAATAAACAGCAACACCACTTCCCATAGAAACCGCATTATTGGTATCTGAATTATAAATCAAAACAGTTGCTGTTGCTTCTCTGTAACTGCTTACCATATCAGAAGGGCTTGTTTCGGCGGTTAATTCTATTGCTTGCAAATTTGTTATTGTGCTGTCAAAGTTTTGAGAATTGTTGGAAGAATTAGAATCGTTTGAACTCAATTCTGTTCCACAACCTGTGTTAAAAACCATTACAAAAATGAACACAAAACACAATAAAATTTTTTTATAACTCATTTTTTATCTCCTTATTATTTCTTTATAAATATACAAATACATTCAAAAAAAGTCAAATGATTGATGATAAATAAAAATTTGGTTTTTAAACTTAATTAAAATTATTACATTATTTAATTTAAGTAAAAAAAACAAATCTTTATTCTATTTTGCCTTATTCTTGACATAATATTTCTTTATGTGTTATCATAGCAAAAAGGAAAAATTTAGATGAAAAAACCGTTAGTTGCAATAGTAGGAAGACCAAATGTTGGCAAAAGTTCTTTTTTTAATTATATAGTTGGCAAAAGAATAAGCATAGTTGATAGCAAGCCGGGGGTTACCCGAGACAGAGTTTATGCCGATGCTGAATGGTGCGGGCATTTTTTTACACTTGTTGACACAGGCGGTTTAGACGCAAAAAGCGAAGATATTTTTCAAGAAAATATTTTCAGACAAGCGGAAATTGCCATTGACTTGGCGGAAGTAATCATTTTTATTGTCGATGGCAGAGATGGTTTGACAAACAATGATTTAGAAATTGCAACTCTTTTAAGAAAGAGCAAGAAAAATATTGTGCTTGTTGTAAACAAGTTGGACAATTTTGAAGTTGAAAAAACTTACGATTTTTATGAATTGGGTCTTGGCGAACCTTTTCCAATCTCAATCAAACAGGCAAAGGGTTTGGGCGAAGTTTTGGACCAAGTTGTTGACTATTTTAAAGAAAAAGTTAGCGAAGAAGACACAAAAACAATCAAAATTGCAGTAGTTGGGCGACCAAACGCGGGCAAAAGTTCTATTGTCAACAAAATCTTGGGCGAAGAAAGAGTGGTTGTTAGCAATGTTGCAGGCACAACAAGAGATGCCATTGACACTGATTTTAAATATAATGGCAAAGACTATACCATAATAGATACTGCGGGATTAAGGCGAAAAAGGGCGGTGGAATATCTAACTGTTGAAAGTTATTCAGTTCTTCGTGCAATGGAAGCAATCAAAAGAGCCGATGTTGTGCTTATTGTTTTTGACAGCAGTGAAGAAATTTCGGAGCAAGATGTAAGAATTGCAGGTTATGTGCACGAAGAAGGCAAGCCGTCTTTGATTGTTATGAACAAATGGGACATAGTTGAAAAAGATGACAAGTCAATTATCAAATATAACAAAATTTTGGAAGAAAAATTAAAATTTATGAGTTATTTTAAACCGCTTTATGTTTCTGCATTAACGGGAAAAAGATTTGGCGAAATTATGTCGCAAGTTGAAACAGTTTTGGAAAATGCTTCAAGAAGAATATCAACGGGTTCGCTAAATGAGATTTTGGCAAATGCAGTTGTAACAAATGAACCACCTTTCAGAAAAGGCAAACGATTGAAAATAAAATATATAACACAGGCAAGCACCAATCCGCCAACATTTGTTTTGTTTGTTAACGATGCTGATGCAGTACACTTTTCATATTTAAGATATTTAGAAAATTATTTTAGAAGTGCGGTAGATTTTTCAGGCACACCGATCAATCTTATTTTAAAAGGCAAAGGAGATTAGTATGATAATTGCATTAAAACTTGGTTTAATTGTTATTTTTTCTTATTTAATTGGCAATTTTAGTTTTGCAAGAATTATATCAAAAAAGAAAAACAGCGACATCACAAAACTTGGAAGTGGAAACCCCGGCACAATGAATATGCTTCGCAATTTTGGATTTAAAACAGGGTTGATTACTCTTATTTTAGATGCAGTAAAAGGTGCAGTTCCTGCGTTGGTAGGTTATTTGGCTTTTGGCGGTTCAAGTGGGGGTGCAATGGCATATATTGGCTTGTATTCTGCGGGCTTGGCGGTTGTGCTTGGGCATAACTTTCCCGCCCTTTACAAGTTTAAGGGTGGAAAAGGCGTTGCTTGTATGCTAGGCATTTTTCTTGTAGCAAGACCGCTTGAAACTTTGATTGTTATTGTTGTTGTGTTTGTTTATCTTTGTATTTTTGACTACGCTGCTTTTGGTTCGTTTATTTTAATAACTGCAATAACATTGTTTGAAGCATATAGAATTACCACAGCGGGATACCCTTATGAATTGGCACTTATTCTAAAATTTTTGTTATTTGTTTTATTCTTTTTGTGTTGGTTTATGCACAGGCAAAACATTTTTAGAATGTTAATTGGCAAAGAAAATAAAGTAAATTTATTAAAATCTATAAAAAAACTTGGCAAAAAAGCCAGAAAAGAAAAAAAAGAAGCCAAACAAAAAGATATTGGCTAAAATCAAAAACTTCAATAGTTATTCCCAATTTATTGGAGTTTTTTTATTTTTTATCAAAATTTCATTGATTTTTGAAAAATGTTTGCAACCAAAAAAACCATTGTACGCGGATAGTGGGCTTGGGTGCGGTGCAGACAAAATTATGTGCTTATCCTTGTCTATCAATGGTGCAAAAACTTTTGCGTTGTTGCCCCAAAGCACAAAAATCACTTGCTCATTTTTTTGATTAACCAATTTTATTATTTCTTGTGTAAAAATTTCCCAACCCTTGTTTTTGTGCGAGTTTGGCAAGTTTTGCCTTACGGTTAAAACAGTGTTTAAAAGCAAAACACCTTGCACGGCCCAGCGACCAAGGTTTCCACTTGATTTGCATTTTATGTTCAAATCACTTTCAATTTCTTTGAAAATATTTTTGAGTGAAGGTGGCAAAGCAACGCCGTCTTGAACAGCAAAGCAAAGCCCAAATGCTTGATTTTGTTGGTGATAAGGGTCTTGACCAATAACAACAACTTTTATATCATCATACTTGCAAAAGTTTAAGGCATTAAAAATATTTTCTATTTTTGGATAAATTGTTTGCAACAAATATTCTTCTTTTAAAAAGGTTTGCAATTTTTTAAAATATTCTTTTTCAAATTCGCTTTTTAACAAATTGTGCCAATTTTTTGTAATCTTTATCATATAAATATATATAACACATTTGCAAAAAATTTTCAATATAATTAAAATTTCTTGCAAAATTTTCATTTTGTGTTATAATATATCAAATTTAGGAGTTGAAATGGATATAGCAAAAATAACAAAAAATTTTGGCAATGCTTTTGAAGTCAAAAAAATAACTGAAAGTTTAATTCAAATTCAAACGAGTGTCAATTTTCCCAATGGCAAACCAATTGTTTTGTTCCTTGAAAAGCAAGAAAATATATGGATTTTAAACGACAAAAAACAAATCTTAAAATTTATGAATGAAATGTATGTTTTAGACGCAAAAGATATAAAAAACTGCATAAAAAGCGTTTTGTTAATTAACAAAGCAAAAATGAAAAGTGGTTTAATGTTTTTGGAAATACCGAATGAAGATTCAGTTCCAACCAAAGTTTTAGAATTTTTGATGTTTACCGCTCAACTTGTAAATATGCGTGCTTTTTTTGAAGAACCTGTATAAAAATTTGATTATCCGTTAAGTTTAACGGATTTTTTTTATATAAAAAAACCGTACAAATCGCTTTGTTAAAACTAAATTAAAAAATCTAAAATAAAAACAACTCCACCAAAGCTACCATATGGCACATAAAATCACTTGCTTATTGTTGCTGTCTTCCGACCCTCACAAGGTTCACAAGGTTTTATTGCATAAGACCTTAATTTCAACATTGCTCAAAAAATAAATTTTTTAACTAGACTTTACCGAGGCAATTCATCAGTTCTGCTATAGCGGATTGCAGATTACAGGGCACCGCTGGCTCCCCACTTAGTACGGCAAAAACATTATAACACAAAATTTTCAAATTGCAATATTTTTTTAAAGTGTTTTTATGGCGAAAATTAATTTGGAAAATTTTATGAGAGTAGCAAGGGTCAACGGGACGTTAGCAACTGACACGAATGGGCGAAGCCCGAGTGTCATGTTGGCTACGTCCCCTTGACCTTGGGTTTTGTTGTTTTGGGGTCAAGGGGACGTAGCACCCTTGACCTTTCGCCTACGGCTCGTGTCAATTGCTAGCGTCCCCGTTGACCTTTGTCCGCAACTCAAATACTTAAAGCGATTTATTCTAGCAGTGCAATTCACTTGCAATAAACACGCAATTTTGATATAATATTGTTTAGGAGTTTTTTATGCAAACAGAAAAAAATATAAAATTAACCTATGCAAAAAGATTTATTAATGCCTACAATCTTATTGACCAAGAACTTAGAGAAAGACACAATTTTAGAAGAAGTATGGGTTTTTCGGATATGATAAGAAAGGCAGTTGTTGTCAATTTTATTGTTAGAAAATATGAAGATGAATTGATTGATTATGGCAGACTACGAAATGCAATAATTCACAAAAGCAATGACGAGTTTTTGATTGCCGAACCGCACAAAGACGTTGTGGAACAGTTTGAAAAAATTGCTGAACTTATTTCTGCTCCTCCAAAAGTTTTTGACACTGTTTGCACCAAAAATGTTTTAACAGTGCAGTTTGACACAAGCATAAAAGATGTAATAAAACTTATTTATCAATCAACATTTAGCAACTTGCCCATTTACAAAAACGGCGGTTTAATAGGTGTTGCAAATGGTCAAAAAATTTTGAATGTTCTTGGTCAAAAAATTGCCGAAAAAGTCAATATAGAAGATTTTTTATGTAATACAAAAATTGAAGATTTGGTGCAAAATTTTGTAGATATAAAATATTTTGAAGTTGTGCCAATTAACATAACCATTGAAGAAGCACTGGATATGTTCTACAAAAACCGCAAATTGCTAATAATAATATTAACAAAAACAGGCAGTATGGAAGAACCGCCAATAGGAATATTAACGCCAACAGACATAATGGATATGAACAAAATTTTGGACACTTATTAAAAAAGGGAGAAAATATGTTAGATGTTATATATGAAGACAATCAAATAATTGTTGTTGTAAAACCACAAAATGTGCCATCACAACAAGATGCAACAAACGACCCAGATATGCTTTCAATGGTGAAGCAGTATATAAAAGAAAAATATAACAAAACAGGCGAAGCGTTTGTGGGACTTGTTCACAGACTAGATAGACCAACAGGTGGGGTTATGGTTTTTGCAAAAAACTCAAAATCTGCCAGTCGGCTTTCTGCACAAATTATTGATGGAAGTTTTGAAAAAACATATTTAGCGGTTGTAAAAGGCAAACCAAGACACGAAAAAAATCGTTTGGTTGATTATATAAAAAAAGATTTACGAGAAAACAAAGCGAGCATAGTTCCAATGGCAGAAAAAGATGCAAAGCGAGCAGAACTTGAATATCAAGTTTTAGAAACTGTGGATAATTTGTCATTGTGCAAAATAAATTTACAAACAGGCAGAGGGCATCAAATAAGAGTGCAAATGGCAAATATAGGCAATAGTTTGTATGGCGATGCAAAATATGGGAAAATTGACAAAACTCAAAATCTAAAAACATCAAATCTTGCGCTTTGGGCAACATATTTAAGGTTTAATCACCCAACGCAAGACAAAGTAATGCTTTTTAAAGTTTTTCCACCAGAAGAAAAAGCCCCTTGGGATAAGTTCAATTTAGAAAAATCAATAAAATCAATTTAAGGAGATTTTTGTGAAAGAAAGAAAAGATATACCCGAAAAGTACAAATGGGACTTGTCGCAATACTGCAAAAATTTTGAAGACTGCGAAACAAGATTGATAGTTTTGCAAAAACAAATGCAAAAAATCAAAGATTTTGAAAGCAAATTGACTGAACAAAATGAAAATTTGATTTTTGAATGTCTAAAATTTGATAGTGAAATTTCTCAAAAACTAGAAATATTATTTGTTTATTCGCATTTAAGATTGTCTGAAAACTTAACCGATAGTAAGGCGGTAGAACTAAAAGATAAAGTGGAAAATGTTTGCACTGAATTTGGAACAATCACAAGTTTTATTTTGGTGGAACTTGGCAATCTTTCAACCAAATTTTTGGAAAAATTGATGAAAAATTCAAAATATCCGCAATTTTTTAACACTTTTAAGGAAATTATTAGGGATAAACCCCACATTTTAAGTCTAAAAGAAGAAGTTTTGCTTTCAAAAGTTGGCAATTTTTCTGGCGGATTTTCAGACAGTTTTGATATGCTAGACAGTTCTGACATCAAATTTAAAAGCGTAAAAGATAGCAAAGGTAAATTCCACGAACTAAATCACTCATCTTACAACAAACTAACTCAAAGTCAAGACAGAGTTTTGCGAAAAAATGCCTTTAAAAATATGAATGGTGCGTATGGCGAATATAACAACACTATTTCTCAACTTTTTATAAATTCAATCAAAAAGAGATATTTTTACAGCGAAGTAAAAAATTTTTCTTCTTCTCTGGAAGCAAGTATGTTTTATGAAGAAGTTAGCGACAAAGTTTATAACACACTGATAAATTCTGTTAACAAAAATTTAGATTTGGCTTATGAAATTTACGAAACAAAACGCAAGTTGTTGGGGCAAAAACAAATTGCAAATTATGATATGCACGCAACTATTAGTTATAAATTAGATTTAAAAATAACATACGAGCAAAGCATAGAATTATTAAAAAAAGCACTAAAACCACTTGGTGAAAATTATATTTCATTACTCGAAAAGGCAAAAAATGAAAAATGGATAGATGTTTTTGATAATACGGGGAAAGACACAGGTCAATTTTCTTGGGGTGCCTATGGCGCAAATCCAATAGTTTTTTTAAGATTTAATGATAGTTTTGATTCGCTTTCAACGCTTGCACACGAATTGGGACATTGCTTTCACTCTTATTATTCAGACAAAAATCAACCCTTTGAAAACGCACAATATGCAGTTTTTGTTGCCGAAGTGGCAAGCCAAGTTAATGAAGTGCTTTTGTTGTTTTATCTAATTGAAACTGCAAAAAACAAGCAAGAAAAAATATGTTATTATGAAAAATTTTTTAATATGTTTAGAGATAGCGTGATAAGGCAAACAATATTTGCAGAGTTTGAAGTTTTTGCACACAGTGAATATCAAAAAACAAAAGCCTTGTCAAAAGACATATTAAACAACAAATATTTTGAACTTAACCAAAAATATTTTGGCAAAAATGTTGAAATTTTGCCAGAAACAAAATTTGAATGGAGCAGAGTACCGCATTTTTATAAAAGTTTTTATGTTTATAAATATTCAACAGGTTTGATATCTGCAATTCAAATCGCAACAAAGATTTTCAAGCAAGAACCAAATGCAAAAGAAAATTATATAAAATTTTTGTCAAGCGGTAGTACTCTACCGCCAGTAGAGTTGCTCAAAATAGCGGGCGTTGACCTTGAAAATGAAAAAACCTTTGAAGAAGTTTTTGCTTACATCAAAAGTTTATTATCCGAACTAAAAGATTTAGAAACCTGTGTCTTGTGATTGTTGTGAATGTTGAGTTTGCTCTGGTTGTGTAAAATGTTTGTGTGGTCTTGGACCGCCACCTTGACAACAAAACATTCCGCCTAACAAAATTGTGAACATTGGATTAAAACACGTATGTTGTCTGCAAGGGTTACAGGGTCTGCAAGGGCAACAAGGTATGCAAGGTTTTGGGCAACAGGGTGTACAAGGTTTTGGGCAACAAGGTCTACAAAAATTGCAACCGCAATCATGCCCGCAACCACCTCCGCCGAAGTGACCTTGATGTCCGCAACCAAAGTTGGAGCCAATCCCGCCTCTAAAAAGTGGATTATTATAAAATTGATTCATCATTTGTCCTCCCAAAATCATAGTATGAAAAAATTTGAAAAAAGTGTTTTGTCAAAGGAGAAAAATTTGGAAAAAACAAAATTAACAAAAAAATGCCCAAGATGCAATGAAAAAACTTATATAAATGCAAAAAAGTGCGATAACTGCGGTTTGATTTTTTCCAGACTAGAATATTTGTCAAACAAAGAAGCAAAAACTGCAATGTTGAAAGGCGAAAAAGAAAAAATAATTTACACAAGTGATTTTCCAAGAGATTTACAACGATGGAAAGCGATTGTTTTGTGTGCTTTAGGTGGCGCGCTAGGTCTTCACAACATATATGTTGGAAGGTATATAAAAGGCATTTTTTCCTTGATTTTTACAGTTTTAACTGCAATTTTTATACTTGTTTTGGAAGGCAATGTGCTTGCAAGTTTATATGAAATTTATTTGTTTATCCCCGGTGCTTTGGTTTTTATTTTTTGGTTTTATGATTTGTTTTTGCTTTTGTTAAACAAGTATAAAGTGCCAGTTGCGTTAGATATGCCGTTAGAAAAAAGGGAATTAAAATAGTATGGAAACTGTTGTTGTTGGAATGAGTGGCGGGGTTGATAGTTCCGTTTCCGCCTATTTGCTAAAAAAACAAGGCTATAATGTTATTGGTCTTTTTATGGTAAATTGGGAAGAAGAAGGCTGTTGCACTGCCGAAAATGATTATGAAGATGTAAAAAGAGTTTGCAACAAAATTGGCATACCTTATTTTTCTGTAAACTATTCAAAACAGTATTACGATAAAGTTTTTAAATATTTTTTGGAGCAATACAAAAAGGGCAACACGCCCAATCCTGATGTTCTTTGCAACAAAGAAGTCAAGTTTGGGCCGTTTTTGGAGCAAGCAAAAAAACTTGGGGCGGACTATATTGCAACGGGACACTATGCAAAAAAAATTGTTGAAAATGGAAAATATCTTCTTGCCAAAGCAAAAGATTTGAACAAAGACCAATCATATTTTTTGAACCAATTAAGTCAAAAACAATTAGAAAAAGTTTTGTTTCCACTTTGTGAAATAGAAAAACCAGAAGTCAGAAAAATTGCCGAAGAAATAGGACTTTCAACCGCCAAAAAGAAGGATTCAACAGGTATTTGCTTTATTGGAGAGCGTAACTTCAAAAAGTTTTTGAAAACATTTTTACCAGCAAAAAAGGGTGAAATAGTAACCCAAAACGGTGAAAGAGTTGGCACTCACGATGGCTTGATGTTTTACACTTTGGGACAAAGGCGGGGGCTTAATATTGGTGGCAAAAGTGGTGGAAGTGGCGAGCGTTGGTTTGTGCTTACAAAAGACCTAAAAAACAATCAACTTATTGTTTCACAAGGCGAAGATGATGCTTTGTTTTCAAAAAGTTTGGTTTGCAAACAATTTAATTGGATACCTTCACAACCAACGCAATATGAGTTTGATTGCTTTGCAAAATTTAGATACCGCCAACCAGACCAAGCGGTTAAAGTTCTTATAAAAGAAAATAAAATAGAAATTGTTTTCAAACAAAGGCAAAGAGCGGTAACACCAGGACAATATGCGGTTTTGTATGACAAAAATGGCATTTGCTTGGGTGGTGGCGAAATAGAAGAAGTGTTTTTTTAAACACAAATTTTGTATTTTTTTGTAGTATTACCACCAATTTATTTGACTAAATTTTACAACTTGTGATACAATATATTTTGGAGTATTGCATTGAAAAAATTTGGTTTTGCAAAAATTCTTTTAGCAATTGTTTGTGTTTCGTTGGCGTGTACAACGATTGTTTATGCATTTAGCGAAAGATTAAGATTGCAATACTTAATGGGTTTTAACCCGAATTACAAATTTACAATCAGTTTGTCAACCGATGGAATAAATTATCAAAACATATATGATAATTCAGGGCAAATCACAATATCTGAAAACAATTTTACCATTACACCAGAAATAAACAACGAAATCAAAATTGCAAACAGTTTTTCAAATTTGGCTCAAATAGTTTACATAAAAATTTTTAATCATACCTTAAACACAACCTTGGAAGCAACGGTTTCAAGTTTGAGTATTTATGAAACAACAGCCGAAGTTTCAGGCATAACTTCACAAACCGCTGTCTATAACGCAACTTCAAGTGCCATAACAATAGATTTGGGAACAGGTATAAACGCAGAAGACAATATCATAATTGGTCTTACTATTAGTAATTGATTATATTAGTAGTCTTTTATATAATCCCCCCCCCTTGTAATTTAGTTTATAATAGGGTATATTAGTGAAGAAAAAGGGAGATTTACTTTGTCAAAAGAAAAAAGAGAACAGAAAAAACAATTAAAACTTAAAAAAAAGCAATCAAAACTAGAAAAGAAAAATAAAATTTGGAAAGAAAATTATGGCGTTTCTTATAATGAAGTAAAAGACAAAATTTCTAAAAAGAAACAAAAAGGTTTTCCAAAATTTAAAAAACTTTTAGGTTTTTATAAAGAAAGCAAAGGCGGAATGATTCTGCTTATTTTGCTTGGAATTGTTGGCGGAGTTATTAGCCTTGCATTTCCTCTTGCAGTTCAAAATATAATTGACAATTTAACGCTTGGCAATTATGGAATAATAATTTGGTTTGCACTTATATATTTTGGAACAAACATTTTAACTAGAAGTATTTTTTGGTTGTTTTATTTAACAAGTTCCAAAATTATGAATAAAGTTTCTCACAATATAAGGGTTAAACTTGCCGACTCCGTTTGCGGAACAAAAACATCAAAGTTTGACACTTCTTCATCAGGCAATATTATAAACAGAATAAGCAATGACCCTTCAAATTTTACAGGTTGCATTGAACAAATAATTGATTACAGCGTTGATGTGATAATGAATTTAATGTTTTTGGTTTATGCCATTTATGTTAATGTTTGGCTTGGCTCGTTGATGATTTGCATTGGATTGTATTCATTCATAATAAACACATTTTTTATAAAAAAATATTATAAACCAATAGCGAAAAGAGCAAATATTCTTAGTGATAAAAACACAAGCGAATATGGCGAACTATCAAGAGGCATTAAAGATGTTAGATATTTAAATATAAAAAGCAATTTTTTAAGCAGAATAACCCAAACTTCACTTTTTAGATTTAAATCAAATTATAACCTAACAAAAATTGGGCAAATTTTTTCTTCAACAAGAAGTTATGGAATGTCAATTTTAGAAGTTGGATTTATTGTTTTCGGAATATATTTGGTTCAAGCAAACATAGTTTCAATTGGTGCGTTTGTTGTTGTTTTAATGTATCGTTTTAATATTTATCAGGTTTTCAACAATGCTTCAAGTGTATTTGAAAAATTGCAACAAGGCGAAATTGCAGCGGAAAGAATGTGCGAAATTTTGGAAAATGATGAATATCCAAAAGAAGTTTTTGGAACTAACGAAGTTGAAAATATAACAGGAAAAATTGAGTTTAAAGATGTTACATATGCCTATAAAGATAGCGAACCGCTTTTTGAAAATTTGAATTTTGTTGTAAGACCAAACGAGTGTGTTGGAATTGTTGGCAAAAGCGGGCAAGGAAAAAGCACAATTATCAGTTTGATAACAAAATTGTATGATCTAAAAAACGGACAAATTTTGCTTGATGACAATGATATAACAACGTTAACCGAAAAATCTATCAGAAGCAATATTTCAACAGTTCCGCAAGCCCCATATATTTTTAATCAAAGCATAAAAGAAAATTTGCTTTTGGCAAAACCAGATGCAACGCAAGAAGAACTTGAAAACGTTTGTCAAAAAGCATTTATTCACGATTTTATAATTTCAAAACCAGAAAAATATGACACTATTGTTGGCGAAGGCGGAATAACTTTAAGTGGCGGGCAAAAACAACGCCTTGCTATTGCAAGAGTTCTTTTAAAAAACAGCAAAGTTATTTTGCTTGATGAAGCAACAAGTGCATTAGACAACGAAAGCCAAGAAAAAATAAAGAAAACAATCAATGCAATGAAAAAAGAAAAAACAATTATTATTGTTGCACACAGACTTACAACAGTAAAAGATTGTGACAGAATATTTGTTATGGAAGGCAACAAAATTGTTGCAGATGGAACGCACAAAATGCTTATCAAAAATTGTGAAGCATACAAAAACTTGTACCAAAACGAAGAAGAATAAGAACAACAAAACAGCGAAAGTTGTTTTTTTGTTTTAAAAAAAAATTGTAAAATATATCCTTGTTGTGATATAATGCTCTAAAAGGAGAAATAATGCTCGCAAAAACATTTTGCTATGGTTTGGTTGGGGTTGAAGGTTATCTAGTTACGGTTGAAGTTAATATCAGCAATGGTAATGTTTCCCAATTTAATATTGTTGGGCTTGCCGACACTGCAATAAAAGAGTCAAAAGAAAGAGTAAAAACTGCCATAAAAAACTCTCATTTAGAGTTTCCAAATAAAAAAATAACTGTCAATTTGGCACCCGCAGACAAAAAGAAAGAAGGTCCAATGTACGATTTGCCTATTGCCATTGCAATGTTGTCCGCGTATAACCAAGTTCCAAGTTCAAACCTTGACAATTATATAATTTTGGGCGAACTTTCGCTTGGTGGTCAGTTAAGGAAAATAAACGGTGTTTTACCTATTTTGATTTCTGCAAGAAAGGAAGGATACAAAAAATTTATTATTCCAGAAAAAAACAAGTATGAAGCAAGTTTTATTTCAGGTATTGAAGTTTATCCTGCAAAAGATTTGAACCAAGTTGTTAGTTTTTTAAATGGCGTTGACTGCATACAAAAACTTGAAATATGTGATTTTGCAGATTTAAAGCACAGTCAGAACAGTTGTTGTTTTGATTTTAAAAATGTCAAAGGTCAAGCAAGTGCAAAACGGGCTTTGGAAATTGCGGCGGCGGGCGGGCATAATGTTTTAATGATAGGACCGCCGGGCAGTGGAAAAACAATGCTTGCAAAAGCATTTTCCAGTATTTTGCCGGAATTAACATTTGAAGAAGCATTGGAAATAACCAAAATACACAGCATTGCGGGCGAACTTGACCCCAAACAAGGCATTGTTTTGCAAAGACCAATAAGAACACCGCACCACACCGCATCGCTTGCAAGTTTGACGGGTGGCGGTTCAAATAGCAGGCCGGGCGAAATAAGTTTGGCACACAACGGTGTTTTGTTTTTAGATGAATTGCCGGAATATGAAAGAAAAACACTAGAAAGTTTAAGGCAACCGCTTGAAGATGGAACAATTACGGTTGCACGAGCAAACCAAACAATAACCTATCCTTCTGTTTTTATGCTCATTGCAAGTATGAATCCTTGTCCTTGCGGTTATTTTGGAAGCAAAAAACATTCTTGTTCTTGCACACCCGCTCAAATTCACAACTACCTTGGCAAACTTTCTGGTCCACTGATGGATAGAATTGATTTGCAAGTCGAAGTTGACAGCATTTCTTATGATGAAATCAAAAGCAAACAAGAAGAAGAATGTTCCGAAAATATACGAGCAAGAGTTAACAAAGCAAGAAAAATTCAACTTGAAAGATTTGCAGGGCAAAAAATTTATTGCAATAGCAAAATGAATACAAGTTTGACCAAAAAATTTTGCAACCTTGATGAAACAAGTGAACAAATGCTAAAACAGGCATTTGACAATCTTTCATTAAGTGCAAGGGCTTATGACAAAATTTTGAAAGTGGCAAGAACTATTGCTGATTTGGAAGGCAAAAAAGAAATTGGAATTGAACATTTGGCAGAAGCAATTCAATATAGGTCTTTGGACCAAAAGTATTGGTCATAAAAGGAAGTTATGTATAACAAAAATGAAAAAGCATTGATATGGTTGACAATTTTTGAAAGTTTAACTTATCAAAAAGTTTGTAAATTGCTTTCGCTTTACAAAGAACCCATAACAATTTTTGAAAATTTGATAAAAGATAAAACAGAAATAAAAAAAATTGTTGGCGAAGACAGTTATCAAAAAATGATAACAACAGACAAAAGTTTGTTGGAAAATTATATAACAAATTTGACAGAAAAAAATATAAAATGCTTAACAATTTTAAGTGAAGAATACCCCGAAAAACTAAAAAACATTGAAGAAAGCCCAATAGTTTTGTTTTGCAAAGGAGATATTTCTTTGCTAAAAGAAAAAAGTATTGCAATTGTTGGAACACGCAATCCAACCGCTTATGCAAGAGGCGTTACAGAAGATTTTGCAAAAAAACTTGGTCGCAAAGGCCTTGTTGTTATCAGTGGCTTGGCAAGCGGGGTTGACAAAATTGCACACGAGCAAACTCTTGCGGTTGATGGCAAAACAATTGCAGTTCTTGGCGGTGGGTTTGACACAATATACCCTGCAATGAACACAAATTTGGCAAAGCAGATTGAAGAAAAAGGACTTTTGATTAGCGAATACAAACCAAATTTAAAGCCAACCGTATATTCTTTTCCTTTCCGTAATAGAATTATTGCTGGGCTTAGTGATGGCGTTTTGATAACCGAAGCAGGCGAAAAAAGTGGCTCTTTACATACCAAAAACTATGCACTTGAATTTGGCAAAGACCTTTTTGTTGTTCCGGGTAATATCAACAATTTTAGGTGCCAAGGTTCAAACCGAATTATCAAAAATATGCAAGGTGCTTGTGTTACAGAAGTTGAAGACATTTACATAAGATACGGACTTGCACTTGGCGAAGAAAAAATAAAACCCGTTCAAACAGACTTAAACGAAACAATAATTTTGTCAGCACTTGAAGATGGCGAACAAACCCTTGAAAATTTACAAGAAATTACAAAACTAGAAACAAAAACTTTAAACAGTTGTTTGACAATGATGCAAATTCGTGGTTTAATAAAAAAGTTGCCCGGCAACACTTTTGCAATTTAAAGGAGAAAAATGAAATTAGTTATAATTGAAGGACCCGGAAAAAGAGAAACTTTAAAAAAATATCTTGGAGAAGATTATCAAGTTATTGCTTCAAAAGGGCATGTAAGAGATTTATTGACCAAGGAATTAAGCATTGATATCAACAACAATTTTGAACCGCATTATGAAATTTTGCCAGACAAAAAAGATGTTGTTGCAGATTTAAAAAAACAAGCAAGCAAGGCCGAAAAAATTTTGCTAGCAACTGACCCGGATAGAGAAGGGGAAGCAATTTCTTGGCATATTGCTCACATTTTGGGTCTAAAACCAAATGACAAATGCAGAATAGAATTTAACGAAATTTCAAAAAATGCAGTGCAAACAGCATTGAAAACTCCCCGCATTATCAATCAAGAATTGGTTGATGCACAACAAGCAAGAAGAATTTTGGATAGAATTGTGGGCTACAAACTTTCGCCCATTATTTGCAAAGCAGTCAAACCAAAATTGAGTGCAGGCAGAGTGCAAAGCATTGCTCTAAAACTTGTTGTTGACCGCGAAAAAGAAATTCGTGACTTTAAGCCCGAAGAATATTGGGTTGTTTCCAGTGATTTGTCAAAAAACAAAGATAAGTTGATTTTTAAAGCATTGCTAAACACACAAAAAGGCAAAAAGATAAAACCAACAACCAAAGAAGAAGTAGAAAAAATTTTAACAGACTTAAAAAATGCAGAATACAAAGTTGAAAATATAAAAAAATCAAAAACAAAATCTAACCCGCTCCCACCTTACACAACAAGCACAATGCAACAAGATGCACTCAACAAATTGGGTATGTCGCTTGCCAAAACTTCACAATGCGCGCAAGTGCTTTATGAAGGTGTGGAAATAAAAGGTCAAGGCAAAGTTGCTTTGATTACTTACATAAGAACAGACTCCACCAGAGTTAGCGAAGATGCAATAAACTCTGCTCGCAGTTTTGTGGAAAAAAAATATGGCAAGGACTATATTCCATCAAAACCTAACCATTATGCTAGCAAGAAAAACGCACAAGATGCCCACGAAGCAATAAGACCTATTTCAGTAGAATTTACCCCCGAAGTTGTAAAATCTTCTCTTAAAGATGATATTTTTAAACTTTATAAATTAATATATGAAAGATTTTTGGCAAGTCAAATGTCAAGCGCACTTTATGACAGTGTTTCGGTTGACATTTCTGCCAACGACTATCAGTTTAGGGCAACAGGAAGAACCTTGGATTTTGAAGGTTATACTGTAATTTACAAAGGTTTCAGCGAAACAGAAGAAGAAGGAAACAGCAAAATTCCAAAACTTGACACAGGCGAAATTTTGAATTTGATAAAACTAAACTCCGACCAAAAATTTACAAAAGCACCAGCAAGATATACCGAAGCAAGTTTGGTCAAAGCAATGGAAGAAAAGGGTATTGGTAGACCCGCAACTTATGCACCAACAATAACTACTTTGGCATATAGAGAATATACAGAAAAAGAAGGAAAAAGTTTGAAACCAACTGAACTTGGCGAAGTTGTGACAAATTATTTAGAAAAATATTTTAAACCAGTTATAAATGTAAAATTTACTGCAAATATGGAAAGCAGACTTGACGATATTGCAGAAAATGGCGAGCAATGGCAAAATGTTATTGCAAGTTTTTGGAACGGATTTAAAGGACTTTTGGGCAATGCCGACAAAACTTCTGTTGGATTTAGAACAAAACCGATTGAAACCGACCAGATTTGTGAGTTGTGTGGCGGAAAAATGCTTATAAGAGAAGGCAAATACGGTAAATTTTTGGGTTGTTCAAACTTTCCTACTTGCAAAAATATAAAAAGTTTGACAGTTCAAAAAGAACAAAAACCAGTTGGCACTTGCCCTCTTTGTCAAAAACCCGTTGTGCCAAGAAAATCAAAAACAGGTAAAATTTTCTATTCTTGCACTGGATACCCAGATTGTAAGTTTATGAGTTGGGATATTCCAACAACAGAAAAATGCCCACAATGCGGTGAAATTTTATATAAAAAAGTTTTAAAAGACAAAACTACTTACAGGTGTGGCAAAAATTGTGGTTACAAAAAATAAGGAGAAAATTATGGAACAATTAAAAGGCACAACTATTTGTGCAATTACAAGAGATGGCAAAACTGCAATAGCAGGCGATGGTCAAGTTACTCTTGCAAATAGTATTATATTTAAAAACAACGCTATTAAGGTCCGCCGAATTTATCACGACAAAGTTGTAATAGGTTTTGCTGGTTCTGTGGCAGATGCGTTTAGTCTTAGTGAAAGATTTGAAGAAATGCTAAACAAATTTTCTGGCAATTTGATGCGAAGTGCTGTTGAACTTGCACAACTTTGGCGTTCAGACAAAATTTTGAGAAACTTGGAAGCAATGATGATTGTTGCTGATGGCACAAAAATGCTAATTTTGTCTGGCAATGGCGATGTTATTGAACCGCAAGACAATATTTGTGCAATTGGTTCAGGCGGAAATTATGCAATGGCAGCCGCAAAAGCACTAAATGAAAACACAACTCTTACAGCAAAAGAAATTGCAACCAAAGCATTAAAAATTGCAAGCGAAATTTGTGTTTTTACCAATGACAATATAATTGTGGAGGAAGTATAATGAATTTATCACCAAAAGAAATTGTCGAAGAATTAGACAAATATATAATTGGTCAAGCAGAAGCAAAAAGAGCAGTGGCGGTTGCTCTTCGAAACAGATATAGAAGAAGCAAACTACCAATGGAACTTCGTGAAGAAATAACCCCCAAAAACATAATTTTGAAAGGACCAACAGGCGTTGGAAAAACAGAAATTGCAAGAAGACTTGCAAGACTTGTTAAAGCCCCTTTTATCAAAATTGAAGCAACAAAATATACCGAAGTTGGTTATGTTGGCAGAGATGTGGAAAGTATGGTAAGAGATTTGGTTGAAGTTTCAGTAAGAATGGTAAAAGATGAAAAACAACACGAAGTTGAAGGCAAGGTAAAACCAATAGTAGAAAGAAAATTGCTTGATGCTTTGTTTTCTAGTAAGATTGCCGAAAAAGGCGATTTGACTGATGAAGAGTTTAAAACAAAATTGAAAACCGATTATGACAAAGGCGAACTTGACAAATGTATTGTTGAAATGGAAGTTTTTGACACTCCAAAAATTTTGGGCGGAATAGGCGGAATGGCAGAACTAAATTTGGGAGAAATGTTTGGCGGATTCATTCCACAAAAGAAAAAAAGAAAAAAATTAACCGTAAAAAATGCAAGAGACTTGCTTTTAAATGAAGAAAGCGACAAAAACATTGACCAAGAAAGTGTAAATGGCGAAGCGATAAGAAGAGCAGAAGAAGATGGAATAATCTTTATTGACGAAATGGACAAAATAGTAAGCAAAAGTTCCACAAACAACGGACCTGATGTTTCTAGGGAAGGTGTGCAAAGGGATATTTTGCCAATAGTTGAAGGCTCAACTGTTTCAACAAAATATGGAAACATAAAAACAGATTTCATTCTTTTTATTGCCGCCGGTGCTTTTCATATTTCAAAAGTTGAAGATATGATTCCGGAACTTCAAGGCAGATTTCCAATAAGGGTGGAACTTCAAAACCTTAACAAAAACGATTTTGTAAAAATTTTGTCGCAACCCAAAAATGCAATAACATTGCAATATGCAAGTTTGTTAAAAGTTGATAACATTGACTTGATTTTTACTGATGATGCGTTGGAAGAAATTGCCGAACTTGCTGAACAAGAAAACGAAACAAGCGAAAATATTGGTGCAAGAAGACTGCACACACTTTTGGAAGGATTGACCGAAGATATTTCTTTTAATGCAACAGGCAAGCACCCACTTTTGCAAGTTGTGATTGACAAAAAATATGTTCAAAAAGCGTTTAAAGACACAAAGAAAAAATATGATTTGAAAAAATATGTGTTATAAAAAAGGAAAATTATGTTTAGAGAAAAAACAAAAATACTTTTAGGCGAATTAGAAATGCAAATGCTTAACAATTCCAAAGTTTGTGTTGTTGGCGTTGGCGGTGTTGGTGGCTTTGTTGCCGAAATGCTTGTAAGAACGGGAATAGGCAACTTATTTTTGATTGACTTTGACATAATTGAACCAAGCAATATCAACAGGCAAATTGTAGCACTTAACAGCACAGTTGGAAAGTTTAAGGTTGATGTTATGAAAAACCGAATATTAGACATAAACCCAAATTGCAATGTTCAAACTTTTAAAAGCAAAATAACTGCAAACAATATAAAAACATTTGACCTAAACCAATTTGACTTTGTGGTTGATGCAATTGACACAATAACAGACAAAATCAGTCTTATTTGCTATTGCAAACAAAACAACATACCAATAGTTTCTTCAATGGGAACTGGCAATCGCAAAGGGCAGTCAAATTATTATATTGATGATATTTTTAAAACATCAAACGATGGACTTGCCAAAATTTTAAGAAAAAAACTAAAAGAAAATCAAATAACCTCACTTGATGTTGCAATTTGCACAGAAGCAGTTGATTCAAAATTGCGAGAACCCGCCAGCATTATTTGGCATCCTGCTAATTCTGCTTGCATTTTGACATCATATGTGGTAAACAAATTAATAGGAAGGAAAAAATAAATGGAACAAATAAAATCAGAAGACTTTAAAACAAAAGTATTGCAATCAAAAAAACCAGTTTTGGTTGACTTTTTTGCAACATGGTGCGGACCTTGCCGTATGTTGACTCCAATTTTGGAACAAATAGCAGAAGAAAAAAAGAATGAAGTTGACATTTTCAAAATAGATGTTGATGAATGTGAAGACCTTTCAAGAGAATTTGGCATTATGAGCATACCAACAATAATGGTTTTCAAAAATGGACAACTTGTAAAAAGAGAAACAGGACTTAGACCAAAGGGTGCAATTTTAGACCTTTTAAAATAAAAAGCAAAAATCGCTATAACTTTTGTTGCTTAATTTGGTTAAGCGATTTTTTATTTTTTTTAAAAAAGCAGTCAATATTGACATTTTTAAATAATGTTGTATAATACTATCAATGGAGAAATAATGGAAAAGAGAATTTATTTGGATAATGCCGCAACAACTTATGTATCTGGCGAAGTTTTAAACGAAATGTTGCCTTGTTATAACACAATTTTTGGAAATTCTAGCAGTTTGCATACTTTTGGCAGAGATGCAATGTCTATTGTTGACAGAGCAAAAGATAGAATTGCAAAAGCAATAAATGCAGAAAAACCTTATGAGATATATTTTACAAGTGGTGGAACCGAAGCAAATAATTGGGCGTTAAAAGGTCTTGCGAGGGCGAACAAAGAAAAAGGTAATCACATAATAACAAGTCAAATTGAACACGACAGCGTTCTTGAAAGTTGCAAAACTTTGGAAAAAGAAGGTTTTGAAATAACCTATCTTCCGGTTGACAGCAAAGGTCTTGTTAGCATAACTGATCTTATTCATTATATCAAAAAAGAAACAATTTTGGTTTCTATTATGGCAGTTAACAATGAATTGGGTACAATTCAAAACATAAAAACAATTTCAAATATTGTTCACGAAAACAACATTATTTTTCATACCGATGCTGTTCAAGCAATGGGTGCATTAAATATTGATGTTCAAGATATGGAAATAGATGCAATGTCAATGAGTGCCCACAAAATATATGGGCCCAAAGGTATTGGTGCCTTGTATGTCAAAAATGGTATAAAAATTGAAAGTCTTATTGATGGCGGAAATCAAGAACGAGGCAAGCGTGGTGGAACAACAAATGTGCCAGCGATTGCAGGTTTTGGGAAAGCAATGGAAATTGCAACAAGGGATTTGGTTATCAACCAGCAAAAATTAAAAGCAATAAGAAATTATTTTTTGGATAAAGTTTTTGAAAAAATACCTTTTGTTCAACTAAACGGTCACCCACAACAAAAAATACAAGGAACGGTAAATCTTAGTTTTGAATTGATAGAAGGCGAGTCAATATTAATGCTTTTAGATTTGGCAGGCATTGCAGTTTCAACAGGTTCTGCTTGCACATCAGGGTCAACAAAACCATCTCACGTTTTAAAAGCAATTGGATTAAGTGATGAATTTGCACAAGGGTCAATAAGATTTTCTTTTGGCAAATCCATATCAAAAGAAGAAGTAGATTATGTTATAGAAAAACTTGTGGAAGTAGTTTCAAAACTAAGAGAAATTTCTCCGTTGACAAAGGCGGGCAGAGCAAAAAAATAAGGAGGGCAATTATGTACAATGAAAAAGTTTTAAAAAATTTTGCAAATCCACACAATGCTGGGGGGTTGCACAAAGCGAATGCGGTAGGAAAAATTGGCAATGTTTTGAAAGGTGATATTGTAAAATTTTATTTCAAAATTAATGACGAAACAAAAATAATTGAAGAAGCCCGCTTTAAAACTTTTGGTTGTACTGCCGCTATTGCTTGCAGTAATATTGCTTGTGATATGGTCAAAGGAAAAACAATTGAAGAAGCCTTACTGGTTTCAAATGGCGACATAATAAAAGCCCTCGGCGGATTGCCAATGGATAAAATATATTGCGTTACTTCTGTTGAAGGTGCGATAAAAGAAACAGTAAATAATTATAAAAAGAATGAATAAATATACAAAATAAAAAGTAATTAATAAAATTACTTTTTATTTTTTTAATAAAATATTTTTATTTAAAATCAAAAAAATAAATAATAATTAATTAAAATAATTATTTTTTAATTAAAAATAATAAAAAATTAATTAATTTTTGATTAAATAATTATTATTAAATATATAAAATAAAAAACAAATAAAAATAATATATTTGTTTTTTTATATTTATACATTGTTTTAATTTTTTTGATTATAAATTACTATGTTTTCATTTTGTTCAAGTGGTAAAACAACTGATGGATTTTGTGCCAAAATTATGTTAGGTTGAATTTTTAATTCTTTTGAAATATCCCAAATATTGTCTCCCGTTTTTCCAAAATATATTTCAATGGCGTGTTCCTTTGGAGCAAGTTGTTCACCCAAAACAACATCGGTAATAACTGCATCGCTAACTTGGTTAGAGCAAGTTACAAATGTTTTTAGTTTTGCATCAACAAACAATTCACGCCCTCTTCTTGAAACAATTTCCATATCACACAATTTTGATTGGCAATAAATTTGATTTGTATCTGTGTATGGACATTTTTCAAAAACTGAATATGGTATTTCTTTTTTGATTGTTGTGATATAACCTAGTTCATCATTTAGATATGCAACATCAAAACTGATGATACCTTCCAAAAACAATTCATTGTCTTTTACAAATTGATTTGTTGGTTTTAAAACGCCATTGGAAAAACCTATCATTTTGTCAATTCTGGGTTCATTGTCTGAAAGGGTGGTGCTACCTTCAATTTTTTTGTCAAAATAATTACTTTCCAAAAGCAAAGATTTGCTATAAGAATTTGTTACAATTTCCAAATTGTTTTTCAACGAAAATATATCCACGGCATAAGGCATAACAATGTTTTCAAATGCTTTAAAGCAAACATTCAATGGTGCGTTAATTTCCACCTTTTTTGTTTCTGGGTCTATTTCAAACTTATAACCATCTCGTTTTATGCAAACAAATGCTTCAACTTGTGAATTTTCGGTCAGTCCTTTTACTTCTATTTCTCTTCTAAAAGGTTCAGAAAAACTCGCTTTGTTAACTTTTTCTATTTCATCAGCCGTTACATATTGCACTACTGTATTTACTTCGCCTTGAATTGTAAAAAAGTCTTTGTCGGGGATAATTTCTTTTACAACGGGATAAGATGAAACACTTAAAATTCTGCTATATTTTTCATTGATTGTATAACTTAATTCTTCATTAAAAGTTATGCAATCATCTTTTATGATATTATAAGACATTATTTCTTCTTCTTTTATGCAAATATTTTCATCGCCACCGTTTAAAATTTCTATTTCGGAACAATTATACAAATTTGCTTCCAAGTTGATTAGTGCTTGAATTTTGTCAAAGTTTTCAACATAATTTGCTTCAACAACCGTTGGAATTATATTGATTTTTGAAGTGGGAAGTATGTTTTCATTTATAAATTTGTTTAAAAAAGGCACAGTATTTTCTGCGGTTTTTATCTTGTTTTCACTATCCAAATAAACAACTTCAAAAATCGCTTTGCCCGAATAACTAACTTCCTTTGTAAGTGGTTCAGTAGTATCTATTTGCGGATAAACATTTATCCAAAGTATTTTAGACAATTCCCCATTATTATCTAAATTTGTTGCACAATCTAACAGAATTTGTTCATCTTTTAGTTTGTTTTTGTTAATAAAATTGCACTTACTTTTTTCAAATGACATAAATACCCCTCCAAATTGGTTCTTTATATGATATTATTCGCTTTTTAATTTTATGACTAATAAAATAAAACAGTGTCAATAATCATAAGCGGGGGTATTATGAAAAAAAATATTTCAGCACTTGAAGATGTAAAAAAAAGAATAACAGAACTTAAAGGTAGTTCTGTTAAAATGGAAATAAATAGGGGAAGGAACAAAATAATAAAATTTGATGGCGTTATTGTAAATGTTTATCCAAGCGTTTTTATGGTTGAAGCGTTAGCACAAAAAAATTTCAGTTCCAAAACTTTTTCTTATTTTGATGTGCTTTGCGGTGATGTTAAAATAACTTTGGTCTAATAATCTTCGTCTTCGTCGTCTTCATCATCAAAAGATTGGTCAAAGTCGTCTTCTTCTTCTAAATCATCTTGTTCAGTGTCTTCATTGTCGTCCATATCTTCGTCAATGTCTTCATCAAGGTCAAAAGTCAAATCTTCATCTTCCAAATCATTGTCTAACACATCATCATCAATGTCGGTTATGCTTGCCATTTCGCCGGTTTCTTCGTCTTCAAAGGTATAATCATCAACTTCATCTCTGTTGATGTATTCATTCCATTCATCTTCCAATTCTTCGTTATCGGCTAATGCTTTTCTTTCATTAAGACAAGTAGAACACATAATTTCATCAGGTTGGATATAGTTGGTTTTGCAAATTGGGCAAAGTTCCAATTCCAAATCATCAAGAAGGGCTTCTTTATCGCCATTCATTTCTGCTCTGCAAACAGAGCAATATTTATCTTTTTTTAAACAATAATTTAGTTCGCATCTAGGGCATCTAATATAAACAGGTTTTTTATCAGCCATTTTTCCTCCAAAAAAATTATGTGGCATTTTTGTATATTGTTGTTAAATTTTTATTTTATTCGTCCTCATCGGCGGGTTGGTCAGTTGTTTGCAATTGCCCCAACAGTTGCACACTGCAAGATTGACCAAGTTCTGCATTATTTGTGTCGGCTCGGTGCATATAATACATTCCGGTTGTGTTGTCGGTATTTAGTGCATAAAAGTAAACATAACGCCCATCAAATGATATTTTTGTTTCCAAAAAGTTTGTGTTGTCAGAAATTTGTTGTTCTATTTTATCAAGTATTGAAATCCTATAAATACCTGTGCTAGCAACTGAATAATATACATAATCTCCGCTTGTGAACAAAATGGTGCTTGCTTTGTTTATCAAATCGAAACTACTATCAATTGAAGTGTTTCCACTTTGCAAACAAAACGTTTTTGAAGCAGTCGAATATAAATAATATGTTGTAATCTCTTCTGTTGTGCTACTTATTTGGTTGAGTACATTAAAACTTGTTATTTCAATGTTGTCAACAGGAGGAGATATTGCTATTCTTGTTGAAAAGGTTCCTGTTTCATATTTAAAATAATAATTTTTTGAGTCGCTTTCATTCATTTTGAAGTAAAGTTTTCCATCAAATACTGATTGCAAGGTAATTGTTTTGTCATTTTGACCAGGTTCATTTATTTGAGTTTGTTCACCAGTAACAATGTCAACTTTTTTCAAATATGTTCCCGTAACGGTTTCGCCTTGTTTGGTTTGAACTGTGTAATAAGCAAACTTGTCATTTTCTGTATTAAAAGTTTTTGCAAAAATTGCTGATGCAAAATCGCTTGCCAAAATTGTTTTTGCTTCAATATTTTCGCCCAATTTGAATTTTATCAAATTTGTGCCATCAACCATAATCAAATAATAATCGTTCCCAATTTTTAGGATAGTTTGATTTGTGATGCTAGTGCTTGAAGTGTAAAATTCTTTTAGTCCCGTTCCATCAGTTTTGACTCTAAAATAACTGTTAAGGGTAAAAGTGTCGTTAGAGTTAATATCTTTGTGAGTGCTTGGAGAAGCAAAGTATATATATTCGCCAATACTGTAAATAAAACTATTGTTTGACCCAACAACTTTTGATAGCACTTTTTCAACATTTTCGGGCAAGTTTGTTTCAGTGTTGTAAGTTATTGCACCTTTTGTTGTTTTTACTCTATAAAGTGATTCAATTCCAACATTTCCTGTGTTGTTTTGAGTCCCTGACAAAGTTGCACTATCTTTATAAGCATTTGCAAAATAAATGTATTCATCATACACCAAAGTATTGCCTATTACTTGCATATTGCTAGTGGTTGTGGGGGAGTTTGTAAGTTGAGAATATCCACAACTGCTCAGCACCATAACGCAAGTTATTAGGCACACCAAAAATCCCATAACATATTTTTTCATATAAAACCTCGTTTGTAATGACTTTATAATAATTCATTAAGTATATTTATTTAAACTCCCATAATATATCATTAACAAATATTTATGTCAACTAATTTTTTGTCTAAAAAACAATTCCAAAACTTTTGATTATTTCAATTATTCGGCTTTTGAAAATGCTAACATTCGTGCTTCCGTTTACAAAACACAAAGGTGGATAAACAACACACCACCAATTATCGCCAACTGCTTCTCCAAGTTCCAAAATCAACGCATCATAAAAACCGCTTTCAAGAGTAAGATTTCCATAAGTTCTGGTTGGAAAGTTTTCATAACTCATTTTTGCATTGCAAGTGTAATTATAATTGTTCAAAATCAACACATTGTTTGCAACATTTTCTATATATTGCAAATTGTTTTCAATTATTTGATAAGACTTTTCTTTTGTTTCACATTCGGCAAGAAAAGGTATCATTGCATCAACAACAGCATCTTTTATTTGATATTTTATGTTTTGGTCAACTGTTTGATTTGAATTTGCACGAATATGTATTCTCAAATATTCGTTGTTTGAATCGTTTGTGCCAAAAAAAACCAAAAAAAATGTTAAAACAGCAATAGATAAAACAGAAATAAAAATTCTCATAAATAAAACTCCAATGCAACTAATTGTTAACGAATTTGAAACTTTTAAGCAAAAACTACAAGTCTTTTTTTAGAATAATTTTGTAAAAAATAAAACATAATATCAAAATAAGGGGGAAATTATGAAAAAAAACAAAATAATTGCATTAATTTTGGCTGGTTTCACTATTATTATGTTGATTTTTTCGTTTTCGGTAATTGCTGAAAATACTTTTAGAAACAACGAAACAGTTGAAACTTTTACCCTTTCCGAAAACAAAGCAATTCAAAGCAGATTAAAAGATTTGGGTTATTACACAGGACCAATTGATGGTTATCTTGGCGGTTACACAATACCCGCAGTAAAGGCGTTTCAACGAGATTATGGGTTAACGGTTGATGGCATTGTTGGACCAATGACTTTAAAATCTTTGAAAATAAATGTTGGAAGTTCGCAAAGTAGTTCTGATTTATATTTGCTTGCAAAAGCGGTATATGCAGAAGCAAGGGGCGAACCATATGTGGGACAAGTTGCAGTTGCCGCTGTTATTTTAAATAGAGTAGAAAGCCCTGATTTTCCGAACACAATAAGCGGTGTTGTGTATCAACCTTGGGCGTTTACAGCGGTTTATGATGGTCAAATAAGTTTGGAGCCAAACAACACTGCATACCAAGCAGCGCAAGATGCTTTGAATGGTTGGGACCCAACTTACGGTTGTTTGTATTATTACAATCCAATAACGGCAACAAGCAAATGGGTATTTCAAAGGCAAACTGTAGTAGAAATAGGCGAACATGTGTTTGCAATATAGGGGGTAAAAATGGCAAAGGTTAAAACAGTGCGAACAAAAACAAGAATAAGTGTTGGTTCGGTTGTTGCAATATGTATTTTGGGTGGACTTTTTTTGGTTGTTTCAATTTTGTATGCAATCACATTGCAAACAGCAAACAATTATGCTTTGTCACTTGAAAATTTATATGAAAAAAATTTTTATGATTTGGTTGATAACATAAACAACACAGAAACAAAACTTGCAAAAACATTATCGGCAAATGACAAAAATTATCAAGCAAAATTGTTGCTTGAAGTTGCAAAAAATGCTTATTTGGCACAAGAAAACCTAAACAATTTGCCATATTCACTTAATGGAATTGATGAAAGTGTTGCATTTGTCAATCAAGTTAGTGGTTATAGCGAAACTTTGCACAAAAGTTTGAATAATGGGAAAGAACTTTCAGCGACCGAATTGAAAACGCTAGAAAATATTTATGATTCTGTTTTGGCAATGAAAGGTTCCTTAAACGATATGAGCAAAGACCTTTGGGGTGGTTACAATATTTTAAATGCTTCATCAAAATTGATAGATGAAAAACAAAGCAACAATTTTACAAAACAAATATCTGCTTTAAAAAGCAATAATGTTGATTATCCTACAATGATTTATGATGGTCCGTTTTCAGATTCGATGGTAAAAAAAGCGGTTAAAGGTCTAAATGAAAATGTTGTTGATGAAAACACAGCAAAAGCAAATCTTTTAAAAATATTTAGCGAATACACTGATGATATGGTAGAGTTTAAAAACGAAGGAAAAGGAAATTTTGAAACCTATAATTTTTCAGTAAATTCAACTGACAAAAAAGACATTGCTTATATTCAAATGACAAAACAAGGCGGAAAACTGCTAACAAGTTCTTCTTATAATGATAAAAAAGCCGAAACATTAACGCTAGAAAATGCCAAAGCGGTTGCGCTTGACTTTGCAAAAAGAAACCAATTTGACAATATTCAAGTTGTTTGGGCGGATATTGTGGGTGGCAATGCGTTTGTTAACCTTGCCCCTGTTGAAAATAATGTAATTTTGTATCCTGATTTAATAAAATTAAAAATTGACCTTTCAAACGGAGCAGTCTTGGGTTATGAAGCGACAAGTTATTACACAAATCACACAAACAGAACGCTTGGAGTTCCAATCATAAACAAATCCAACGCGAAAGCAAAAGTAAACAAAAAGTTTGCAATTGTGGAAGAAAATTTGGCACTAATACCTTTGGAATATAACCAAGAAAAATTGTGTTATGAATTTGTTTGCAAATTTGGTGGCGATGATTATTATGTTTATATCAACGCAGTTACTGGTGTTGAAGAAAATATTTTAAAAGTTATAAAAACCAATAATGGAAATTTGTTAATGTAATTTTGAATATTTTAAAATAATTTTATACAAAACGCTTGCCAACTATAAAAAAGTATGCTACTATTTGTCGAAAAAAATATGGAGGCAAAGTGGATTTAATAGAAAGAAGGCAAAAGTTGGAAAGTTTGGGGGTTCACGACTTACGAAATATAGGCAGAATGTGGGGGATACCATCTCCAACAATAATAAAAAAGGCACAACTAATTGAATCTATTTTGCAAGTTATGTCTGGCGAAAAAAGTTTTAATAATAGGAATAGGGCAGGAAGACCTGTAAAAAATAAATTGATGTCAAAAGGCTTTAAAGAAAGTTTGTTGCCCAATGATTTGATAAATTTTGCAGATAACAGAAACAAAAATGAATTTTTTGTTGACAGGTTTTTTGCTTTTGAACAAAATATCGAAACAGAAATCTCTGATGCTTTGGAAAGCAAAGAAGGTTATTTAAACACTCACAACAAAGACTTTTTCTTTTGTTGTTTTGATGATGACAGTTTGACCTATGTCCCTGATGTTTTGGTTGCTCAATATGCTCTTGAAGTGGGCGACAAAATCAAAGCACATTGTTCCAAAATCAAAGCAAAACCTTATTATATTGCAAGGCAAATTTGTCTTATCAACGATATTTGTGCAAAAAATTGTTTAAGAAATTTGGGCTCTATGAAAGATATTGTTCTTCCTGAAAATCTTGTTGCTATTGACAATATTGTTGAAGGCGAAAAATATCATAGTTTTTATAAAAATCATATTGAATTTATTACCGAAAAACAAAACACGATAAACAAATTTATTGAAAAAGGCTTCAAAATTGTTGTTATTGGCGTTGGTCTTCCAGCAGACGGACTTTTAAAAATAAAAAAATATATAGACTGCATTCCATTTGTTAGTTTTTTTGAATTTGAACCGCTATATTCTTACGAAACTTTAACAAATGCAGTCAACCATATAACAATAAGGGCAAGAATGGGTGAAAAATTGCTTGTTTTGGCTTTGGATGTTGAAAATATTTTTACTGAATTGGATTTGTATTTTATGGCAAAAGGCGAACAACGAGATGTTCATACATATAGCACAATAACATTGTTAAGAAAATTGACAGGTATAAACAGATGCTTGTCAAATGGTGGAAGTATTACACTTTTTACAACAACTTCAGACGAAAAATATAGACAAATGGTGTAGATTAAAAAGAGAAAAATTTGAGTGCGAAGCCTCGCACCCAAGATAATGCAATAAATTTTTGCAGATTTATGCAATTCACTGCGTGAATGCCATATGCCAACGCATATGCAATTTGCCTTTCGGCAAATTAAGGTTTTTATTTTAAAAATTTATTAGTAGTAACGAAGGTAAACGGGGACGCTAGCAACTGACACGAAAGCGTTAGCGGAAGGGTCAGTTGGCTACGTCCCCTTGACACAGGCAAAAACTTGCCTTTGTGCTTGTTTTTTGTTTCACAAAAAAGCATCGCTTTATCAGGCAAGTTTTTGCTTTTACGGACCAAGCGAAAACCGCATTTCATTGGCGGTTTTGTCCGTACTTTTTTTTGAAAGCAGATGTTCCAAGAATTATTATCAAATTGTATTACAAAAAACAGGTCAAGGGGACGTAGCACCCTTGACCGTTCGCCTACGGCTCCTGTCAATTGCTACGTCCCCGTTGACCTTCGCTCCCGTGTCAGTTACTACCGTCCCCGTTGACCTTCGCTTCGTGTCAGTTACTACGGACCCGTTGACTTACATTATAAAACGCAAAAAGGCAAAATTCAAGGTGAAAAAAATCACCTTTATTTTTTTGCAAAAAAATGTCTAAAAATAAAAGATTGTGTTCCAATTTGCTTGATAATTTGTTGTCAATAAAATATAATAAGAATATATAAGGAGTTGTTATAGTGCCTAATGTAAAACTAAATTTTTGGACAGTTTTTGTCTTGATTGCAAGTGCATTGATAATGACACTTGGTTTTGGTGTTTATAACAAAGCAATAACCGAAAATGTTTTCGCCGAAACAACAACCTTAAACACTCAAACTGAAACAACTTCTTCGAGTACTTTGTCTAACAATACTTTAATAAAAAACGAAAATCCAGACCCTGTTGGTGTTGATATAGAAGTTTATCTTAATATAAAATGTGGGGATGGAGGAAGTTATTTTAAGGTCCTATTTGTAAATGTTTATGGAATTGGCACAGAACTGATAAGCACTGGTGATTGGGCTCAGAGTGGCAGGAGAATTATAATTGACAGTGCTAGTATTTATTTATACTATCCAACTGCCCAAAATGGATATGTTTTTGATAAATTTTTTGTTGACGAAACAGGCAATAGTAGATATGTCTCCGCCAGCGAAGGCACAACAGTTAGTATAAGTCACTCAGCAAATATTGTTGCATTATTTAAACCTATAACTTATAGCATAACCTACGACCTGGACGGCGGTTCGGCAAGTAACCCAACAACATATAATATCACTTCTTCTTTTTCATTAACTGCACCAACAAAAACTGGTTATACTTTTACAGGTTGGACAGGTTCAAATGGTTTAAGTCCACAGCAAAATGTTTCTATTTCAAGCACAACGGGCGACAAAAATTACACAGCAAATTGGCAACCAAACACATACAACATTACTTTCAACAAAGGTAGTGGAACAGGTGGAACTTCCTCATCAGTTTTCACTTATGATTCAGAATTGCCAGGTATTACCCCTCCATCGCAAAGAGGTTTTGATTTTAAGGGTTATTATACTGGTTCAAATGGTAGTGGAACATGTTATTACAACGAATATTGTACTTCCCAAATCACCAAATTCACTAGTATCAACGTTTCAAATTTATACGCATATTGGGTGTCAAAATATTACACAGTAACACTAGACAAGCAAGGTGGTTCGGGCGGAACAAGTTCGGTTCAAGTGCAAAATGGAAGTTCAATGCCTGCAATAATTCCGCCAAGTTGGTTGGGGTATACTTTTGTGGGTTATTTTGCAAATACAAATACAAACAGTACAAAATACTATAATTCAAATGGAACGGGAGCAACTACTTGGGATAAAACAGACAATGGCACAATCAATGCAGTTTGGACGCTTAATTCTTGCAGTTTATCAGTTAGTAAAGACAGCGGAATCACTGCATTCAACTATTATGCGGGCAGTTGGTCGGGCAATGTTGAAAGTGCAAGTCAAAGCAATATAAATGCTTTAAGCATTTTAGAATTTAGAGTTTTAGACACTCAAATAAAAACAGGTTATGTGTGGAATTGTTGGCAAATATCAGGAACTGCGGGCGTTGACTATGATTTTTTTGGCGGAACAAACAGCACAAGTAAACAAATGAGTTTGAAAATTTACAAAAGCATTACCTTAATAGCAACAACCAAAATTGGCGTTTCAATCAGTTGCGTTAATAACTCAACAGGGCTTTATACTGCAAATGGAGCGGGCGGTTCAGTCAAAATTGGAAGTGGCGAGTATGTTCCATCAATAACAGAAGGCTTTTTAAGTGGTGCTTCAACAACTTTAAGCACAAAAGGCAATTTTGCTTACACTTTTTTAGGTTTTTTCACTGCGTTTGATTCAAATGGCGGAATTGGCGAGTCTTTGACATATCAAACATATAATGCGGGAACCGAAAATCAATATTTTTCAGTTAATATTGCCAATATTTTGGCACCACAAAATTATTATGCAGTTTATGAAATTGAATGTTATGACCTTAATTTGTACGCATTTTCCACACATACAAATCAGTATGAAGAAATTCCCGACTTGTATGGTGGTATTGTAAAAATTGGCAACCAAACAGGCGGAGCAATTGATTATGGGCATGTGGGCTACACCCTTCAAATAAATATAAATGCAGAAGCAAATGATGGTTATAGATTTATTGGTTGGTATGACACTTATGAAGACTTGGTTGCCGATGTTGCAAATACCCAAATGATAAGTAACAATGCAAACTATTTCTTTTATATGGAAGATTATGACACTGATTTTTATGCAAAATTTATAAAAACACACACTGTTACTTTAGTTGCAACAACGGGCATAAGTTCTGTTTCTATTGAAAACAAATCAGGCACAACTGCTGAATATTATTACGGCGAAAGTATAGGCTTGTTAAGTTGTGTTGTTGATGAAATAAGATACACTTGGAAAAATTGGGAAGTTACAAGCGGAACAGAACCAAGCGGAACAACTATTCAATTAAAAGGTCAAGAAATTTCTGGTCTTGTTATGAACGGTTATGATTTTGAATTTACCGCTTACACAACAACCAAAAAATTCGATTTGAATATTTACACAATTTACAATGACTCTGGCACTCTTGTTAACAATTACACAAACGGAACAAATTATGGCGGTTTGGTTTCAACAACAAACTTGTCAAACGCAGTTCCTTATTATAGTAATATAAAAGTAGAATATAATACTTTTGATGTAAATATGACCGCATTTGTCAATGAAGGTTACACTTTTATGGGCTGGTACAAAGATGTTGATTTTGTTTCAAATACTTATTCCACACCATACTTGCAAGGCACAACTTCGGGCAGTGCAATCAGCATAGAACCAATGGCAGTCGAAGGCTTGACATATTATGCTATTTTCACAAAAAATTATAAAGTTTCTATCTATGGCGATAGCGGAATTTATAGTTTGACATTAACCAATGGCTCACAAGTGCAATACGATACTGACAAATATTATTTGGAAGCAATTTATTATTATGGTCAACAAATAGAAAGCATTACCGCAACAATTGGTTTTGGTTTTGATTGGGAAGAATGGGTTTTGGGCGAGTCTAGCACTCTTTTGATAAATTTTAACCTTTTAGACAGAGTTCAAACAACAGAAATTTTTATGGGTGCAGGTGATTGCGTTTTGACTGCAAACACCTTTGCAGACCAATATCCTTTGCATGTAAAGGCATATTACACTGACAATGGTGTTTATCATTATGGAAACAATGGTGGAAGCATTCAAATTGCAAGCCGTGAAATTGCTAGCGAAGATGGATTGGACCTTGATTTTCAACAAAAAATTGCAATAACAGCGTATCCCGAAGAGGGTTATTGCTTTGTTGGTTGGTTTAAAACACAAGTGTTAACTTATCCCAATGAAAATTTATATTCAGGCGATTTGTCAACAATGACTGAACCTATGCAATCAAATGAAAATGGTTTGACATATATTGCAGTTTTTATAAAAACATATACTCTTACATTGACAAAATGGGAAGGTATTAACTCTGTTAGCACAACAAAAGAAAGTTATTATTATGGCGAAAGCGTTGGAATTAATGCTATTGTTACAAGCGGTTATGAATGGGATAAATGGTTTTTGGTTAATGGACTAGCACCTATTGATTTTGATGAAAATTTGCAACTTCAAACAATAAAAATACAAGGCAATGTTGTATTGGCTGCGTCAACAAAATCTCAAAAATATACATTAGATGTCACCGAAATGTATGAATTAACTAATGGTTCATATACAGTTGGCACAACGGGCGGAACAGTAAACGATGGTGAAATGTCTTATTTGGCGGACATTGTTTCTATTATTACTGAAAACGAAGGATTTGAATTTGCTGAATATTTTCGTGATGAAGCACTAACAAATTCTTATGGTGGCGAAGTTATGCCACAAAACGATTTGACTTTGTACGCCAAATTTAAAAGAATTGAATATCAATTAACAACAAACAATATTTATACTTCTGCTTTGGATAATCAAACCTTGATTGCAGGAACAACTGGCGGGCAAATTTATTCAAACAACACAATAAAATATGGTTGTCAAACAGAGTTAACCGCAGTTGCAAGTGATGGTTTTGCTTTTAGAGGTTTTTATTTTGACAACCTTGGCACATCAGTTTACAAATTGGCAGAAGATTGCAATTTTGCAAACGGGAATTACACTTCATCAACCGAAGTTATGGGGACTGACGGTTTGATTTATTATGCTATTTTTGAAAGACAAACTTATACAATAGAAACAACAGGGCAGGGAACAACAATAACTTGCCCAAGCACTGCTTATTTTGGTAAATCAATTTCTTTTCAAGTAGAATATAATGATGCCTATGTTGTTTCAGCAATAAATATATATAATGCAGACAATATTTATGAAACAGTAAATTATTCTAACAATCAGTTTGTTATGCCATATTTTGATATTGTTATAGAAACAGTTGCCACCGAAAAAAATTATCAAATTACTTTTAATCCCAATGGTGGCAGTTTTGATGGTTACACAGGTGTTGATGTTAGCGGAAACATTATAGGAAACACTGCATACTTAACAAACAATTATTTGTATTATACAAACGCAGAAAAAACAAATTTTGTTTCAGGCGCACCACTTCCAACAAGAAATGGTTACAAACTTTTGGGCTTTAACACTGATGCAAATGCTTTGGGAACTTATTATGTTTCTTACAACAATAGTTTTTCTTATGCAATTTGGAATTTAAGCGAAGATAAAATGCTTTATGCAATTTGGCAAATACAATCTCCTTTGCTAAATATTGAATATGTTAGCGGAACGCAAACACAATACAATGGTCAATACCAATCAGCATTAAGAGTGTCAGTTCAAAACATTGTTCCAAACAAAAATTATATTTTTGAATGGTTTAACAGTGAAGGGCAACTAGTTTCTCAAACAACAACAAATCAAACCTCAAATGTATTGTCTTTAAGGAATGTAAATCAATCAAGTTTATATTACTGCAAAGTGTCAATAGAAAATGAAAGCGTTTTTACTGAATCTAGTTCATTGTCTTTTTCAATAACCACAATAGATTTGACAATTGATATTGGCACGCAAACTTACATAGGTTCTTACTTATATTTGCTTTCTAATGAAAATATATCAGGTTTGTTAGAAGGTCACAGATTTGTTAGCGGTTATTTAAGTTTTAACAGCGGAACCGAAGACATTATATATACTAATATATCAAATATTAACCACCAAGTTATCATTGAAGTTTTTGATGGCGGTGTTTGGACAAGTCAACAAGGTGGAGACTTGATTGACAATTATAACATTATTTTTGCTAGCACGGTTACAGTAAAACCTATCACTCAATCTATCAAACTCAATGTTGGCGGATATGAAAGAACGATAGACAGTAACACATATTTAGATGTTTTTTCTGAAAATGTTTTGTCAAACACATTGTTTGATTTTGGTTATGAAGGCGGTTTTGGGTCTTTTAACACAATTGAAGATAATGGAACAATTTCAAATTATTTTGAATTGGATAACATAAATCAAACTTTGACTATTACTTTTACTCAAATACCAAATTATTATAAAATTTTTGCATTATATGTAAACAATGTTAGCGTAAATTACACAGTTGACTTATACAACGAAAATATCATTTCCTTTGATTTAACAGCAGGTATGTTGTCTTATAACTCTGAAAACGATTTTTGGGACGCTGTTGTCAAAGTTTATTTTACCAATGTTTGCTTGATAGAATACAATTACAATTTTGAAGTTTTAGAAGTTGAAAACGGCTTTGCAACTTTTGATAACAATTATCAAAAATCAATAATACAAAACGGGCAAAATTTTGTTGCTCCAACAACACCAACAAAAGTTGGTTTTTGGTTTGATGGCTGGTATTTTGACAACACAACTTTTGCAAATCAAGTTCCAATGGTATGGAACAAAACGGGTAGCACAACCATATATGCAAAATGGACCCTTGCTGACCTTACCGCTCAAAATATTTTGGTTGAAGTTTATGACAACAATATTCTTACCGAATTGTTTAACAGGGCATATAACACTAACTCTTTTGAACTAAAATTTGTTTCAACAAATCCAAGTATTACATATCAAGTTGTTTGGTACAAAAACCAAGATGGCTGGAAAGTTATTGAAACTTCAAAAATTTCAAACATAAAAAATGTGCTTGACGGTGGCGAATACTCTTTAAGTGTTAAAGCGATATACAATAGTCAAACAAAAAATCTTGCTTATGGCGTAAAAACTATTTTAATTAATATTTCTCCTGTTGAATTGACAATAGATTTTGACATTTCAAAGATTTATGATTCAACAACTCAACTAGGCAATTACAATATTGATACCAATATCAATGGCGAACAATTCAATTTGGCTGGGCAATATAGCAGTCCAAATGTAAATTTGGTGGGCGGTGTTCCAAGTCAAGTTGCAATTTCAAATTTTGCACTTGTCAGCATAAATGGTTCATTGCCAAGCAATTATAGTTTAACAAATACAAGTTTGTTTGGAACAATTATTCCTTTTGAATATAATATAGTAAAAAACGAAACAGCGGTTTATAACGGTGCAAGTTTTTCTAAAACTTTTGCACAAAACATAACGCTTCCAAAAGGTTATATTCAGTCAATAAATTACACAATCAACACAAGCAGTGCAAATGTTGGAATTTACACTCCAAACGATTTAATAAATAATCTTTATCTTGATTTCAATGCAAGTGCAACAGGCTTGATTGCAGACAACTATATTATCACACTTGGAAACGCAAGCAGTGTTGAAATAACAAAAACAAATTTACAAAATATATATTTTTCAGATCAAACAAAAATATATAATGCAGAATCACAAATGATAACCCTAAAAGATGCCTTTGGCGGAGATTATTCAACAGAAAACTTGCCAGATGGTTCAATAGGATTTGAATTTAAGCAAAATGAAAATATTGTTACAGGCTTTACAGACTTTGGAACTTATTTGATAACGGTAATAATTTATGCTGACCAAAACCACAATGATTGGACAGACTCCGCTTCTTTGACAATAAACAAAGCGATTATAAGTATTGAGTTTTTGTTCAATGGCGAAGCACTTGCACCAGCATATATTTACAATTCAGAAATTGATATGTATAGCAATTTGACAATAAACGCTACCAATGAAAGCGGAACAAACTGCTTGCCAAATGATTTGACCAAAAAAGTTTTTCAAAACGCAATGGAAGTTTTTGAAGTAACAACCCCTAACGAATATGTTATAAAAGCGGAAAATTACAACACAAACTACCAAATTCAAGGCAATGACTCACAAAGTTTCAAAATTGTTGCAAATCAATATATTGTAAGTGAAGATATAACTTTTGAAAATGCAAGTTATGTTTTCAATGCAGAAAATCAAGCAAATTATTTTGTAAACCAAAACTTGATACCAAACTTGCCAGAAGGCATAGAAACTGCAACAACTATTGTTCAACTTTTTGATGGAACAAACTACAACATTGTTGCAACTGCACAAAATGTTGGTGTTTACAAAATAACGGTTGGCTTGCAATCACAAGACCCAAACATTTGGCAGTTCGACACTTCTTCAATTACTGCTTATTTGACTATCACTCCTTTTAATATAACCAACGAAAACACAACAATTTCTGCAAACAAAATTTATAATGGTTTAACAAGTTTGCCAGCAAATGCAAAACTTAACATAACAAGCCTTTCTCTTCAAATTGCTTTTGGCGGTGTTTTTGCAAGTGCAAATGTTGGAACAGACATTGCAATAAACAACTTAACTATAAGTGATAACAACTTTACAATCAATCCAAGTTTTGTTGCAATGGCAACCATAAGCAAAGCAAATTTGACAATAAACTTGTTTGAAAATGGAATTTCAGGAAATTACATACAAAAATCTTACGCAGATTTGGTGCAAATTCAAATAAACAAAAGCAATGCAAGCAAATATACAGTTGGTTTGCAAAATAACCAATATGCAGTGATTTTGTTTGAAGCGATTGGCATAGGCGGGGGACAATACCCTTTCAGTGATGAAAATCCAGAAACAAATCATTGTTTAATAAATGGTGCAATCTCTATTTATAATTCTAGCGATACCTTAATACCAAATGGCATAGAAAATTATAATTTACAAATAAATGGCGGAATTGAATTGCTAATGTTTATTTCTGTTCCCGAATTTTCAAACTTGACAAACTTGGTTTACACAGGGCAAAACTTACCAATTCAACTAGTTTTGTCAAAATACAACGAACTAACAGAACAACTTGAAACGTTGACATACACATATGATTATGCAAACGAGTATTTTATTGACGAAAATTTACTTATAGTAGATGATTTAGTGTTAACGATTTTAGGAGCGGGCAGTACATTGAAAAATGCGGGCGAATATACTTTGACATTAACAAGTCCAAATTTTTCTTATTTGTTTGTTTCAGAAGGCGAAAATCAATACACGACAACAGTTATTGTTGAAAAAGCACAAATCACTTTTAATTTAGGCGATAGGTTATTTGTTTATAAAAGTGTTTTTGCATATTCAAACGACACTGCTTATAGCGGAGTTAATGGCGAAACTTTTTATTGCAATTTTACTTACAATGGCAACACAACAACTTTGCCAGTTGGCGTTTATCCATTAACAAATTTAACCACAATTTATGAATTTAACACCAGCAAAACCAGCACAGGCGATTTTACAAACTATGATATAACAATAATAGGCAATTTGTTTATTTCCGCCAGAACAATAACGATGACGGCAGGATATGATTTGCTTGGTTTAATTTATTCAGCCGAGGACCAAATTTCAAGCGTTAACGCCGTTATTCTAACATTTTATTACTTTGACAATCCTTACGCAGTTGATGCAAGCGACTACACAAAAAAATATTATTTGGGAGCAAATGAAGTCAGTCAAATCATAAATGCGGGAACATATACAGTAAAATTTACTTCAACAAATTACAACCTTACAGGCACTACAACTTTTGAATTTACAATTTCACAGAAAGAAATAACAGCAAATTTTAATATAAATGGTGACCTTGTTTACAATGGTGCGCAACAAACACCAATTTATGCAACCTTTGATGGCATTTTGGGGGCAGACATTGCCCAAATGGGTGCAAAAATAACTTATGATGGCTTTGGCACAACAATAAAAAATGCCGGCATATATAGTGCGATAGTTAGCATAACAAACCAAAATTATTTGCTAACAGGCACAACAGTTTTTGATTTTAATTTATTATCTTATTTATATTATGTTCCAACACCAAGTGAAGTGTTGTTTTCAAAAACTTTTGGTGCAGTTGACCCAACACTAGAAACAACTTACAATGTTTTGGGCGAAAATGTAAAAATAGTGTTTGGAAGAGAAGCGGGCGAAAATGTTGGCAAATATGCTTTACAAAATCCGCAATTAAGCACAAACAATTCTATTGCAACTCAAAGCAATTTCTATATTGGATATTTTGAAGAAAACAACCAAGGTTTTGAAATTTTGGCAAAAACAGGCGTTGAAGGAAGGTTGTTTATTGAACTTTTAGACAACATAGAAGTTGATTACAATGGACAAGAATACTATGAGCTTGAATTACAAGACATTGACCCAAGTTTGTATCAAATCAAAGATTATTGGGGAGATACTTTAGAGCAAAATGATTACAACCTTGTTGCAAATTTCTTCTTTTATGATTTTGTAAGAAATGTTGGAGAATATTCAATTTACTTATCTGATTTTTATTCCACAACACACAAAGACATTGTGTCATTGATAGCAAACGGCCAAAAATTTGTTATAAATGCCATAGAATTGACAGTAAGTCAAACGCCCGACACAACAATATCAAAACAATATGACAAAACAAGCGAAGCAGTTTTGACCGACATTTTGTTTTTGAATGGTGTTATTGGTGGAGATAATGTTACATTGGTTGGAAATTACACAACCGATGGAACAAATCAAGTAAATGTAAATGAAAATTACACAATTTTGTTGAATATAAGCGGAACCGATGCTCAAAATTACATTTTAAGTTATGGCGACTTTTTTGGGGAAATAACACAAAGAGAAATAATAGTAGTTTCTTATGATTTTCAAAACGAAAATCCTTTTGACAAGCAATATGACAAAAATAGCATAGTAAACATTGACCAATTATATTTAGACAATACAATCTACAATGATAATGTTAGTTTTTCAGGCGTTTATACAACAAATGGAACTGATGAAATTGCAACTGTTTATTCAAACTGCATTTTGATTTTTACAACAACAAATCCAAATTACAAAATAGTCAAAATTGATGACCAAGAATATTTTGGCAGTATCACACCAAAAATTTTGACTTTGGCAAATGACTCAATTTTGACAAAGCAATATGACGGAACCGCAAGTTTAAATACTGAAAATTTATCTTTGCTAGGAGTTGTTTTTGGCGACACTGTTTCAATTTTAAGTGCAAATTTTGCATCAGAAACTGTTGGCACGCACGATTTGGATATAACACTTGGTGGAACTGATAGCGAAAATTATATTATTGAAACTTATGAAGGAACAATAACAAACAGAATAATAACAATAAAATATCATTATGGCGATGACCAAGACTATATTTTTGATTTTCCAAACGATGAAATCTCTTTGTCTTATACCGAAACAAACACAACTGCTTTTTATAACACAAGCCTTAATAACGCACAAAATGGTGCAAAATCTTTACCTTCAATAACAAGAACGGGATATGTTTTTGCTGGTTGGTATACAGATAGCACAACTTTTACAACTCAATTTTATGCAAGCACAATAATTGGAAATGATGCTTGGTCAAACATTGAAAACTTGGCACCAGATTATGAAATAAACTTGTTTGCAAAATGGATAGTAAATTCTTATCAAATAACTATTGAATTGTTAACAGAAGAAATCAACACAACAAATTTTGCTTATTCAAATATTGGCGGATATTATGACATTGACAACTCAAACAGTGGTTTGATTCCACCTTATTTTCAAACATATTATTACACTTATTATTCAACCCATACCCTAGATATTATTGAAAATGCTGGGTTTAAAATTGAAGAAATAAAAAAGAACGGAACATTTGTTAGCAATGATTTGGTTTATGAGTTAACAAATATAAATTCAAGTTTTGTTATAACAATAAAATTTGCGCGCGAACTTTATACACTTGCATTAGATGCTAACACAACAGATAATATTATAAGTGGTTTTTCTGGTTATACTGTAAGCGGACAACTTGCAACAAAACAAATCAAATATCAAGCACAAATAGAATTGCCAATTTTGACAAGGCAAGGATATAGTTTCTTGGGGTGGTCATTGGCAGAAAACAGCGAAGTTGTTTTCAGTCAAAGCACAACACTTACTTATCAAAGTACACAAGCAACACAACTTTTTGCTCAATGGCAAACAAAAACTTTTAATTTGTATTTTGATTACAACAATGGTGTTGAAAGTGTTGGATATACAAGTTTATCAGATGAAAAAGGCAATTATATAATTGTTACTTATGAACAAGCAATAGGCGAGTTGCCAATTTTGACAAGAAATGGCTATTTACAAGATATTTGGAATTTGCTTGTCAACAGCGAAATTGTTGAAACCGATATAACCCCAAGCACAATTTGGTTATATGACAGTGCAAACACTTTTGTTTTAAAGGCAACTTGGCTAGAAACAATAAATTCTATTGAACTTGCCCAAAGACTTGACACATCTTTGTATTTAGCCGAATATGAATTGTTTTCTGACAATCCTGTTGCACTTGCATATAAAATAAACAATGGTGAAACAGAAAATTATAGCGAGCAATTTGAAGTTTATACAAATGACAAAATAAATATTACAGCAACTATGACTCATATATCTTACAAGTTTAGTGGGTGGTATGTTAACGGAGTTTTGCTTGCAAGTGGAAGTCAAACTATATATGGAACAACATTTGAAACAAACGGTCAAAACTTGAAAATCACAAATATTATGTGGGGCGAAAATTGTCCTTTGATAGAAGCAGTGTATGTTCCTGCAAAAGTTGAAGTGCATTTGACGTTGAATAATTTGAATGGATCAGTTGATTTTGCAGTTGGCGTTTTTGAAGAAGAAAACAAATATTACACTTTTGCTAGTTCAATAATAGAAGTTGCCTATCAAGTAGATTCGGGCTACAATGTTATAATTGGAGTTAACGGTGGTAATAGAGGTTTCAGCCACGGTAATTTGGTAGTAAATCAAATTTTTGAAGATGTTTATATTACTTTCACTTTTGAAATATGTTCATATGCACTGACAGTAACTTATTCGGGTTACACAGAAGGTTTGGATAGTTTTGTTTATAATATAAACAATGGAACAAACAACAATTACAATCAAAATATCAACATAAGTACGGGCGATGTTGTAAACTTTTCCCTTGCAATAAAATATGGTTATCAAGTACTTGCCAATGATTTTCAAATCATAGGTGGCGGTGAAGACACCCTATTGACTGATTTGGCAACTTTTGTGCAAGATGACAAAAATATTTATGAAAAATCATTATCACAGTTTACAAGCAGTTTAACTTTAAATATTTATATTTCAAAACTTATCTTCAATGTTTCTGCCAATGTGGTTATTGACCAAACAGATAACTACGATTTCAGTTCAACAGAAAATAGCGTTGCAATAAAAAATCATGTAAACACCATTATCACCAGCATTGGTTACAAAGAAATTGCATCTTTTGTTGCCGAAATTCAAACATACACAACAATTTTTGATTTAGTTGTAGAAAAATATGATTTTCTTGGTTGGTATTCTTACAAAAATTTGCAATTTAGTTTGTTAAGTGAAAACCTTTCTTATGACAAAGAAATAAGCGAAGACACTCAACTTTTTGCAATGTTTAAACTCAAAAAGTTTGAAATAACATTTGCCTTAAATAATGCCGAAGAAGGTAGTTTGGTTTCAGGTTATGGCGGAAATCCGGTTAACCCTCAATTTGCAAATTTTGGTTCGAGTTTGACCAATAGTGTTGTTGCAGTTGCAAAAACAGGTTATTCTTTTGAAAAATGGATTTTATCTTACGATATTACACAAATTGAAAGTCAATTAACAAGCGAAAGTTTGAGTTCAGCAAATGTCAATAATGTTGTTTGCAATGTCACTTGCACAGCATATTTTGTCAAGTTTGATATCAATGTTTTTGTCAACGCAGAGTTCGATGACGATACGGAAATTGACATAAGCAAAATAAATATTACACACAATAATCAAACTTCAACAAATCTAAATTTTTCAACCCAAACAAGAACAAATATTCAAATTTTTGCAAACACAATCCAAGGATATAGTTTTGCAGGTTGGTTGATTGGTGCTGACAGTCAAAGTTATATTATCACAAGCAGTACTGTGTCAGTTGACAATTTATTCGCAGAATTGAACATTCAATTTGTTGAGGGAGAAGCAACCTATACAATCACAGCAATTTTTGAAAGAACCTTAAACGAAATAACGGTGCAACTTGTTTTGGACAATGGCGCAAAACTTGGCGGTGGCGTTGTGACAACTGAACAAAACTACTTTACAGGAGCAACACTTATCACTTACGCAAAAACATTTGACACACTAAAAGTTTTTGTGTATGTGCATTATGGTTACTTTATTGATTTAAATAGGGCAAATTTAGTTTTGTTTGAAGTTGGCAACGGCGAATATGTTTTTGAAAGTGCAGAACTAATTGCCGATGCAAGTGCGGTTTACAGTGCAAAATATTTGCTAACAATTAGTTCGTTTGATGAAAATTTGGTTATCAAAGTTTTTGCTGAACGAAATACAACTACATTACATTTTTATGAACAAAATTTTCAGGCAATAAATCAAAATGAAAAATATAATTTGTCAGAAACGACCGCTACAATAAAATATGGTACAACACAAATAAATATAGAAAATTCACTTTTCTTAACACCAAACAATTCAGGTTATACTTTTCAAGGTTGGTCAATCAGCAAATACATTTCAGGTTTGATTATTAACAAATACGGTAACATAAATTCTGAAACTTGGCAAATAAATGCTGAAGATATATATTTATATCCAATTTGGGAGCAAAAAAAGGTAAAAATTGATATAAAACTTAATCCCGAAAATGCAAAAATTGATAGTTCATATTATGAAGAATTGTTTAACAATTTGACCTTAAACAAACCAATAAAGGTTGGGTTAAGTTATTATTTCTTTGTTGGCGCAACTTTTGGAATTTCTTTCCCCGAAGTTCACAGCGGATATATTTTTGTTGGTTACAAACTATTAACATACAATCAAGACAACACTTTTAGTTGGATTAGTGTTAGTTTAAACAGTTCAGATTTTTTAAGAACACAGTTTTCTATTGAAGATTATGACCATTATGAATATTCTTCTGCAACAAATTTTGCACAATTGGGCGATGTAATTGATGGAACAATGTATATAGAACTTGTTTACAACATAGAAGTTTTTGCGTCATCAGCAAATTATTACACAGACAATAGAATTTCTACAATAGGTGGCACTGCAACAATACAAAACATAGGTGAAAGCGGAAATATTTCTTCTGGGCAAGAAATAACTGTTATTGCAACTCCGCAAACGGGATATACTTTAAAATATTTGATAATAAATGGCAATATTTTGGAAACTCAAACCTTATACAACACTTTTTCAATTTACGAACCAACAAGCATAGTCGCAGTTTTTGTGGGTGATAAAGTAATAGTCAATTTGGGTTTAAGCCTTAATGGAACCGCAAAAGCAATTACAGGTGGCAATTTGGAAACCATAAATCTAACAAAATATTATCATATTGGCGATATTATAATTTTGGACGCAGAAAGTAATATTGGTTATAATTTTGAAAACAATTGGAATCATTCCAAAACAGGAGATTTTGTTGGCAGTTCTTATACAATTGTTTTGGGCGATATTGACCCCAATGGCATAACGCTTACCCCAATATTTACTGAAAGAGATTTGCTTGTTGAATTTGTTATGATAAACAAGTTTGGAACTATTTCCAAAGAAGGTGTTAGATTTGATATTGTTGATGAAGGAAACAATCAAATTTATAAATTTTATTCAAAATATTTTGATGACATAAATGTTCAAATAAGCCCTAAACCAAGACACGTTTTTGAAAAAGTTTTGTTAAAAATTGGCACCACTACAACAAATGTAACAAGTTTTACAAGCGGAACAAACCTTATAATTACAAGCAATTATTTTGCAAATGCAAACAAAATTGTTTTTGAAATTTCTTTTACAAACCTTTATTGGTACAATATAATGACCGAAAAAAATTATGTAACCGAAACGCAAAATGGTTATGTGTTAAACAGAGATTTGTTTGGCAGTGGAAAGGAAGATGACCCATATAGAATTGAAAGTATTGATGATTTTACTATTTGGGCTTTTATAATAAATCACAACATTTTGCAAACTAACATTCAAAAATTTGCTTACAATTCTTCAAACACTCATTATGAAGTTAGCACAGAAATTAGTTTCTTGGCAAGATATTGGACACCTATTGGTACATCCGTAAACCCTTTTAATGCGATTGTGTATTTGTATGAACCAAGAAAAGATATTCTCGTTGACCGCACAGATACAAACTATCCGTACTATACTTTGTTTAACAACGAAGTTGTCACATTGTGGAATGGTTTGTTTGGTTATTTGAGCGACACTGCACAAATATTTGAAGTTGTAAAAAATTATGATTTTGTTTATTTTGTAATTGGCGGAATTGCAGGCATTGTTGTTATAGCAGTTTTAATAATAGTTTTTGTCAACAAAAAACACAAATATCAAATAGAAACTTATGACAAAAACAAAAATCCTTTTGTTTAAAAAAAACTTTACAGGCAATAATGCTTGTAGGAGTTTTTTATGTTTGAAGTTAGTTTAATTTTGTTCGGCGTTACAATTTTTTTGAATGGTTTTATTCCAATATACAAATGGGACAAAAGAAATCTTGGCGTTATAAACACAATAATAGGCATCGTTATTTTGATTTTTAGTATACAAGGAATAATGGTTGCAACAGTTTTGGGTGACAGACTTTTGTATTTTGGAACACTGTTATTTGGTCTTACAAATTTATATTTGGCAAGTGGAATTTTTTTGAACATAAATTGTAGGTCTTTTGGCGTTTTTTGTATGTTTTGCTTGATTTCTGCCTTTTCTTTGAGTTGTTATTATATTTGGAGTGGAGCGACATTGATAGGCACATTATGGCTTATTTGGGCAACACTTTGGGCTTTTGCTTTTATTGGCTTTACAGCAGACAAAGATTTTATGATTGGCACATATATTATGTTTCTAATACAAGGTGCTTTTGCCTTGTTTGGCATAGGACTTTTGGTTTTGTTTAAAGTGATTTTGATATAAAAAAATAGCACAAAAAATGCTATTTTTTATTGTTTTTTTATTTTATTTTCATATTTCTTCTTAACAACACAAAAGTTACAACAAGTGCCGAAACTGCTAACACACTAAACACTATTATCACAACGGAAAAGGCATTTAATGGCTCTGCTTTCATTACTTTATAACTGTAAAGAACCTTGTCTGAATCGGTAACTATTTGAATAAAATATGTTCCCGTTTTGGTAATGTTGTAAGTTTTGTAATAGTCAGTTGTGTTTGTTATGTTATCCAAATAACTTTGATTTATTGTTATTATTTGGTCGCCAACCAAAATTTTACATTCGCCCAAATTGTTGAAAACATCATAGGCATTAAAACTAACGGAAATAGTGTTTGTTGTTGAAGAACCTTCAACAGTTGAAATTGTTAGAGGAATTGTATTAAGATTTTTGATTTTAAAACCAAAAGTAAACATTTCGTTTTGAATATTGGAATTGGTCTTTATTGTTATTTGATAATTTCCTTCGCCTGTTATTTCATCATAAAGCGAAATTAAAATATTTTTTAAATATTTTACAGTCGCTGTTCCAACGGTGTAAGTGTTAAAGTGAAAATAATTGCTATAATCCATTTCAACATTATTTTTTAGCACAGAAACTATCTCATAATTGCTATATTGTGAATATTCAAAAGCCCATCTAAATTCATTGTTGTTTATTATTGTAAATTTTGTTATTTGCCTTTTTACATTCATATTGTTGATTTTTGCATCAAAATATACTTCATAATAACCGCTACCAGAAATAATATATTCTTTGTTTGCATTGGCAGTTATGGTAATAGGCAAGTTGTTTTTCAAAACAGTGATTTTGGGTTGACTGCCTTTTTCATATAGCGTATTCAAATTTTGTGGCAAAGTAATGACGATTGAATTGTTATAAATTCCGTTTTCTATTGGCACATTACCGTTGATATAGAATGAAACGCCGTTGATATAAGTAAGTTTGTAATTACTTTGGATTATGTTGCTGTTTTTGTCTTGGAATATTTGAACGTTGCCCGCTTGGTCGCTAAAAGATATTGTGTAGTTTCCGCTATGAGTTAAAACAACATAAGATTTTGTTGCATCAAATGCAAAAATTTTTGGAGTGTAAACAAATTCTTCATTGTCATCGTAAGTAATGTTTATATTAATAAAGTTTTCAGGAATGCCATAATAAGTATTAAAAACAACTTTAAGATTTGTAAAAGTTGAATTGTCTGATGTTATAACAATTTGTTTTGAAACATCAGAAAGTGTTGTCTGCCCAGTGGTTGAAATGCAATAAAAACCATTTTCAGGAAGTAATGTGCTTGTTGAAATATAAGTAACAGCAATATAGTTTGTATAAAATTTTATCATTTTGTTATTAGAATTGCTATTACTTATTTTATAAAACCTTGTTATTACACCATCAGGTGTGGTATAAGATTGTACAATTTCAGTCAATTCAATTTCTTGTTCTTCGTTTAATGTAATATTATAATTTTGAGTGTTTACAATATAATGACTTGAATAATATTTGTTGTCATAAGAAAATACTTTTCCCGTACTTTGTTTTGCTTGCCATTCATTTGTTGTTGAATTGAAAACCATTACATTATAAAAATTGGAACTTGATTCTGAAATTATAAAAGTTTTGACAGAGTATAAATATTGAACATCATTGATAACAATATAAGTTTTTAAATAATATGTTCCTGCACTTTCAACACTTGTTCCAGAATTGATTACAATTTCTTCTTCATTGTTAAATTGAATTTTTGTAATTATAGGGAATACAAAACCATTTACAAAAGTCATTCTTGGTATGTTTATTGTCAATTGACCGGCAAAAATTGCACTGCTGTTTATCAAGTCGGATTTGTTTGTTCCGTTTTTGTCTATCAAAGAAATGTTAGGGGAAAGGTTGTTTATAAGCACGTAATCTGGGTTTGGTTGGTCTTGAATTGTGTTGCCGTTTATGTCAACTTTGGTTGGCAACAAGGTTATAATATATCTGGTAATACCGCCCGTAAAGTTTGTTATACCTTGTGTTGAACTTGGTGCAATCAAAACAATTTTGTTTATTGAATTTGATTTTGTACTTACCGAGCAAGAATAGTATGCGGTTGAAATGCCGGCATAAATTTTTGAACCGTTTGCATTTGTTATTCCTGTTGGTGTTATTGTATGCCATTCAAACACTGCCAAATCAGTATTAAAAATTAGCACTTGCAAATTGATATATACTTCATAATCAACATTGTTATAGTTGTATTCGACATTGCCATAGCCAACAGACCAATTTTGATATCCCAATTCTTCATCACCAATCACAATTTTGTCAACAAATCCCACAATTTTTTCGTTGTCAGGAATTTTGATTTCGCCACACGTGTGATAAAAAATGTTTGCGTTGCCAAAATTGTCGATATAAGTATATTTATAGGCAACTCTTGGACTTAAAATAGTAAATGTCCACCTGTTTGTTGTTGCTGTAAAAGTTACATAATTTGTTGAAGAGAAAGTGTTTGTTCCGTTATATATTTCAACATATCTATCCGTTTCCCAACTGGAAATGGTAAGCGATTTCAAAAATATTGACAAACCGCTTGCATAAGAATTTCCGTTGATATTTACGCCTTCGCCACTTGAAAGGGGAGTAATAGAAAGTACTTCATTGCTAACAAAAATATTGAAAGTATAATTTATTGTTTTTGTTGGGTCAACAATAATCAAAGTATGTTTTTGGTTGCTACTGCTCCAATTCATTATTTCTGTAAGTGTTACAATGTTAGGCAAAATTGAAGTGTTTGACCAATTTGTGATATCATAAAATGTATTGTTTTCAAGTTTAGGTGATTTTTGATACTTTATTCCATCAACGCTAAACGTTAACCAAGGATAGTTATAAAGATTTATTTGATTAACATTGAAAAATGATTTTGCATAAATAGTTTGGACCTCTTGCAATTCGCTATATTTTATGTTTGTCAAGGTATTATATTGAGTGCTTTCTTTGTCAAAAGTCAAAACTTGCAAATCTGCATTGTTTTGCACAAAATATACAACATAAATTGAAATATTGCCTGCCAAATCTCTTTCAATAACTTCATAGTATTTGTTGACTGAAAGGGTGGAAGTAGAGATTGTAAGGTTGTGAGAAACTCTTGGGTCTTTTGCAAAGTTTATGCTTGTCATTTCATAAGTGTTTATGTTTTCTATCAATTTAAAATTGTAATAAAAACCATTTTTGTAATACACATCATCTGCATTTTGTGGATTGAAATAAGAATTTAAAATCGAACTTGTCAAAGGCAACGCAAACGCATAATAAGCAAAAGCATCTGTGTTTTGTGTTTTTAAAACACTGTATTTTTGCGTGTTGTCAGCATATTGTCTGGAAAAAGAAGCAACATTTGTTCCTTCAATCAAAGTTTGGGCAATCATTTGCGACAAAACACTTTCAGGGGCAACTCTGTCAATATAAAGTATTTTTGTTACACTGCTTGAAGTATTTTGAAGTCCTTCATATTGCATATAAAAATAAAGCACAGTGTTGGTTGGAAATCTGGAAATATCAATTATTGCATAATGTTTTCTGCCATCAGTCACAATGTCGGTATTCAAGTTTAAATAATATTTGGTATTTATGTCTGTATAATAATAAATACCTTTTGCATTTCCATTTTCATTTGTCAAATCAATTTTTGCCATATATTCTTCAATTGGGTCTTCCCATTCAATTTTTATACTGTTTGCGTTAGTATAAGAAACATTGTTTGCATCGGTATTTAAAATGTCGCCATCTTGATTGTTTTCCAAAACTTCAACAAAGTCAAATGTTGGTTTTTTCTCAGAAATATAAAATATAAAACTAAAAGTCGAATAAGTGTTAGGGTAGGTAAGTCCATTTATTGCATTTTGTGAAATAGTAACATAATAATAACCTTCTTGTTCCAAACGTATAAGATTAGAAAAATAGTTTTGTGTTTCATTGGTGTTTTTTGTCATTGTAAGCACAGTTTTTGCACCGCCAATTGTGGAAGAATATTCTAAAACTACGCTCAAATCAAAACTTGGGTTATTTGTTGAAGTTAAATTAATATTTGAGGCTCCAAAATAAGACCATTCAAAAATTGATGTTACATTATTGCCGGAAAGCGAATATCTGTTTAAAAATGTTTGGTTGTTGATTGTTGTTGTGGTATAAAATTTTTGCAAAGCATCAAAAAGCGTAAACAACTTATTATTTTCGCTTATATCATAACCATATTTTGAGATTGGAACATAAACAACAACGGGTAATTTATTTGTTTCCAAAATAAAAGCATCTGTGTTATAAGCCAATGCTAATTGGGTAAATTGTATGCTATTTTGACTCCCATCAAGCACATTGACATAAATTTCTTGCCCAATAATGCTAAAAATGTTGCCATTTATATTGGAAGGCAACGAAACAATATTTTCTCTGTCAACAATAAAACTGCTTTCTCTTGTCATAAAGTCAAAATTACTTACATAATCAGTACTTGAAGCGGTGTATGTTCTAACAACAACATATTTTCCATCAAAAGTTATATTTTGCCCTGTTGCAGAAGAAAATGCACTATTTAAATTAAAAGCAAAATAATTTGCAAAATCTCCACTTAAAGCAGTGGTCGCATTTATATTGTTTGTCAAATCGTAAACAACAGTAGAAACTGCAACATTTGATAATTTGTAAATTCCGTTTTCTATTATAAAAGGAAAATAAAATACTTCAATTTTTTCTACTGCTATATAGTCAGAAGGGTTGGGCAAAAAGATATAAGACAACATTTGAACATTGCCATTTACAGTTGCTCCCGTAGCATAATAATATTTTGTCCTTAAATCTGCTTTTTGATAAATTGGCATATTATTTTCGGCAGTTGTAAAAGAATCCGCAAAACCTGCTTGATTTAGATTTGCCGAATTGTAAGAAATGGCAGAAACATCAGTAGGATTGGTGGAACTATTGTTCAAAAGAATATTGGCCATTGAAGCGTCAGAAGTTGTTGTGATTTTGTAAGCAAGACTAGCATTTTTTACAAAATCAGATTGAGAAAGGCTAGATATCAAATTAAAATACGGGTTGCTTTCATCTATAAGATAAAAAACATAAGATATTTCATTTGCAAAAGTTTTGTCGCCTATTGTTTTTTCAAGATTGATAACATAGTTTTGTAAGTCGGTATTTTTTACAAAAGTGTTACCAATAAGCACATAACTTGTGGGCGATATTTCAGGTGCAAAATAATATTTTCCTTCACTTGCAAGAATGTCATTATCCCCAGTTATTTCGTTTAATTTGCTAACAAAGACATCTTTGACCCAAATATCAGTTGTTGTTGCTAATTGATTTACTGCTATGTTGGTGTTAATCAATTTAAATTTGCCCCACTGCAATTCAGTGTCTATTGAAACAACATTATAGTTTTGAACAGTCCTATATTCGCCATTTGAAATTTGACCCATTTTTATTTGTGTTTTATCAATGCAAAAAGTAATATATTGCCAATTTCCTGCCGAATCAGTTAATTTTATAATATAAAAACCTTGACTGCTTAAAATACTACCTTCTTGCAAAAGACTGCTATTGCTTGTGTTGTTATATTTTATTGTCGCCAATTCGCTTCCGCCAACATCAAAATTCATAGCATAATCAACCGCAATGCCAAAGTCATTTGCAAATTGACTTGCATTTGGAAGGCTGGCACTTGTTTGCACAAAAGGAATGTATTTATAATAAGCAGAACTCGTTGCACCACTTGCTTTTTCTGCCCATTGAATAGCAACAGATTTGTTAGTAAAAAACACAACAGGATTGCTTGTATTTTTTATGTATTGATTGCTAATAGAAGTCGAAGTGGTCACATTATAAACTCCAACATTTTGAAAAGAAGTGTTGTCAATAGTAAAGTACGAAGTTTGACTTTTGTTGTTTACATAATTTATAACAACTTTATAGTTTTTGTTATAGGAAACAGTTTGAGATTGAGAAGAAGTGTTGGCTGTAATAGTTGTGCTTGTACTATAAACACTGCTAGTGTACTCTTTGCTGAATATACTTACGCTAACAGGTGAATTGAAAACACTTTGTCCCGGCAATGTTATTTTTACGCTATTTCTTGTATAAGAGTTTGAACTGATAGTTGTTTCGGTTGTTGTTTCGCCAACTGTTTCAAGTTTTGCCATAGAAACAGACATTTTGTCATTTGTAATATTAAAATAAAAATATTGAACAAAATAAACATTAGAAGCGTTATTCCCGTTTGAGTTTAAGTTATTTTGAAAGGTGTAAACAGTTTTCAAAAGATAAGTTCCGGGGTCGGTAAAGGAAGTGTTTAAATAAGTGTTTTTTATGTAAGTGTCATTAAGTTTTGCCCAATCGTTTGTTTCTTCATCAAGTTTGTAATAATATGAGTTTGCTTGGTTGATGGTCACATTACTATTTGCAAAAACTGCGGGTTGGTTTGTGGAAGCAGGAGTTAAACCGCTTATTGCATTAAAAATGGCAGTGTCATCAACAAGTGCAGACAAAGAAACGTTTTTCAAACTTTCATAATTTAGAGTGTAACTTACATCAGCAGAATTTACTCCGCCAGCAAGTCCGTTTTCAATCAACTTAAATTCTTTTTTTGCTTTTGTAATGCTATCAGAATAGTTTAATTGATAACCATAAACATACAACATATCTGCTTTTTTGTTTACATTTGTGATTTCGGGGCTAATCAAAGAGGTATAACTGTTGCCATTGTTGTCGTAAACAAATTGATAAGTCAATCTATAATCGCCAATATCTTGAAAATAAATAGTAATTTTTTGAGTTTCTTCATCAAAAACAGCATCAACAAAATTTTGAGTGGAATTTGTTCCCAAAGTTATCAACTTGTTGGTCGTAAATTTACTAATTGTGCAAGTTTCACTTGTTCCTTGAACAGACTTGGTCACGCTAACAATAAATTTGCCCGCATCAAATGTCAAACTTGGCAAATAATTGTATGTTGTTGAAGGTTCAATTATGTTCGCATAATTAAAAAAGTAATAATTTTTGTAAGTTGCTCCAATAGGACTTGCACTTCTAACATTATCAAAATCTAAATTTTGGGTTGTTGCATTATCAGCGGCAAAATAATCGGTTGTGTTAAAAATATAAAAAGTTGCGCTATAAGATTTTGTTGAGTTTACTTCAAAATCAACACCAGTGTTTTCTTTGTAGTTTTCAAAAGTTATTTCGTATTTGCCAGTAGGGAATAGGGTTGATTCTTCTAAATCTATTTCAATTGTAAGATATCCAAAACTAGCGTCATAACCGGTTGGGTTTTCGGGATTGTAATTAGGTGCATAAAAATAGGTTATTCTTTTTATCAAATCGGCATCAAAATAAGGTTGAAGATTTGCAATGTCTAGTCCGTTAATATTAAGTTTAAAACTTCCTATTTCCCAAGATACTGCATATTCGCCAATTTCTTCCTGACTGCCATAAACTTCATAAGTGTTTTCAATAGCGTTTCCAACGGGTTTGCCAAAATTTATAACAAGTTTTTGTCCATCATCTAAAAAAACACTTTGACCGCTAGTATAATTTGTGTTGTTTACTTTTGCAGAAAAATAAGAAGGGGCAGTTTGTTCTGCCAACACAAAATTTTTTGGGGCAAAATTTGTTGTCAATAAACACAAGCCCATAACAAGCAAACCAAAACTAGTTGCCAAACTCAAAAATATATTTTTATTTTTTTTTGAATACATTTTCCCTCTCTCACAACGACAAAAATTATTATAAGTCAATAATTACAAAAGCAAAAAAATATGTAATTAATTTTTTATTCGCAAAAATATTTTATCAAATTTTGTCATTTTATGCAACTAAATTTGGTATTAATTATTATTTTATATATTTATAATATAATTATACTTATTATAGAAAAACAAATGGTCAAGAGGAGGAGAGTCAACTGACTCTCCGCTCCCGCTCCCGTGTCAGTAACTAGCGTCCCCGTTGACCTTGTTTGATATTTCACAACAAAAAATTCCGCTTTTGCGGAATTTTTTGTTAAAACCCAAACGAATCGAAATCCGGTTTGTTTCGTTTTAGCATTTTTGCGTTTCTTTGTTTGATGTCATAAAATACTTTTTCTTCTTCAAAAGGTTGGCATTTTACATATTCATCTTCTGCAACTGTTTTGTCAAATTCAGGTGTTTTGTAGTATGGTGTAAACGCAGTTTTGATAGGATTTGTTTGAAATATTTTTACAATAGCAGTGCCATAAGGTAGTTGTCCCAACTCGTAAGGTCCAATAAGCGGTCTTGTGACCATTTGTGCGCTTGTTGTGGTTGATGTTCCTGTTTCTTTTTTGTCTGACTTGCTTGTTGATGTGTTTTTAAGTTCAAGGGAAATATCGCCACACATTTTTGAATATTCTTCTTTTGTTTTTTGGTCTTCTGTTCCCAAATAAATCTGAATGTTGCAGTTACCCCTAATAGTGTCAGCAGTTTCTTTGCCGTATTTGTTATCAAGTTGACTATATGATTGCACCACAAGTTCAAAAAAGATTTTTCTTGAACGAGCAACTGTGATAATACTATCCATTTTTTCAATTTTGGGCAAGTTTGCAAACTCATCAAGCAAAAAATAAACAGTTTTTGGCAATTCAAGATTGGGAGAAACGCTTGCCTTGTCTATCAGTTTTTTATAAATTTGAGAAATACACATAGTCGCCAAACAGTGTCTTGATTCTTTTTCATCTGGCACTTTGATAAACAAAACAGTAGGGCGGTCAACAAAGTTATCAAAAATCATATCAGAATGACTTGTTGCATAACAAATACCACTATCTTGAAAAATTGAAATTCTGGAATACAAAATACCCATATAACTTTTTGTTGTGCCGGGAGCATTGTTGATAGCGGTTGAAGTCAAAGAAGTAACTTTGCTAAACTTATCTCTACCCGAGCAATAATCACGAAGTGTTCCATAAGGATTGTCAGGGTCTGGGTCTCTTGAAGTTGCAATTTTTGCAAGGTTATAGAAGTTATATTTTTCTTTTGTTAAGCCAAGTTCAGGGATAGCACTGTCTTCAAGCATTGCAAGCATCAAACCATACAAAAGGTCTTGCGCGCCCCTTTCCCAACTTGGGTCATTTTTGTTTTCAATAGGCACAATGTTTATGGCAATTTCTCTTAACTCATTTTCTGCAATATCAATCATTTCTTGCTTTTTTGCGCGCAAGTCGTTGGTAAGTTGGGTTTTGTCAGAATACGCCATTCCGTTATATTCATACCAAACATTACCAAAATCGTTTGAAGTAAGTTTTAGTTTGTATTGCGATGGTTTTCCACCGTTATGAATTTTTACTTCATTTTCCAAATTTTTTGCTCTGTGGTAAGTGTCGTAAGCATTTGCCATTGGGTTCCAACGTGTTGAAGCAAATGGATTTCTTAAATCAAGAACCATCAAGTTGTAACCAAGATTTTTTAATTGTTTGCTATGTTTGTTATAAAGTTCGCCCTTTGGGTCAGTAACAACAAGGCAAGGCTTTTCAGCGGTGTTGGACAAAATTCTTATTGCAGGGTCAATAATAAGTGTTGTTTTACCAGAACCTGTTGTTCCAATAACAAGAGTATGTATTGGCTTGAACATATTTATATTCAATTTTCCATTTTTTACCAAGTTTCTGATAACTATACCGCTTTTTTTGACCATAGGCAAAGTTTTGTATGTGTTATACATAAAATTTGGATTTGTTTCTAAATCTTTTTCAGTTACCCATTTTGCATCGTAATATTGTGAAATCTTGTCGCCCGCTTTTGTTGTTCCAACACCTGTTGAGGTGCTTGATTTTGTTTTTGTGTTGCTTGTAATGTAAAGCAATGCAATGGCAAGACCTGCAAAACCACCAAAAAGCGCATAAGTGCTTGAAAATAACGAAGCAATGTCAGCAGTTCCTTCTAGATAAGCAGAAGCACCAACACCAATCAAATAAAATATTAAGGTTGCTATCATAATTTTTGAAAATGATTTCATTAAAAATTATCCTCCAATGTCTATATTTTTTTTAACACAATAAACTTTTAAAGTCAAACAAAATGGCGTTTAATTATAATTAATAATATTTTATATTTTATTAATTCATTTACAAACTTTGATAAAAAAGTTTATTTTTTTGTGCAAAAAAATTTTTTTAAAAAATTAAAAAATATGTCAAAATTTGTTTGGAAATTGAAAAATAATGTGGTATTATAATTTTGTAAATATATTTGCGTTGCATAATGACAGATATTTTGCAAAGAATAATAAAAAACGGAGGGTTTTTTGATATGTACGATTTAGCAATAAGGTTTATGAGCGGGTTGATGTTTGTTGACACGGGGATTGAAGAAGGTGGAACTTGGGGTTGGGTTAACACTGTTGTTGCAGCAATCCAAGAGATACTTTGGCCTATTTTGATTGTTGTTGGCGCTGCAGGAATGCTTTATGCTGTTATAATCGGTGTTAATATGGCAAGAGCAGACTCAACAGAAAAAAAAGAAGAAGCCAAAAAAAGATTGATTAATGTTATTGTTGGTTTGGCAATTATTATTGCACTTATTCTATTCTTCCAATTGTTTATATCTGCAATTTTACCAGCTTTCTTTGGACAATAGAAAATTTTAAATAAACCAAAAAACTTTTTGTTGCAAATTTTGCAACAAAGGTTTTTTTTATTTTTTTTAAAACAATAAGTCCTTGCTAAATTATTAAGCAAGTGTTATAATTGAAAATGTGGAAAAAATAAAAGAATATTTCAACAAATTGTTTGAAAATCCTGTTTGCGAATTGAATTTTAAAAATAACTTTGAACTGCTTATTTCCGTTATTTTATCCGCACAATGCACCGATAAAAGAGTTAACAAAACAACCAAAAATTTGTTTAAAAAGTATAAAACTCCGCAAGATTTTGCAAAACTAAAACAAGAAGATTTAGAAAAAGAAATTTTTTCTTGCGGTTTTTACAAAAACAAGGCAAAAAACATTGTCAAAGCAAGTCAAAGCATTGTAAGCGATTTTGGTGGAACAGTTCCAAGTGGTTACGATAACCTTATCAAACTTGCAGGCGTTGGCAGAAAAACGGCAAATGTTATGTTGTCAGTTGGTTTTGGTGATGATGCAATAGCGGTTGACACACACGTTTTGCGAGTTTCAAATAGGCTTGGTCTTGCAAAAACAAAAGACCCAACAAAATGCGAAATTTCTTTGCAAAAAAATTTTGAAAAAAAAGATTGGAGCAAACTACACTATCAAATGGTTTTGTTTGGCAGATATTATTGCAAAGCCAGAAATCCAAAGTGCGAAGAGTGCGAACTAAAAAATCAATGCAATTATTATAAAGAAAGGAAAAAATTATGTTTATAGACAAAGCAAAAATAACAATTAAGGCGGGCGATGGTGGCAAGGGTGCGGTTTCGTTTTTGCGAAACAAGCAAACTGCAAATGGCGGGCCAGATGGCGGTGATGGTGGCAAAGGTGGCGACATTATTTTTCGTGCATCAAACAGTCTAAACACGCTTTATGGATTCAAATTTAAAAAGAAATTTGTTGCCGAAAATGGCAGTGATGGCGGAAAAACTCGAAAAACTGGCAGTGATGGAAGAGATGTAATTATTGAAGTTCCTTGCGGAACTATACTTTATGATGGCGAAACCAACAAAGTTTTTGCAGATTTGCAAAATGATGGCGACCTTTTTACTGCTCTTAAAGGCGGATTGGGTGGAAAGGGCAACGAATTTTATAAAACTTCAACAAGGCAATCTCCACGATTTTCTCAAAGTGGCGAAGTGGCAAAAGAACGGGAAGTTATTTTGGAACTAAAAACCCTTGCAGATGTTGGACTTGTGGGTTATCCAAATGTTGGCAAAAGCACGCTTTTGTCTGTTATTTCAAACGCAAGACCCAAAATTGCAAACTATGCTTTTACAACTTTAACCCCAAATTTGGGAGTTGTGCAATACCACGACAACAGTTTTGTTGTTGCCGATATTCCAGGGCTTATTGAAGGTGCAAGTGAGGGTGTTGGGCTTGGGCATTATTTTTTGAAGCATATTGAAAGGGTGCGTCTGATTTTACATTTGATAGATATTTCTGAAAGCGAAGGAAGAAATGCGGTTGAAGATTTTAAAATTATTAACAAGGAACTTGCACATTATAGCGAAAAACTTTCTCAACTTAATCAAATAATAATTTTAACCAAATGCGATTTGGTGGAAGAAAAAGAATTAACTGAAAAAATTGATAATTTTACAAAAGAAATCAAAAAAATAAAAAGTCAATATTTTTGTTTTAAAACCAATTTTGACATTTTGCCAATATCTTCAATTTCAAACAAAAATTTAGAAAAATTGAAAGATTTGGTTTGGACATATTTGGAAAAAACACCAAAGCAACAAGCGGTTATTATTGAAGAAACAGAATTTGACAAAAGAGATAAAACAAGCATTGAAATAACAAGGAATGATGATGGAAGTTTTGTCGTTAGTGGCGGTTATGTTGACCAACTTATTCGGGGTATTGTTCTTTCTGATTACAACAGTTTTGCATATTTTCAACTTCGTTTAAAACGGGACGGAATTATTGATAAATTGAAAGAAAAAGGACTAAAAGAGGGCGACACGGTCAAAATCAAAGATATTTCTTTTGAATATGTTGAATAAAACTTTTAGGTAAATATCAAAAGTAAAATAGCACACACACAAACCGAAAATAAAGTGTGTGTTATTTTTTGTTTCAAAAAAAATCCCATTCTCATTCCAATTTTTTGCAAAAATGCAAACGCTTGGAGCATTGTCGCAACCCCGCCAAACGTGATAATACCACAACAAAGCAGGGTGCTAGCAAAAGTGTTTTCAACAACATAACAAACATCTAAACAGCCGTGCGTGATTTCCCAAATACCATTCATAACCGACAAAAAAACATTGCTATCAATATTTGTTATTTGTCCCAAAAACATTGCAATAGGTTGGAACAAACAAAGGTTATTAAAAATTTCTATAACAACAAAAAAAATGCAAACAAACCCGCCTATTACCAAAATAGAAACAACCGAATCCCACATGGACTCGCCAAGCGAAATTTTTTTTTGTGAAAAGTTTTTGTCAATATTTTCAATTTTTATATCAACTTCTTTGTGATTTCTATACAAAATACCATTCAAAATTGCTCCAATAATATGAGAAAAAAGCAAAACAAGCCCCAAAGTTCTGGAAAAAAGCATACCAATTCCAACAGAACCATAAATAAACATAGGTCCAGAATTTGAAGTAAAAGTGCAAATTTTAAACGCATCTTGCTTGCTTATAAGGTTACTCGAAAACAAATCACTTACAATTTTTGCTCCAACGGGATAACCCGACATTATGCTTATCATAAAAGCATAAGCACTTATTGGCGGAGTTTTAAAAATTTTTTTTGTAAAAGAAAAGTTTTTTGCAATAGAGTTTAGAACTCCTAAATCTGTCAAAATTTTGGTAAAAAACAAAAACGGAAATATTGTTGGAAGCAAAACACTTGCCCAAACCAAAACACCATTAGAAAATGCCTGCACATAAATAACAGGCGAAATTACCAACGCAACAATAATCAACAAAATCAAAATTGATGTAAAATAATATGTTTTTTTCATTAAAACTTGACAATATAAGATATAAGGAATATAATCAAAATATTATGAATTTAAAGAAACAAATTTTCAGTATGGCAAAACAAGATGTCAAAAAAATAGTTTTTCCAGAAGCAAGTTCCAGTGATAAAACAATAGAAGCGGTTCGTTATGTTGTAAGAAAGGGCATAGCGAAAGCGATTTTGATAGGTGATGAAAGTGCCTTATATTTGCGTTATAGCAGTTTAGAAAGTGAAAACTTGCAAATCATAAACCCCAAAACAAGCGACCTTAAAAACGATTTTGCAAAAGAAATTTTTGAGTTAAGAAAAGAAAAGGGAATGACAAAACAACAAGCAGAAGAACTTGCCCAAGACCCTATTTATTTTTCTACTATGCTTGTCAAAAATGGTTATGCAGATGCAATGGTATCAGGTGCAGAAAGCAACAGTGCTGACACTTTCAAAGCACCTTTGCAACTTATAAAAGGAAAAGAAAAAGACAGCCTAATCTCTTCAATAATGTTGTATATGGGCAAAAACCACGCACTTAAAAACAAACCAATTCTTATATCAGATTGTGCATTGGTGGAAAATCCAACAGCAGAAGGCTTGGTGGAAATTGCAAAAAATTGCGTAGATTTTTGGAAAATGCTTTTTATTGAAGAACCTAAAGTTGCATTTTTGTCTTATTCCACAAATGGCAGTGCAAAAGGCGACAGCATTGACAAAGTAAGAAAAGGAGCAGAACTTTTCAAAAAAACTTATCCTTATGTTATTGCTGACGGCGAAATGCAACTTGATTGTGCAATTATGCCAACAAGTCAAAGCAAAAAAAATCCCGACTGTAAAATAAAAGGTGACGCAAATATTTTTATTGTGCCAGACATAAATTCGGGCAATTTGCTTGGCAAATCTATTCATCACATTGCTGGTTTGACAGGTGTTGGACCAATAACACAAGGTTTTAAACGCCCAATCAGTGATATGACACGAAACAGCACAATAGAAGAAATTGTTTTGCTTATAGCAATTACAGCAATTCAAGCACAACTTGATTAAAAATTGAAAAAATATCTTGACAATACAATTCAATGTGTCTATACTAGCATAGTATTAGAAGCAGAAAAACATTAGGAGGAGTTAAAAATGGCAGTTCCAAAGGAGAAGGTTTCCAAAGCCAGAAGAAATAAACGAAATTCAGCAAATTTCAAGGCATCAGCACCAACATTGGTTGAATGTCCAAATTGCAAAGAACTAAAACAACCACACAAAGTTTGTATGAAATGTGGCTTTTACAAAGGCAAAAAAATTATAGAAACTGAAAAAAAGAAAAAAGAAGAACAACAATAAAAAGGTAATAAATACCTTTTTTTTTATTTAAAAATTACTATCAAATTTGTTTGCTATTTTTTGTCGCTTTTGGTAAACTAATCAAATGATTTAGGAGAAAAAATGAGCAAAATAGAAGCAATAAAAAAAATGATGTACGCAAAATCAATAGCAGTGATAGGTGCAAGCAACAAAAAAGGCAGTGTTGGCAACGAACTTATGCAAAGACTTATTGATTTTGGTTATAAGGGCAAAATTTACCCCATAAATTTAAACGATAAGGAAATTGAAGGTATTCCCGCATTCAAAAATATTAGCGAAATAAAAGCAGAAGTGGATATGGCAGTTTTGGCTGTGCCAAGCAAAGCAATTTTGGGCGTTATTGATGAATGCCACTCTGCAAATATAAGCAATATTATTATAATTTCAGCAGGTTTTAAAGAAATTGGTGGCGAAGGCGTTGTTCTGGAAAATGAAGTTGTAAAGAAAATTTGCAAATATAAAATGAATATGATAGGTCCAAATTGTTTGGGTATTATAAATTCAAAAACAAAAATGAACGCATCTTTCAATCCAACAAATCCAAATGATGGAAAAATTGGCTTTGCAACACAATCAGGTGCGATTGCAAGTGGAATAATAAATTTATTGCACAAAAAATCTTTTGGTTTTAGACAAGTTGTAAGTCTTGGCAACCAAGCGGACATTGACTTTTTGGATATTATAGAATTTTGGGAAAAAGACGCAGGCGTTGAAATAATAATGCTTTATATTGAAAGCATTCCAAACAGCGAAAGATTTAGGGAAATTTGCACAAGAGTTAGCAAAGTCAAACCAATAATTTTGCTAAAATCTGGCAGAAGCGAAATGGGTGGAAGAGCGATAGCAAGCCATACAGGTTCCCTTGCCGGCGATGATATATCAGTTGATGCTTTGCTAAAAAGTAGCGGTGTGACAAGAGAACTATATTTGCGAGATTTTATAAACACAGCGCAAATTTTTAACAACTGCAAAATGCCAAATGGCGAAAAATTGGCAATCTTGACAAATGCGGGCGGACCGGGCATTATTTCTGTTGACACAGCAAACGATTATGGTATTCAACTTGCAAAATTGACAGAAAACACTATGACAAAGTTAAAGGCAATTTTGCCACCACAAGCAAGTGCAAAAAATCCAGTTGACATAATTGCAAGTGCTTCACTTGAACAATACACAAATTCGGCAGAAATTTTGTTGAAATCAAAAGAAGTTGATATTCTTTTGGTAATTTATTTGTATATAACTGTCAAAAATGATGTAGCATTGATAGAAAATTTGGAAATATTAAAGAAAAAATACCCAAACAAAACCATTTTAACTGTTTTTGAAACTTCAAAAGAATTTTATCAAAAATTTGCAGAAATGAACTCAACAATTCCTGTTTATAACTACACGGTTGACGCAATAAGTTCTTTGAAAAGAATGATAGACAGAAAAAAGTTTTTGGAAAAAGGAACACAAAGCCCAACAAGATTTGATGTTGACAAGAAAAAAGTTGAAGCAATAATTGCCGAAACAAAACAAAACAATGTCAAAACTTTGTCTACTTTTCAAAGTCTTGAAGTGTTTAATGCTTACAAAATCCCGCTTGCAAAATATAATTTGGCAAACAATTTTGAAGATGCAAAGACCATTGCAAACCAAATAGGTTACCCTGTTGTTTTAAAAATTTCTAGCACAAAAATAACGCACAAAACAGATATTGGCGGAGTAATTACCAACATAAAAAATCAAAAAGAATTGCAATACAAGTGGCAAGAGTTGTTTGATAAATTAGAAAAAAACAATTTGACAAAAAGCATTAATGGCGTTGTTGTTATGCAACAAATTGATGGCACGCAAAGAGAGTTTGTTGCTGGCGTTGTAAAAAAAGAAAACATAGGCAACTTGGCAATGTTTGGAATGGGCGGAATTTTTATTGAAACCTTAAACGAAGTTGCTTTTAGACCTTGCCCTTTAAATTTGAATGATGCAGAAGAATTAATAACATCAACAAAAGCATACAAACTTATGGGCAACATAAGGGGATATGCAAAAGCAGACACCGAAAAAATGAAAGAAATTTTACTCAAATTAAGTCAACTTGTTGAAGATTTTTTTGAAATTATTGAAATAGATGTCAACCCAATAATGATTGACAAAAGTGGCGAAATTTTTGCAGTTGATGCAAGAATAATAATAAAATAATAAATTAATTACTATAATTATTAATATATTCAACAATAATTTTATTTGCACTTTTTGTGTTATATTTATTCATATTTTTTATATAAAAATCTTTATTTTTTAATACATTATTTATTTTATTTATTAACAAATCAATTTCCAAATCTTTTTCTTCAATAATTTGTGCATAACCTTCTTTTTTAAAAACCATTGCATTTTCTATTTGGTCGCCTCTTGATTGTTTTTTGGACAAAGGTATCAGTAGCATAGGCTTTTTTATTGTCAAAAGTTCAAAAATTGAATTTGAACCTGCTCTGCAAATAACCAAATCGCAGTAGGCAAAAAAATCAAAAATATTATCTGCAAATTCAATTTGAAAATAATTATCTTGTTTTATATTATTTATATTATTTTTTCCAACAATATGTATTAAATTAAAATCATTAAATTTATTTAAATTATCAAAAATAAATTGATTAATTATTTTTGAACCCAAACTTCCACCAAAAATTAAAATAATTGGCAAGTTTTCTTTAAAACCACAAATTTTTTTTGCAATATTTTTATTGCCTTTTAAAACCACATCACGAATTGGACTGCCCGAATATATACATTTGTTGCCAACACAAGTATCCCTAAAACTTGTAAACATAAACCTACATTTTTTTAAAATAAGTTTGTTTGCAAGCCCCATAGAATAATCACTTTCGTGTGCCAAAATTGGAACGCCTAATTCTTTTCCCGCATATACCACTGGCAAAGAAACAAACCCGCCCTTTGCAAAAATAACACTTGGGTTAATTTGCTTCAAAATTTTTTTGACTATATTTTTGTTTTTTATAAATTTAAAAGGTATAAGAAAATTTTTCAGGGTGAACTTTCTAACAAATTTTACCGCCGGTATTTCAACAAAAACTATATTTTCAAATTTTGAAATCAAGTTTTGTTCCATACTGTTTTTGTTGCCAAGATAAAAAATTTTGTATTGTTTGCTCAATTCAGGAATTAAAGCAATGTTGGGAATAATATGCCCGCCAGTGCCACCACCAGTCATAACCAATATTTTTTTTGTGTTGTTGTTTTCCATAATTTTATTATATAAAAACCAATAAATTTTATTACAAAATATATTTTATAACAAAAAACTTTGTCAAAAAAGATATTAACCTTCAATAATGTCTTCTGTTTTCAATTTTTTTGCTTTTTCAACTTTCACTTTTTGTTCTTTGATTATTGGCTTTGTGATTTTTTGAACATAATCAAATCTCGTGTCTTTTTTGGGGAAAATATCTTTACAATATTTTTCAAGTATAACCAAAAAGTCTTTAAAATCTTTCAAAAAAGTTTTTTGAGTTGTCAAAACAACACTAAGTTCCTTGTTTTCTCGCTTTCTTTTTGTAATCAAATTTTTATAAATCAAATTACCAAATTCCAAACCGCACTTAAAGCCATTACCCTTAAACGCTTTATAAACGTTTGCCTGAATGTCTATAACATATTTGGGAACAAGAGTTTTTATAACAAATTCAAAATCAATAGAAAATTGTGTGGAAAATAAAGAAGTAATGCCATTAATCAAATAAAAAGCGTGATTTTTGGGTACATCTCTGGCTTCCACCTTGTAAGAAAAAATTTCATTTTGCCTTAATTTAGAAACATTTGGCAAAAAATTTAGTTTTTCGATTTTAAAAAAATAATCTCCGTTTTCTTGCGTTTTATAAAGCAAAATGCCAGCCTTGGTAAGCAAATTTTCAGGTGTGTCATAATACACTACTGAATATTTTTTCTTTCCTTCATATTCAAATTTGTCTATATTCAATTTTTTAAATGAAGATAAAATTTTTTGCTCTGCATTATCAGTCAAAATATCATAAATTGCCACATCTTCTTGTTTGGAATTTGTAATTGTTGCCATTTTTACCCCTATTTTAAATTTTATATAATTAAGTTTAATAAAACAAACAAAAAAATGCAACTAAAACAAAGTTTTTTAGAAAAAATTTATTGCTTTATTGAAATATATGTGTTATATTAAAAAAGTCATTCATTGACGAAATTAACACCCGCAAAAAATCACATTGCCTTGCCTATATGGCCTAAATGTTGAGTTATAAAATTGCGGGGAAGACTAAAAAAGGAGGAAATATGTCAGTAATTTCAATGAAACAACTTCTAGAAGCGGGGGTGCATTTTGGTCACCAGTCAAAAAAATGGAACCCAAAAATGAAACAATACATCTTCACCGCTAGGAACAATATTCATATAATAAACTTGGAAGAAACTTCCAAAAAAATTGATGAAGCTTACAATTTTGTTAGAGAAATCAGTGCCGGAAACAAATCTGTTTTGTTTGTTGGAACAAAAAAACAAGCACAAGAAGCGGTAAAAGAAGAAGCACAAAGATGCGGTATGTTTTATGTAAACACTCGTTGGCTTGGCGGAACTTTAACCAATTTTAAAACCATTAAACTAAGAATTGAAAGACTTAACAAACTCAACCAAATGGAAAAAGTTGGCGAGTTTGATTTGCTTCCAAAAAAAGAAGTTATTGGTCTTAAAGCAGAAAGAGATAAATTAGAAAAAAATCTTGGCGGAATTAAAGAAATGCGAGAAATCCCTGCACTTGTTTTTATTGTTGACCCAACAAGAGAACACATTTGCATAAGAGAAGCAAAAAATTTGGGAATTCCTGTTGTTGCAATAGTAGACACAAACAGCGACCCATCATTTGTTGATTATGTTATCCCTGCAAACGATGATGCAATTCGTTCAGTAAAATTGATAACAAGCGCAATTGCCGATGCCATTATTGAAACAAAAGAAGGCGTTTCAGCAAAACCAGTTGTTGAAGAAGACGAAGTCGTTGATATCAAAACTGCTTTGGTTCAAGCAGTTCCAACAATGGAACTTGCCGAATCTGTTGAAGAAGATACAAAAAAATTTAAAAGCAGAAAACCAAAATTTAAACCAACAACAAAAAAAGAAAAAGAACAAAAAACTGAAACAGAAGTAAAACCACAAACAACTGAAAAAACAACAACCAAGGAGGAAAAATAATATGTTTACACCACAAGATGTTGCAAAACTTCGTGCTATGACAGGTGCGGGTATGATGGATTGCAAAAAAGCATTGACAGAATCTAATGGCGATATGGAAAAAGCAACTATTTGGCTTCGTGAAAAAGGTATGTCAGCCGCTGCAAAAAAGGCAGACAGAATTGCCGCCGAAGGTCTTGTTCTTTCATACATTCATATGGGGGGCAAAATTGGCGTGCTTGTCGAAGTTAACTGCGAAACTGATTTTGTTGCCAAAAGTGCACAATTTAACCAACTTGTAAAAGATATTGCAATGCAAATTGCAGCATCAAAACCACTTTTTGTTAATATTGAAGATGTTGAACCCACCGCTTTGGAAGCTGAAAAAGAAATTTTAAGAAACCAAGCAATCAACGAAGGAAAACCAGCAAATATCATTGAAAGAATGGTAGAGGGTCGAGTAAAAAAATATTATCAAGATGTTTGTTTAACTGAACAACTTTTTGTAAAAGACACCAGCAAAACCATAAAACAAATTGTAAATGAAGCGATTTTAACAATAGGCGAAAAAATTGCAATTCGTAGATTTGTTCGTTTTGAAATGGGTGAAGGCATTGAAAAAAGGTGCGATAATCTTGCAGAAGAAGTTGCCAAACAAATCGCAGGAAAATAAAAAACTCTTGCTATGCTTCGTTTTTGTCAAAATTTTTCGGCAGGGCAGTACCAAGAAGTACAGCCCCTACCCAAAAATTTTGCCGAGCCTTGCCTGGCAAGTTTTTTTATTTCCCTGTATCAAGTAGCAAAGGTCAATGGGGACGGTAGTAACTGACACGTAGCGGAGGTCAACGGGGACGTTAGCAACTGACACGGAGCAAAGCGGAGGGTAAGTTGGCTACGTCCCCTTGACCTGTTTTCTGTAATACCGCGTTTACGTGTCAAGGGGACGTAGCCAACATGACTCTAGGGCTTCGCCCTTCGCGTCAGTTGCTAGCGTCCCCGTTCACCCTTGCTACCTATTGACCACTTTCAAAAACAAGCCCTTGTGGTTTGTTTTTAGTACAACAAACAAAAAACTTCCGTTTAAAATTTTTAACGGAAGTTTTTTTAAATCTTTTTTCTTAAAATGTCGCCTTGTTTTATTGGCAAGTCGGTTTCCAAATACAAAATTGACTGCACTTGTTTTGCATCGGTGATTTGTTCGCCGTTCTCATTTTTTATTTCTTTAACCAAAATCTGCATATTAAAAAGGGCAGAAGGTGAAAGAATTTCAAGCGTGTCGCCAACTTTAAAGCGGTTTCTTTGTTCAATTTTTATGTAACCATCGTTGTAACCTTGAAGCACCAAAGCCATAAATTCGTGCGTTTGAACGGGCATTGATGTTTCCAAACATTCCTTGTCTTTCGCACCAAAATAAAATCCGGTTGTGTATTGCCTGTGGCTACATTTTTGCAATTCTAATTTCAATTCATCAAGTTTATTTTTGTTGTTTAATGCTCTATAATAGGCATTAACAACATTGGCAACATAATATTCGCTTTTCATTCGGCCTTCAATTTTGAAAGAAGTAACGCCTGCATCTGCAAGTTCCCCCAAATGTTCAATCATACACAAATCTTTTGAATTTAAAATATATGTGCCTTTGTCGTTTTCTTGAATTTGATATTGCTGACCTTTTCGGCTTTTTTCAGTAATTGTATATTCCCAACGGCACGCTTGAACGCAAGCCCCGCGGTTGCTATCTCGACCTGCAAGATAGTTGGAAAGCAAACATCTGCCAGAATATGAAATGCACATTGCACCATGCACAAAACATTCCAAATCAATATTGTCAGGGATTTTTGCCCGAATTTGTTTGATTTCGGCAACAGAAAGTTCACGGGCAAGAATAATGCGTTTAACACCCATTTCTGCCAAAAAGTTTATGGCATAACTGTTCAAAACATTTGCTTGTGTGCTGATATGTATTTCCATTTTTGGAGCAACTTTTCTTATAACAGAAACAATACCCAAGTCTGCAACAATAACTGCATCAACCTTTGTTTTTTGAAGGTATTTAATATATTCTTCCAAGCCATCAAAATCATTTTCGTGTGCCAAAATGTTAATTGTAATATAAACTTTTTTGCGTAGTTTGTGTGCGTATTCCACTGCGGTTTTGATTTCATCATCATCAAAGTTGCCCGCAAAAGCACGCAACCCAAATTTTTTGCCCGCAAAATAAACCGCATCTGCTCCAAATTGGAATGCGGTTACCATTTTTGTGTATGTACCAGCGGGTGCTAATAGTTCTATTTTTTTCATAATACTTCCTTTTTAATCAAAATTAAATGATTTCATAATTTCTGACAAATCTTCCTTGGGATTGATTGCTTCTTTCAAATCAAAACCGCTTTCATTGGGAACAGGGAAGATGTCATCATTTCTTTTTTTGGCAAGTCTTTCTGCATAAACATTGTCAATTTTGCTAGTGCTTTCCAAAAATTTATCTGCAATAGTTTCAAAACTTTCATCTTTTTTTAACTCTATTGTTGAAATTGGTTTTATCAAACTAGGCTTGTCGTAATACACATCATTTTTTGTATCTTTTCGCTTCAAACTAACTTGTTTGATAGTTTCATCTGGTTTTGTTTTTGAATAATTACTCATTTTGTTAAGCAAAAGTCTAATTGTATCATTTTCTGTTTTGACAGGTGAGTTTATATTTTTTGAAATATCCAACCCAAAACTTGCTTCAACAGTTTTGGAAAATTCTTCAAATATTTTTCTTATGTCATTAAACTCTGCCAACTGTGGATAAAGTTTAAACAAATTTGAAAAACTTTTTTCCAAATTGTTATACAAAACTACAATTTTTTGAGTTTTTAGTTTAAATAAATTTGTTGCACTTGATTCAATTTGCTTTGCTTTTTCCAGTGCAGATGCCAAACCCAAATTCAGTTTGTCTTTTTCTTCATTAGAATGTTTTAAATTTTTTATTTCAAGTAATAAAGAAGCAATTTTCTTGTCAACTTCTGCTTTTTTATAACCATCTTTTTCCATTAAAAACATATACTCTCCTGCTTAAAAATATAAATTAAGTCAAAATATCAAAAAGCAAATTTGTTATTACTATACAACCAAACAAAACAAAATTCAAGCAAAATAATAAAAATTTAGCGATTTTTTCGCTCTTGTAAATAAGTTTTTATTTTTGGAATTAAATAAATCAAAACAATACCGATAACGCCTGCCAAGAAAATCAGTGCCGATAAAGCCTGCGAAACTTTTATGCCTGTGTCAAACAAATAAAGACTTTCGCCCCTAAAAATTTCTATAAAAAATCTGCCAAAACCGTACATTATCATATAAGAAAAAGTTGCGATACCAACAGATTTTGATTTGTTGAATATCCAAAGTAAAAATGGAAAGCAAAGAAAGCACCAAAAACTTTCATAAAACATTGTTGACAAATGCCAAACACCGTTTATTTGCTCGCTGATAGGGAACCATTGCAAAGCGGGGTCGACAGTTTCAATGCCATAACAGCACCCCGCAAAATAGCAACCGATGCGACCTATTGCTTGTCCAATAATCAGTGAAGGTGCGGCGATATCCGCAAGTGCCAAAAAACTTTTTTTGTGGATAATTGAATACAACAATATTGCGATTGTTCCACCGATTACACCGCCAAGAATTGCCAAACCGCCGTTCCAAATTTCAAAAATCTGCCAAAAGGAATAATTGTACCCTGAAAATATGACAAAATATAATCTTGCACCGATTATTGAAAAAGGAATTACGTACAGTGCAAGTGTAAAAATGTCATCTTTGGAAAAATTTCTTTTCTTTGCTATTCTTGATGCCACAAAAATTGCAAAAGTTATTGCCAAAGCAATAATAATGCCATAAAAACTTATTTGAATTCCAAAAATTTGAAAACCATTTTCAATATGAGTGTGTAATAACATAAAAACCTCAAAATCATTATCATTTTACTACATTTTTTTTGTATGTCAAATCATTTTCTATTAATAAATCTTTTAAAAATGAATAAAATACAATATGTTTAAAAATTTGACAAAAAAGTCTTTTATTTTTATTGCAACGGGGTTGATTGTGTTTCTTTTAATAATGATTGCAGTACTTTTTTATTTTTTTAAACCATACCCAATAAAATTTAAAAACGAAATAATGTATGCAAGTGAAAAATACGATATCCAACCCGCACTAATTGCAAGTATTATAAATGCAGAAAGCAAGTTTAACTCTAATTGCACTTCAAGCAAAGGTGCGGTCGGGCTTATGCAAATTATGCCCACAACTGCAAGTTGGCTTGCAAGTTTAATGAGCATAAGTTTTTCAAAAATCCAACTTTATGACCCGTTTTACAATGTAAATATGGGCAGTTTTTATCTGTCATATTTATTCAAAAAATTCAACGATATCAACACAGTTTTGGCATCATACAATGCGGGAGAAGGTAACGTTAGGCTATGGCTTTTAAACAGCAAATATTCAACCAATGGCGAAGTTTTGACAACAACACCATTCAGTCAAACAAATTCTTATATAGAAAAAGTAAACGATGGGCTTGTTTATTATTATGAAATATTCCAAAACTAACCTGTTATTTGTAATTGACTTTGTTTTTGTTGTGTGTTAAATTGTTAGCATAACAAAGGGGAATTATGGAAAACAAAACACAAGATTTATCCAATGAAGTGGATATACGACATCAAAAAATAAACGAACTTAAAGCAAGTGGCGAAATTGTTTTTAAAGAAAAGTTTGACAGAACGCACAAAATAAGCCAAGCAAAATCTTTGGATATTGGCACAAAAGTAAAAATTGCGGGCAGAATTATTTTTAGAAGAATAATGGGCAAGTTTGGTTTTTGTAAAATACAAGATATTGAAGGTGCAATTCAAATAAGTGTTGGAATAAACGAACTTCAAGAAACTGAATACAATTTTTATAAAAAAATGATTGATATTGGTGATTTTATTGGCGTTGAAGGGGAACTTTATACAACCCAAACAGGCGAACTTACGATAAAAGCATACAAAATTGTTTTGCTTTCAAAGGCATTAAGACCATTGCCAGAAAAGTTTCACGGCTTGACTGATATTGAAGCAAGATACCGCCAAAGATATTTGGATTTGATTAGCAATGAAAAAACAAGAGAAGTTATGCTTGGCAGAAGTAAACTAACTTATTTTATTAGAAATTATTTAACAAACAATGGGTTTTTGGAAGTTGAAACTCCTATTCTTCAAAGTGCTGTTTGTGGTGCAAGTGCAAAACCTTTTTACACAAAACACAATGCACTTGACAAAATTTGCAATTTAAGAATTGCACCAGAAACTTATCTAAAACAAGTAATTGCTGGTGGTTTTGACAGGGTTTTTGAACTTGGCAAAGATTTTAGAAATGAAGGAATGGACACACAACATTTGCAAGAGTTTACAATGCTTGAATGGTATGCTTCTTATTGGAATTTTGAAGATAACATAAAATTTTATAAAAAATTTTTGCAAGATATGCTAATTGAATTTAAAGGTACAACAAAAATTGAATATCAAGGTCAAATTTTGGATTTTGACGGCGAATGGCAAAGAATTGACTATGTTGCAGAACTAAGAAAAATTTTGGGCTTCGACTTTTTGGAATATGACAAGCGTGATGACTTGGTAAAAAAAGTTTTAGAAACAGGTTTGTTTACCCAAAAAGATTTTTATGGAATCAAAACAGTTGGCGGTATTATTGATTTTATTTACAAACGAAAGATAAGAGTTAACATTGTTCAACCAACAATTTTGTTCAATTATCCAACTTGCCTTATTCCACTTGCTCGCAGAAACGACAAAGACAACCGCATTATTGATGCGTTCCAAGTTATTGCAGTTGGAAATGAACTTTGCAAAGCATATTCAGAACTTGTTGACCCAATTGTGCAAAGAGAAGCACTTGAAGAACAAGCACAAGCAAAAATAGATGGCGATGATGAAGCAATGGAACTTGATGAAGATTTTATGCTTGCAATGGAACACGGTATGCCACCAATAAGTGGATTAGGTTTTGGAATAGACCGACTTATGACAATACTTTTTGACCAACCAAGCGTCAGAGATGTTGTGTTATTCCCATTAATGAAATAAAATTTTATAATGTTAGGTGTTTTGCCTAACATTATTTTTTTTAAAAAACAAAAATAACAAACCCCACCAAACACATAATATAATTTTTTTTAAAAAAACACTTGATTTAGCATATTTTATGTGGTATTATATAAACATAAAGGAGTGGGCCGAGTAGGTCCACTCTTATTCATAGATAAGGAGTCGCAAAAATGATAAACAAAGATTTTTTTCAAGCATTAGATGAATTGGAAACAGAGAAAAAAATTAACAAAGAACAATTTATAGAAACATTGGAAGTTGCCTTGGCATCTGCTTATAAAAAAATGTATGGCGAAGCAAAATCTGCAATGGTAAAACTTAACCCAGAAAAAAACACTATAAGAATTTATAGTTACAAAACCGTTGTGCAAGAAGTGGAAGACGAAGACAAACAAATATCTTTGGAAGATGCAAGAGCAATCAAAAAAAGTTATGAGTTGGGGGACACAATTAGTCAAGAAGAGTCAACAAAAGACTTTGGCAGAATTGCCGCCCAAACTGCACAACAAGTTGTTATGCAAAAACTTAAAGAACTTGAAAGACAAATTGCAGTTAGTGAACTTGCCGAAAAAGAAGACGAACTTTTGACAACAATTATCAAAAGAATTGACAATGGCACAGTTTATGTTAGCATTGCAGGTTCGCATACCGAAGGTATTATGCTTGAAAGCGACCAAATTCCCGGCGAAAAATATAACATTGGCGACAGATTGAAAGTATATGTCAAAAAAATCAAAGATAGTTTCACAGGTCCGCAAATTCAAGTTTCAAGAAGCAATATTGGTTTTGTAAGAAAACTTTTTGAATTGGAAATCCCCGAAGTTCAAAGCGGTGATGTAATCATAAAAAACATTTCTCGTGATGCGGGCAGTCGTTCCAAAGTTGCAGTTTACACTGAAAAACCAAATATTGATGCCTTGGGTACTTGTGTTGGATTTAGGGGTGCAAGAATAAATACAATAAGTGGCGAACTTAACGGCGAAAAAATTGATTTGGTCCAATATACTGACGACATTTTGGAATATATTGCAAAAGCATTAAGCCCAGCAAATATTTTAAGTGTTGAAACAAACGAAAGTTTAAAAGCATCAAGAGTTGTTGTTCCAGACGACCAACTTTCTTTGGCAATCGGCAGAGGCGGGCAAAATGTGCGTTTGGCATCAAGATTGACAGGTTGGAAAATAGACATAAAATCAGAATCTGATGTTGCAAAAATTATGGGCAACCAAAACTTGCCAGAAACAGAATATGAAATCACGGAACTAAAAGATGAAACTGAACCAATAGACTTTTCAAATTTTGAAGATATCACAGAATAAAAGGTTATTATGCAAAGCAAAAAAATTCCATTAAGAATGTGTCTTGTTTGCAGACAGCATTTACCCAAACAAGACCTAATAAGAATTGTTAAAAACCAAGAAGGCAAAATTTTTTTGGATTTAACTTTCAAGGCAGATGGGCGAGGTGCTTATGTTTGCAAAAACCAAGAATGCGTTTCAAAACTAATAAAAAATAGAGGCTTGAATAGGGCTTTCAAATGTGAAGTTCCTAACGAGATATACAACCAAATAAAAGGAGAATTAGAAACTTTTGACTAATCAAACAAAAAACAATAATGTATTAAACAGTTTAAAAACTATCCACAATCTTCACACAAATGGTGATATTATTTCTTTGCTTCGTGGAATAAGGGAAAACAAATCTCAAATTGATTATTTTTCCAACAACCTAAATGCAAAGTTGAAAGAAATTAACTTAAAAAAAGAAGCAGAGATAGTTGAACAAAAAAAGACGGCGGAACTTTTGGCGGAACAAGAAAAAGCAAAAGAATTGGCAAAAACAAAAGTTGCAAAAGTAGAAGCGCCAAAACAAGAACAAAAAGTTGAAACCGCAAACATTGCAGAACAAAGTGTAAAAACTGAAAGTTTTAGCAAAGCAGAATTTAATTCTCAAAACCCAAAACCAAATTTTGACCAAAAAAAATCTTTTGATAATACCCAAAACCGTAATTTTAACAGAGATAACAGAAGTTTTGGCAATCAAAGTCAACGCCCTTATGACAATCAAAGAACTTATGACAATCAAAGAACTTTTTCTGGCAACCAACGACCAAATACCCAAAACGGATATAACAGCCAAAATTCAAGACCTTTTAACAACCAAGGGCAACGTCCTTTTAACAACCAAAGAACATATGACAATCAAAGAAGTTTTTCAGGCAATCAAAGACCTTTTGGAAACAACACACAAGGCAGTTTTAACAACCAAGGGCAAAGACCATTTGGCAACCAAAGTCAACGCCCTTTTGGCAACACACAGGGGCGACCTTTTGGAAGTAACACGCAAGGCAGTTTCAATCGCAATCAAACTCAATTTTCTTCCACCAAAGGCAACAATTTTAAAAATTTTGCATCGGCAGAAAAAAGCACTTTAATTGTTCAACAAGAAAGAAACTTTGCAAACAAAAACAAATCAGCAGTTAGACAACTTGATGAGAGAAAACAACAAGTCAACAAAAAATTTATTCAAAGAAAAAATTATATAGATTTAGATGCCGACAATGAAGAAAGAACAAGTTTTAGAAAACTAATAAAACAAAAGAAAAAAAGTGAAGTTTTTGTTGCTCCTTCAATAACAAATGCAGTTATAAATACAGAAGCGACAACGGTAAAAACATTGTCAGAAAAAATTGGAAAACCTGTTGCCGATATTATCAAAAAATTGATGTTGTTGGGGATAATGGCTACAATAAATAGCACCTTGGATTTTGCAACAGCAGAACTTGTTGCCAGCGAATTGGGCGTTGAATTGGAACAAAAAATTGACAAATCTTATGAAGAAAAACTTTTAGATGTTTCAAAACAAAACGAAGAAGATGAAATGGCAATAAAAAGACCAGCAGTTGTCACTGTTATGGGGCACGTTGACCATGGAAAAACATCACTTCTTGATGCAATCAGAAAAACAAATATAGCAAGTGGCGAAGCGGGTGGAATAACCCAAAAAATTGGTGCTTATTCTATTTCTGTCAACAAAGAAAAAATAACATTTATAGACACACCGGGGCATGCCGCTTTCACTTCAATGCGTGCAAGGGGTGCAAAAATTACTGACATTGCTGTTCTTGTTGTTGCCGCCGATGATGGAATAATGCCACAAACAATAGAAGCAATAAATCATATTAAATCAGCAAATGTTCCCATTGTTGTTGCAGTAAACAAAATGGATACAGTAGATGCAAACATAGAAAAAGTAAAATCACAATTAGCCGAAAATGGTGTTTTGCCAGAAGAATGGGGTGGCGATACTATTATTGTTCCCGTTTCTGCAAAAACAGGCGTTGGCATTGATGAACTTATAAATATGATTTTGCTTGTTGCCGAAATGCAAAATCTCAAAGCAAACCCTAACAAAATGGCAACAGGAACAATTATTGAAGCCGAATTGGACAAAAACAGAGGACCGGTTGCAACCGTTTTGGTTCAAAGTGGAACTCTTAAAATTGGCGATTCTATTATGTCAGGCATTACATTTGGCAAAATTAGAGCAATGTTTAACGAAAACGGAAAACCAATCAAAGAAGCAACTCCATCAACCCCTGTTTCTGTTTTAGGTTTTTATGATGTTCCATATTCTGGCGACCAAGTTTTTGTTGTTTCAGAAAAAATTTCAAAACAAGTTATCAATGAAAGAATGACAAAAATCAAAGAAGAAAAATCACAGTTAACTTCACAAGTTACGATGGACAATTTCTTAGATAGAGTCAACGAAAACAAGTTGAAAACTTATAACATAATAATCAAAGCTGATGTGCAAGGTTCAGTTGAAGCCTTGAAGCAATCTTTAACAGCGATAACAAACGAAGAAGTAAAAGTTGTTTGTATTCACAGCGGTGTGGGTAATGTGACAGAATCTGATTTGGTTCTTGCCAAAGCATCTTCCGCTTTTATAATAAACTTTAACTTAAAAGTTTTGTCAAAAATACAATCAATGGCAGACAATATGGGCGTTGAAATAAAACCTTATGCAATTATTTATGAAGTAGTTGAAGAAATTACCGATTCAATCAATGGTATGCTAACAGTAAAATATGAACAAGTGGTCAAAGGTCACGCAGAAGTAAGAATGGTATTCAAACTTTCTTCAAATGGCTTGATAGCAGGTTCTTATGTAACTGATGGCAAAATTTTGAGAAATGCGATGGGAAGACTTATCCGCAAAGGCGAAGTTATTGCTGACACTGAAATTGTTGCTTTGAAAATTATAAAAGATGAAAAAGCCGAAGTTGGTTATGGTTTTGAATGTGGTATAAAACTAAAAGAAGTGCCAAATATTGAAGTTGGCGACATTATTGAATGTTATGAAAATGTTCCTATAAAACGAAAATAAAGGGGATAATAATGAATAATAGAATGTTAAGGGCAGATGCCGAAATACAAAAAGAATTGGCAGAAATAATAAAAAACGATTTAAACGACCCCAGATTTGCAGACATTATTTCAATAACTTGGGTCAAAACAAGTTCTGATTTCAATTTTTGCAAAGTTGGCGTAAGCGTTTTTAATAAAGATATAAAAAAACGAAATGAAACTATTAAATTATTAAAAAAATCTTCGGGATATATCAAAAGATTGCTTGCAGATAACTTAAATTTAAGAGCAATTCCAGATTTGGCTTTTGAATTAGATGATGGTGCGGTTTATGAAGACAAAATTGCAAAAATTTTGGAAACCTTATCAATTCCTAAGGAGAATGCAAATGAAGAAAATAATCCAAAAAATTAAGACCGCAAAAAGCATAGGTTTGTTTGTTCACACGAAACCCGACCCAGATGCAATAGGTTCAGTTTTTGCTTTGTATTTTGCCTTGAAGCAAAAAAACAAAAAAGTTGACATAATTTTGGAAGAAAAATTGCCAAGCAATTTGCAATTTTTTGAAATTGAAAACATAATTTACAAACTTGAAAAAACCAAATATGACTTGCTTGTTGCTCTTGATTGCGGAAGCAAAAAATTGTTAAGCAAATATACAAACGCATTTTCAAGTTTTGAAAACACAGTGGCGATTGACCATCACAGAACAAGGGAAGCGGTTGCCAAATTAGAGTTTGTTAATGCAGAAGCAAGTTCAACAGCCGAAATTTTGTTTTGCTTGTTAAAAGTTTTAAAAACAAAAATTGACAAACAAATAGCAACTTGTTTATATGCAGGTTTGGTTGGCGACACAGGCAGATTTTTGCACGATAACACAACCGCAAAAGTTTTTGATATTGCAAGCAATTTGCTAAAATTTGGTTCTGATATAAACTTGGTTAACACAAAATTGTTTAGAAGTGATTCAACGCAAAAAGTAAAATTGCTTAAAGCAATGCTAAACAATTTGGAAATAAAAAACCGCATTGCTATTTCTTGCTTGTCTTTGGAAGATTACAAAAAAGCGGACTGTTCTGTAAGCCAAGGCTATGAATCAATAAACACTTTACAAACAATGGAAGAAGTTGACATTGCAATTGTTTTAAGTGAAATAAAACCAAACATAACAAATGCAAGTTTTAGAAGCAAACAAGGTTTCAATGTTTCTGTTATTGCACAAAATTTTGGTGGTGGCGGGCATACGCAAGCATCAGGATTTAAAGAAGTTGCAGGCAATTTAAAGGATATAAAAACTCAAATTTTAGATTTTATAAAAAAACACAAAAAGGAAATAAAAATTGGTTGAAGATGGTTTGATTGTTTTGAATAAGCCCAAAGGTATGTCTTCTTTTTTTGCAGTCAAAATTGTAAAAAGGGCATTAAAGGCGAACAAAGCAGGGCATATGGGAACGCTTGACCCACTTGCGACAGGCGTTCTTGTTATTGGAATTAACAAGGCAACAAAATTGTTTGACAAGTTTTTAAAAGGCAATAAAGAGTATATAGCGGAATACGAATTTGGTTATGAAACTGACACATTGGATTGTGAAGGAAACATAACAAACAAAAATCAAATTCTTGTTACAAAAGAAATGTTAGAAAAAATTTTGCCAAAATTTTTGGGCAAGCAGATGCAAGTTCCACCAAATTATTCTGCAAAAAAAATAGATGGAAAAAAAGCATACGACCTTGCAAGAATTGGGGTTGAATTTTCTATTCCTCCAAAGCAAGTTGAAGTGTTCGGTTTGGAATTATTAGAACAAATAAAACAAAACACATTTGCAATCAAAATCAAATGTTCAAGTGGCTTTTACGTTCGCAGTTTGGGCAGAGATTTGGCAAAGGAATTATCAACATATGCTACAACCATCAACATAACACGCACAATATGTTGTGGTTTTGGTATTGAAGAAGCACAAAGTTTGGAAGAAATAAAAAGCGGAAATTTCGATTTAAAACCAATAAAATAAAAGGAAAAATAAATGATAAAATTTGGGCCATCTGGCAACAGTCAATCATTTTTTGATGAAGGAAACAAAACAAGTTTGCAGGCTCCAAAATGGTTAAAAGAAAAAGGACTTTCGGCATACGAATATTCTTTTGGCAGGGGCTACACAATGAGTTTGGAAACTGCAAAACAACTTGGCGAAGAAGCAAAAATAAATAATATAATGGTAAGTGTTCACGCCCCATATTTTATCAACCTTGCCAACCCTGATGAAGTTATGAAAGAAAAATCTTTCAATTATATTATCAAGGGTTTTGAATATTTGAAGGCAATGCAGGGCGAGCATTTGGTGGTACATATTGGTTCGCAAGGCAAACTTGAAAGAAGCCAAGCAATAAAATTGATTGATGAAAGACTAACCGAATTGCTTGAAAGACTTGAAAAACTTAACCTAAAAAATATGTATCTTTGCATAGAAACTATGGGCAAAAATATGCAAATAGGAACATACAAAGAAGTGATAAATTTTTGTCAAAAAAACAAAATGCTTTTGCCAACTTTTGATTTTGGGCATATAAACGCAATCACGCAAGGTGGTTTAAAAACAAAAGAAGATTATCAAAAAATCTTTGATTTATGTTTTGAAAAACTGGGTGAGTTTAAAACAAAAAACTGCCATATTCATTTTTCAAAAATCGAATATGGGGCAAAAGGCGAAATCAAACATTTGAATTATTCAGACAAAATTTTTGGCCCTGATTTTTTCCCGCTTGCAGAAGTTTTGTGCGACAAAAATTTGACTCCAACCATTATTTGCGAGTCAAAAGTTGTTATGGCGGAAGATGCTTTGATTTTAAAAAACATTTATGAAATGACAAAAAATAGTAGACAAAATCAAACAAAAAGGTTATAATTTTTATTGAATTTTTAAATATTATTAGGGGTGTTTATGATAACAGCAGGAGATTTTAGAAAAGGTGTTACATTTGAAATGGACGGGGCAATTTATGTGGTTGTTGAATTTTTGCACGTTAAACCGGGTAAAGGTTCTCCTTTCGTTCGAACAAAAATAAAAAATATAATAACAGGACAAGTTCAAGAAAGAACTTTCAATCCAACAGACAAATTTAAAATTGCAGTTATAGAAAAAAAAGATATGCAATATCTTTACAACGAAGAAGGTCTTTATTATTTTATGGATATGGAAACTTATGACCAAATTCCACTTAACAAATCACAAGTTGAAGATGCTTTAAATTTTATAACCGAAAATATGATGGCTTCAATTCAATTTTATGAAGGCAATGCGTTTTCTGTTGTTCCACCAAATTTTGTTGACTTGACTATTGTTGAGTGCGAACCGGGTTTGCAAGGCGACACTTCAAAAGCGGGATACAAACCAGCAAAACTTGAAACAGGTTTTGAACTTATGGTGCCACTTTTTGTCAATCAAGGCGAAAAAATAAAAATTGACACTCGTGATGGCTCTTATATGGAAAGAGTAAAATAAAAACCTTATGATATAATGTAAAAAATATTGCAAGCGTAAAAAAACTGACAAATTTTATTGGGTTTGTTATTTTTTTTGCCTATACAAATTTTTTTTTAATTATTTTTTATGACAAATATTTTGAAATATGATATAATAATAAAGTTAAAAAATTTTTAATAAAAAAAATAATTTATAAAAAATAAAATTAGACAAAAGTAAATCCCGTTTTTTGATGGAGAAATAAGTGAGCAAAATAATATTTACAGATTGTTTTAATACAATAATATTAAGAAAAGAATCTGACAAAATTGTGACATATAATTGGTGTGAAAAATTGGGTGAAAAATATGATATTGAACCAGCAGTTATTTATCATTTTGTTTCAAAATACAAATTTTCACTAGCCATAAAAAATTTTTTTAAAATAGGGGATACCGAAATAAATTTTGAAAAAGTGATAGCGGAAGTTGCAAATGTTTTGAAAAAAAATATATCCGATTTTGATGTTTGTGCTTTCAAAAAAGATGCTATTGCAACTTATATAGAAGTTGAAAGTTTTAGTCATTATTTAAACAAAAAATTTGTTGAAAAGTTAAAACTTTTTAAAGCACAAGGTGCAAAAATTTATGTTTTATCAGATTTTTATTGCGGAAAAGAAGTGCTTAAAATATGGTTTAAAAATTTGGGTGTTGCTGATTTGTTTGATGATATTTTTGTTTCATGTGATTATATGGCAACAAAGCGATCAACAAGACTTTACAAAAAAATTGTTCGACAACTTAATATAAGAAAAAAAGATATAACTATGTTTGGAGACAATAGGCATGCCGATATTTTGTGTTCCAAACTTGTGGGAATAAAAAGTTTTAGAGTTCAAACCGAGATAAAAAAAGCACCAAAAGATTTCAAAAAAATAATTCAATTTGGTTCTCACTACAAAAAATATGCAGAAATTTTTGAAAGGTTTGGAAACAATTATAATTACTCAAACCACGCTTTTTCTTTGTTTTTGTTTATAAGAAGATTGTACAACGAACTTAAAAAAAGTGATGTAAAAAATGTTTTTTTCTTGTCAAGAGAAGGTTTGTTTTTAAAAACTTTGTTTGACAAATACAGCGAAATGCGTGGTGGTATTAAAAGTCATTATTTAGAAGTTAGCAGAAATGCTTTGTATCGTGTTGTTTTAAAACCACTTGAAGAAGAAGATTTTACATACTTTTTCAAAAAAATACACAAAATTGACATTTATAAATTTTTAAATAGTTTGTCATTTTCAGAGCAAGAAATTGAAGAAGTACAAGCAGAGTTAAAAGTAAATATCAAAATCAAAAAAAGAAATTTAGAAAAAACAGAAACTTTCAAAAACCTAAAAAACTGTTTTGCTTTCAAAAAAATTTATGAAGCAAAAAGAAAAGAACAAGAAGGCGTTTTTGACAAATATTTGAAATCGTTTGGTGTTGACTTTTCAAAAGAGGGTATGAATATTGTTGATGTTGGTTGGAGAGGGTCTATGCAAGACTTGCTAACAACATACTTGGGTCCAAATATTGATGTCAAAGGTTGGTATATTGGTTACTTGAAAATTGCTTTTACAAGAAATTTTATTGACATTAATCAAAAATCAAAAAAGGGACTTTTGTTTGATATGCGTAAAAACAAACATCTTGGAAACAAATGTTTCGAACCTATGTTTCTTGACTATGAACAAATTTGCAGAGCAAACAGAGGTTCCGTTTATGGTTATAAAATCAACAATGATAAAGTTTCTGTAATTTATGAAAACAAGATAGATGAAAGCAAGTTGCACAAAAAATATATTTTACCGCTCCAAGACCAAATCGAAAACAAATTTTCCGACCTTTGTAAACTTGAATTCAAAAATTTGTCTATTATTGAGCCAATTACGGTTTTAAGACATATGGATATTTATAAAAAGTTATCCCGTAATGATATCAATTTTTATCTTAATGCAATAAACTCACATTTTGACAATTTTATTGCAATTGGAATACCTAAAGGAAGCAATACCTTAAAAAGATTTGCATTTAATGTGGCAGGGTTTTTGCTTAAAATACGATATCTTAGATTTAGCAAAAAAAGAATTTTCAAAACATTTTACAAGCAAATTGCCGAAGGAAAACTTTACGATTTATAAAATTTTGGGGGCGATTGACAATGATATCGCCTATTTTGACTTGTTTTTTAGAAAAGTGCCAGACAATGGAAGTTTTGTTATTGCTAACGGAGTAAAAAAATGTTTGCAATATTTGGAACAATTTAAGTTTAGTAAAAGTGATATAGAATACTTAAAATCTTTGAAAAAATTAAGCAATGAATATATAGAAAAACTAAAAAATATTAAATTTACAGGAGATGTTTGGGCGGTTGAAGATGGAACTGTTGTTTTTCCAAACGAACCCGTTATCACAATTAAAGCACCACTTTTGGAAGCACAATTGGTAGAAACTTCACTTTTGCTTTTCCAAATAATTTTTCACACAAAACTTGTACAATCTAATTTTTTATCAGATAAGATAATTTTGCGACAAATCGTTATCTTATTTTTTCCTAAAACTATTTATAATTGACTTTTTATTTGTTGCATGGTAAATTAATATTGAAAATTAAACAAAATTAAACAAAAAAAGAAATTGACAAGAAAAAACAATGTAGGGCAATTATTGGCGGGCATTTATAATACGAAAAACACAGGAAGAAAAAAAGGAGATTAATTATGGACAAAAAAGAAAAACCGGTATTTGTAACTGGAGATAGACCCACAGGCAAATTGCATATTGGACATTTGGTAGGAAGTTTAAAAACTAGAGTTGAAATGCAAGATTCTGGCAAATACCAAAGTTATATATTTATTGCAGATATGCAGGCATTAACCGATAATGCAAAAAACCCTGAAAAAATTAGAGAAAGCATAATGGAGGTTGCACTTGATTATCTTTCAGTTGGAGTTGACCCTCAAAAAAGCACGATTTTCATACAGTCGCAAGTTCCACAATTAAATGAACTTACAGTAATTTTTTTAAACCTTGTTACTTTGTCAAGACTGCAAAGAAATCCAACAGTTAAAAATGAAATTAAAGAAAAGGGGTTTAAAGACAGCATTCCTGTTGGTTTTTTGGTATATCCTATTAGCCAAACCGCAGATACTACTGCATTTAATGCAACACTTTTACCCGTTGGAGAGGACCAAAACCCAATGACCGAACAAGGCCGAGAAATTGTTAGAACTTTTAATGCAATATACGGAGATACACTTGTGGAATCCACAAATGTTTTACCAAACAAAAAAGATTCAATGCGATTGCCCGGAACTGATGGTAAAGCAAAAATGAGTAAATCAATGAATAATTGTATTTATTTGTCTGACACTCCAGAAGAAATAAAAACAAAAGTTATGGGAATGTTTACTGACCCAAATCATATCAAGGTTGAAATGCCGGGCGAAACAGAAAATAACACTGTATTTGTTTATTTGAGAGCATTGGCTACTGATGAAGATATAAGGCAGTTTGCCCCGGAGTTTGAAACATTAAAATCATTAGAAAACCAATATCGCAAAGGCGGTGTTGGAGATGTTAAAATCAAAAAGTTGTTGTTAAGTATTATTGAAAAAATATTAACACCAATAAGAGAAAAAAGGCATTACTATGAAGAGCATATTGATGAAGTTATAAAAATTTTGGAAGACGGGTGTGAAAAAGCAAGAAGTGTTGCACAAGAAACATTATCAAAAGTTAGAAAAGCGATGGGAATAGAATATTTTAAAGACAATGCTTTAAAAAAATATTATTTGGAAACTAAAAAAAACAAATAAAAAATATAAAAATTTAGATTGAAAATGAAGTGAAAAATGATATCAACAAACACTTTATTAGAACCTTTGAAAGAAAGAATGAAACCAAATATAAAAATCCACAACAAAGTGCGTAACTTTGCCACACCTTTTGTTGCAAGCAACAAAAAAACCAGCACTTTGTGCTGGTCGCTGGTGCCGAAGGAGGGACTCGAACCCTCATGAAGTTGCCCTCGCAGGATTTTGAGTCCTGTGCGTCTGCCATTCCGCCACTTCGGCTTGTTTTTTGTTTTTGAGCAAATGTATTATATTAAACATTTTTAAAATTGTCAAGTTTTTGTAAGAGAAAAATAAAATTTTTTTATAATTTGGTTGTTTTTATTGAATTATTATGCTATATATATTGTAGGAGGAATTATGAAAAAAGTTGTTTATTTTATTTTGGGGATCGCTTCTCTTGTTGTTTTGTTAGGAATGGCGTACATTGGCTTAGCTTTTGCATTAGGTCTACCAACAATAAACTTTTTATTACCATTGGCATATTTGTATCCAACATTTACTTCATTACAAGGAATAATTGTATCACTTCCAGTCATTATTATGACAGTGTTTGCCTTGACTTATTTTTTTGAAAAAGGAATAAAAATATTGTTTCTTATTCTAACAATATTGTCAATAGTTGCTATCATTTTAGTGTTGCTTGGCGTTTTCGCAACTGTATAGTTTTAAACAAAAATACTTGGATAACATAAAATTATGAACAAATTTTTAATAATAGATGGCAACAGCTTAATATATCGTGCATATTACGCTTTGCCTTTTTTAACGAATTCAAAAGGTCAAAACACTGGTGGTGTTTTTGGCTTTTTAAATATGTTTTTAAAAGTTTTGGAAGAATATCAACCAACTCACGTTGCTGTTGCATTTGATTTTGCAAGAAAAACTTTTAGGAACAAAATATTTACCGAATATAAAGGCACAAGAAAAGAAACTCCGCTCGAACTTAGAGTGCAGTTTGGTTTTTTGAAAGAAATTTTGCAATCTATGGGGGTTTGTTATATTGAAAAACAGTGCATTGAAGCAGATGATATAATTGGCACTTTGGCAAAAAGTACTGACTGTGAAACTGTGATTTTGTCTGGCGATAAAGATGTTTTGCAACTTGTTGACAAAACAACAAATGTTTGGTTAACACAAAAGGGCATTTCTGAAATTTATAAAGTAAACGAAGAAATTTTGCTTAAAGATTTTAGACTTTTACCTTTTCAAATTGTCGAACTAAAAGCGTTGATGGGCGACAATAGCGATAACATACCGGGTGTGAAGGGCATTGGTCCCAAAACTGCAACAAATTTGGTTGAGCAGTTTGAAAATATTGAAAATCTTTTTAATAATTTGGACAACCCTAACATTTCCAAAGGCACAAAACAAAAGTTGATAGAACAAAAAGATTTTGCTTTTATGTCAAAAATACTTGCCACCATAAAAACAGATTGCGATATTGATGTTAGTTTTGAAAAATATAAATTAACTCTCCCATTTCCTAACCAAAGTATTGATTTTATAAAAAAATATGACTTGAATAGTTTGCTAAAAAAATCTAAATTTTTTGACACAAATGTTGTTATAGAAAAAATAGAAATAACCAATTTAAAGCAAAAAAATATAGAAAGTTATGAAGAACTAAAAAATATTTGCCAAAAAAGTGGCAAAGTTTTTGCGTTTTCACTTGAAAATGATATGATTTTTTCTTTTAATGAAGATTATTTTTATACTATAAGAAATGAATTAAGTTTGTTTTCAACTTCACTTGATTTTGACAAATGTTTGGAAATTTTAAAACCAATTTTTGAAAACGAAAAAATTGAAAAAATTGTGTCTGATTTAAAATTACACAAACATATTTTAAGGGAGTACGATATAGAATTTAAAGGCAATGTTTTTGATTTAAAACTTGCTTCTTATCTCATTGGTGGCAACAATTTTAACAGCACCGATGTTCAAAGATTTTTTGCCTTAAAGCAAGAGTTTTTAAGTTTGATAGACAAAAATAATTTGATTACTTTATACAACGAAATTGAAATTCCGCTTGTTGAAGTTTTGTTTAAAATGGAAAACAATGGCTTTAAAATTGACAGCACTGAATTGACAAATTTATCAAAAAAATATGAATTGGAATTATATGACTTAACGCAAAAAATTTATGTTTTGGCGGGGCAAGAGTTTAATATAAATTCGCCAAAACAACTCGGCGAAATTTTGTTTTCAAAATTGAATTTGCCGATAAAAGAAAACAAAAAATTGTCAACAAATATTGATGTGCTTCTCAATTTGACCGAAGAACACGATATCATCAATCATTTGATAAGATACAGAAAAATTCAAAAACTAAAAAGCACTTATATTGACTCTTTTCTTGAAATTGTAAGCAAAAAGGGCGAAATAATTCACACAATTTTCAACCAAATGCTTACATCAACAGGCAGACTTTCTTCCAGCGAGCCAAATTTGCAAAACATTCCTGTCAGAGATGATGAGGGCAGGGAACTTCGCAAACTTTTTGTGAGCAGATTTGAAAATGGAATGATAGTTTCCGCGGATTACAATCAAATTGAGTTAAGATTGCTTGCTCATTTTAGTGGTGATGAAGTCTTGATAAATGCCTTCAATAACAACAAAGATATTCACACTTTGACTGCTTCGCAAATATTTGAAACGCCCGAAAATCAAATTTCAAAAGCACAAAGGCGAGATGCAAAGGCGGTTAATTTTGGGATTATTTATGGCATCAGTGATTTTGGACTTTCTCAAAATGTTGGAATTTCCAGAAAATCTGCCAAAGAATATATTGAAAAATATTTTGCAAGTTATCCAAAAGTTAAGCAGTTTATGGATAGTAATGTGAAATTTGCCAAAGAAAACGGTTACATTAACACAATTTTTAACAGAATTAGACGCATTCCAGAAATCAATTCGGCAGTTTTTTTTAAAAGACAATTTGGCGAAAGAGTTGCAATGAATATGCCACTTCAAGGTTCGGCATCTGACATTATAAAACTTGCAATGATAAAGGTTAACAATCAATTTGAAAAGTTAAATTTGAAAAGCAAATTGGTTTTACAAATTCACGATGAACTTATTGTTGATGCTTTTCCAAACGAAGTCGAAACAATCAAAGACATTTTGAAAAACAGTATGGAAAATGTTGTAACCCTTAAAGTTCCTTTACCGGTGGAAGTGGAAAGTGGAAAAAATTGGTTTGAAGTGTAGGGCAGGTGTTTTGTGAGAAACAAAAATCAAATTTTGGGTGCGGTTGGCGAAGCAAAAGCGGTAAATTTTTTGAAAAATAACGGTTATAAAATTTTGGCAACAAATTTTGTCACTTTTGCAGGCGAAATTGACATTATTGCCAAACAAAAATTTGACTATATTTTCGTTGAAGTTAAAAATCGAAGTTCTTATGCTTTTGGTTTGCCACAAAATGCTGTAAATTATAAAAAACAAAAAAACATAAAAAACTCGGCAGATATTTTTTTTAAATTAAACAAAATTTCTGACCCAAATTATAGGTTTGATATAATAGAGATTGTGTGCGATGAAATAAATCACATTGAAGGTGCGTTTTAAAAATTGCCAAGCAATTTTTAATGATAAATGATAAATTATTAATTATGGTTTTTATTTTTAAATTTTTGTGCGAAGCCCTGCACCCAAATTGATGAATTACAAACCCGACGTCAAGGGGACGGGCGAGAAAACTTGCCACTGGCAACTTTTCTTTTCCGCCCGTTCAATTCCATTTCTTTAAATAACCAAATAAAAAAAGATAAGTATATTCTTATCTTTAATTTTTTTGGTACTCCCAAGGGGAATTGAACCCCTGATTCCACCTTGAGAGGGTGGCGTCTTAACCGCTTGACTATGGGAGCATATCAATATGCTTTTTAGCATATTTTTTTAATTTTTTACAAATTTTTCTTTTTAAAATCTGTTCTGCCACGAACGGTATGGTCCAAAATCATTTTTCTCATTCTTATAGTTTTTGGCGTAATTTCCAAAAGTTCATCATTGTTAAGTGAGTCCAAATATTGCTCCAAACTTGGTGTTTGAATTGGTTCAAGGCGAAGAGCGTCATCGCTTGCGCTTGAACGAGTGTTGGAAAGATGCTTAGATTTGCAAACATTTACCACAATGTCAGAACCTTTTGGTGTCATTCCAACTATCATTCCCGCATAAACTTTTTCGCCCGCACCAATCAACAATTTACCATGCTCTTGTGCATAAAACAAACCATATTGAACTGCTTCGCCCGTTTCAAATGCAATAAGCGCGCCAAATGTTCTTTTTTGAATTGGTCCTTTAAATTCTTGATATTCATAAAACACATTGCTCATAATACCTTCGCCGTTTGTGTCAGTCAAAAACTCATTTTTGTAACCAAACAAGCCACGAGCAGGAATCAAAAATTGTATTTTTGTTCGGTTTCCAATCGTTGTCATATCCGTCATTTCGGCTTTTCTTGTTCCCAAAACACTAATCACATTGCCAACTTTGTCAGATGGAACATCAACAACCAATTTTTCTATTGGTTCTAGTTTTTTGCCATCAATTTCTTTGTAAATAACTTTTGGCATACTAACTTGAAACTCGTAACCTTCTCTTCTTAAATTTTCCATCAAAATAGAAAGGTGCATTTCGCCACGCCCAAGAACTCTAAAACTATCAGCAGATTCGGTTTCAAAAACTTTCAAACTCAAATCTTTTACTGCTTCTTTCAAAAGTCTGTCTCTCAAATGTCGACTTGTGCAAAATTTCCCTTCTTTTCCAGCAAAAGGACTGTTGTTGACCATAAAAGTCATTTCAACACTTGGCTCGCTAATTTGAACAAAGGGAAGGGTGTTTATGTTGTTTTTGTCGCTTAGTGTGTCGCCAACTGTTATGTTGTCTGCACCCGCAATGCAAATAATGTCGCCAACATTTGCTTCGGTTGTTTGCTCTCTTTTTAAACCCAAAAACTCAAACATATTTTGCACTTTGAAACTAAAATTTTTGTCTTTGTTGAAAAAATTTGTCACAGCAAGAGTGTCATTGATTTTCAATTTTCCTTGCTTGATTTGCCCAACAGCAAGTTTACCCAAAAAGTCATTTTGTTCCGTTGAACTTACAAGCATATTAAAAGGTAGATTTTCATCTCCACTTGGAGCGGGGATATGGTTTAAAATAGTTTCAAACAATGGGACCATATTTTCGCCAGCAATTTTTGGGTCAAGTGTTGCAGTTCCAAACCTTGCAGAAGTGTAAACAATAGGGCTATAAAGTTGTTCTTCATTTGCATTAAGTTCCAAAAGAAGATTTAAAGCCTCGTCACAAACATCTTTTATTCTGCTATCTTTTCTGTCAATTTTGTTGACAATAATTATAACTTTCAAATCCAAAGACAATGCTTTTTCCAAAACAAATCTTGTTTGTGGCATTGGACCTTCATAAGCATCAATCACAAGCAAAACGCCATCAACCATTTTCAAAACACGCTCAACTTCTCCGCCAAAATCAGCATGCCCCGGTGTGTCAACAACATTAATTTTTACATCGTTATAGAAAAATGAAGCATTTTTGCTTAAAATTGTAATTCCTCTTTCTTTTTCAAGGTCGTTAGAATCCATAATTCTGTCGCCAACATTTTGGTTTTGTCTAAAAACTCCGCCTTGTTTTAGCATTTCGTTAACCAGACTTGTTTTGCCGTGGTCAACGTGAGCAATTATGGCTATATTTCTTATTTTTGTATTTTTCATTATTTTCTCCTGATTACAAATAAAAATAAATCACAAAATTGTAATTTAATTAAAAACTAGGTTAGTATAACACAAAAAAACAGATAATAAAACCCCTTTTATAAAAAAAAATAACAAATATAAAAATTTTTTTAAAAATATGTGAATAAGATTAAAATATCTGCACAATATATTAATGTAGGGTTTATCCCTAGGGCAATCGCCCTAGCGGAAACACTCCCTACTAGATGCGACCGCTCCTAATCATTAGGAGCGGTCGCATCTATTTTTGCAACAGTTTTTTGCTTCAAATTGATTGATTTATAAAGGTTTTTATGATAAAATTCAATTTAGGAGTACTTATGAAAATTGTAATGGATGGTTTTGGTGGCGACAATTCGCCAACCGAAGTTGTAAAAGCATCAGTAATGGCAGTTAACGAAATAAAAGACTTAAATATTATAATAACAGGCAAGCAAGCAGAAATTGCAAAATTGTTGAAAGAATATGATTATAACGGCAACAAAATTGAAATTGTAAATGCAGAAACAGTTATATCTTGTGAAGATGAAAACCCAGCAATGCAAATAAAAAGAAAACCAGATTCTTCACTTGTTGTGGCATTTGATGTTTTAAAACAAAACGAAGATGTTGTTGCTCTTATATCGGCAGGAAGTACGGGAGCAGTTTTGACAGGTGGTTTTTTAAAAATTGGAAGACTAAAAGGCATTTCAAGACCGGCACTTGCCCCAACACTTCCAACAAAGTTTGACAACAAAGGTGTTTTGTTGTTAGATTGCGGAGCAAACGCAGATTGCAAACCAATAAACTTGGTACATTTTGCAATTATGGGCTCAATTTATTATTCAACAGTTTATGGGGTAGAAAAACCAAAAGTGGCACTTTTAAATGTTGGAGTTGAAGATGCAAAAGGCAAAGAACTTACAAAAGAAGCATTTGCAATGCTAAAAAATGCACCAATAAATTTTGTGGGTAATATGGAAGCAAGAGAAATTTTAAGCGGAGATTATGATGTTATAGTTGCTGATGGTTTTTCAGGCAATATTGCACTAAAAACTGTTGAAGGAACAGCACTTTTTGTGCTAAATGGACTAAAAACTGCAATAAAATCTTCATTTTGGGCAAAGTTTGGTGCAATGTTTATGCTAAAATCTTTTAAAAAATTAAAAAACAAACTCGATTACAAGCAATATGGCGGTTCTTTGTTTTTGGGTTGCAAGAAAAACATTTTTAAAGCACACGGAGATAGCAAAGCGGAATCTTTTATGTCTGTTATAAGGCAAGCGGTAAATATTTCCAAAAACAACATAAATGGCAAAATTGAAGAAGTTTTACAAACGCTGGAAATAGAAGAAAACTAAATTTTTAAGGGGTTATGCTAATGTATTTTAAGGAAATTCAACTTGTTGGGTTTAAGTCTTTTGCTAATAAAATTGAAATCAAGTTTGATAACGGAATAACTGCGATTGTTGGTCCAAATGGTTGCGGAAAAAGCAATGTCGGCGATGCAATAAGATGGGTGCTTGGTGAACAAAGTAGCAAAAGTTTGCGTGGAACATCAATGCAAGATGTTATTTTTAGTGGAACAGAAAAGCGAAAAAGTTTGTCTTATTGTGAAGTAAATTTACATTTTAACAACAGTGACAGGTTTTTTGATGTTGACTATGATGAACTTATGGTAACCCGAAAACTTTACCGCAGTGGCGAAAGCGAATATCAAATCAACAAAAATCAATGCCGTTTAAAAGACATTGTAAACCTTTTTTTTGATAGCGGAATTGGGCGAGATGGCTACTCAATTATAAGTCAAGGAAAGGTAGAAGAAATTATTTCAAGCAAACCCGAAACAAGAAGACTTATTTTTGAAGAAGCCTCAGGCATTGCAAAGTTTAAGGTAAGAAAAATTGAAGCGGAACGCAAACTTGAACGCACAAGAGAAAATTTGGTTAGAATAAAAGATATTGTAGGTGAACTTGAAAGACAACTTGGACCACTAAAAAAGCAAGCAGAAACCGCAAAAAAATATTTAGAATTTAGGCAGTTGTTGAAAGATTTGGAAATAAACGCTTACATTTTTCAATATGAAAATATGGGCGATGTCAAATTGAAAATCAACACAAAAATTGATGCAATTTTGGAAGAAATGTCACAAAGGCAAGTTGAACTTGTGGGTCTAAACCAAAAATACAACAGCTGTATGGAAGATATTGACAGCATTGATGAAAATATCAAAAAACTTAACAACGAAATTTTGCTGTTGACAGTTGGGTTGGAAAAGCAAATGGGCGAAAGCAAACTTTTGCAAGAAAGAATTTCAAACATAAAAAACCAAAATGAAAAAACAAACATAGACATATTAAATTATGAAAATATAATAATAAAAAACAAAGCGGAAAAAGACTTTAAAGAAAAACGCAAAAACGACCTTGAAGTTGTTGCAAACAAAATTGAAAACTCTTCGGGCGAATACGCCAAAATGTTAAAAGAATACGCAAATTTGAAAGTTGCTGAAAGCAATTTTTATGCAAGTTTGAAAGAAGAAGAACAAAATTTTAGCGACCTAAATGCCAAAATTCAAGTTTGCGAAAACCGCCGAAGATTGCTTGTTGAAATGCAAGAAGAATTTGAATGTTATGCCTTTGCGGTAAAAAAACTTTTGAAAGAAAGTGAAAAAAATGCTTATTTGAAAGACAAAATTGTCGGCGTGTTTGCTGAACTGATTAAAGTGCCAGAAAAATTTGAAATTGCTATTGATGTTTCGCTTGGCAGTGCAGTTCAAAATATTGTTACTCTCAATGAAGAAAACGCCAAAAATTTGATAAATTATCTTAAACAAAATCAACTTGGAAGGGCAACTTTTATGCCAATTTCTTCAATGAAACCAAGGTATTTGTCAACTGATGACAAAAGGATTTTAAGCACAAAAGGTTGTTTTGGAATTGCTAGCGAACTGATAAAGTTTGATAGCAAAATCAAAAATGTTGTGGAAAATTTGCTTGGTGCAACTGTTTTGGTCGACACACTTGAAACAGCGATAAATATGGCAAAAAACAGTCGTTTTTCTTTCAAAATTGTAACACTTGATGGCGACATAATTAACCCAACAGGGTCAATGACAGGTGGTTCCAAAAAATCAAACGCAGTCAACTTGATTAGTAGAGATAGAGAAATCAAAACGCTTGCAGACACCCTTGAAACTTGCAAAACTGAATATATAAACAAAAAAGAAAAAATCAGCAAACTTATGTTGCAAATAGCCAATGCAAAAAGTCAAATAGAAGAATTGGAAAAGAAAAAAAATAGCACAGAAATAAGCGAAGCAGTTCAAATTGCCGAAATAAGAACTGAAATTAATGCAATAGAAAAAGATTTTGTAAGAATTGAAACCCAAATTGCTGAAAGTCAAAAGCAGATAGAAAACGGAAAAAATCAAATCAAGCAAAATTGTGCTTTTGTTGAACAAGAAGAAAGCAAAATCAAAGTTTTGTTAGAAAACACAATAAATGTGGAAGCACAAGGAAAATTAGATGCAATCAAATTAAAGCAAGAACAGCAAGAACAATCCAAAATGGATTTGCAAGAAAAATTGAAAGAAATAAACATTCAAAAAGATATTGTTTTGAACCAAATCAATGAAATAAACAACAAAAAATATAAAGTGGAAATGGAACTTGCCAAGTTAAGTGCCGACACTGATTCTATGCAAGAAAGAATTTTTGAAGAATATGAACTAACTTATGAAACTTGCAAAGAGTTTAAAAAACCAAATTTTGATATAAACTCTGCTTTGCCTGAAATAGCCAACTTGAAAAGAGAAATTACAAAATTGGGCTATGTCAATGTAAATGCCATTGAAGATAGCAAAGCGATATTTGAAAGATATGAAGACCTTTCAACTCAAGTTCAAGATTTGGAAAAAGCAGAAACAGACACCAATCAAATTATAAGTGATTTGGCAAAAGAAATGTCGACCAAATTTGAAACCGAGTTTAACAAAATAAACGACAACTTTAAAATCACTTTCAAAGAACTATTTGGCGGTGGCAATGCACATCTTGAACTTGTTGGCAATGACAATATTTTGGAAGCAGGGGTGGATATTGTAGCAGAACCCCCTGGCAAAAAATTGCAAAATATTTCTCTTTTAAGCGGTGGCGAAAAAGCCTTAACAGCAATTGCAATTTTGTTTGCAATATTGAAACTAAAACCAATGCCTTTTTGCTTGCTAGATGAAATTGAAGCGGCACTTGATGATGCAAATGTTGAAAGATTTGCCCAATATTTGCGAAGATTTTCAAACGAAACACAGTTTATTGTTATCACTCACAGAAAACCAACAATGGAACTTGCTGACAGTTTGTATGGTGTAACAATGGAAGAAAAAGGTGTTTCAAGCATTGTTTCTGTAAAATTGAGTGATGCAATAAAAAATATTGCACAAGAGGTGTCGTAAATGGGGCTTTTTAAAAAAATAATGCTCGCCTTGGCAAAAACCAGAGAAGCATTAAAAAGAAAGCTTGATGCTTTGTTCAGCGGTGGCGAACTTAATGATGATTTTTTTGAAGAATTAGAAAATATTTTAATTTCTAGCGATGTCGGAGTTAACACAAGCGTTAAAATAACACAAGATTTAAGGGAGAAAATTAGAAAAAGCAAACAAAAAACAGCAGAGTCGGCAAAAATTTTGCTAAAACAGATTATTGAAACAAGTTTACAAGTTAATCCCGTAGAAATCAATTTTCCTGCAATAATCACTATTGTTGGCGTAAACGGAGTTGGCAAAACAACTTCGATTGGCAAACTTGCAAATTATTTTAAAAAGCAAAAAAAAGAAGTTTGCTTGGTCGCGGGCGATACTTTTAGAGCGGGCGCATCAGACCAATTAACTGAATGGGCGAACAGAAACAAGGTTAAAATTGTTAAGCATTCCGAGGGCGCAGATGCGGGTGCGGTTGTTTTTGATGGTTTGGCAAGTGCCAAGGCAAAAAAAACCGATGTTTTGATTGTTGACACTGCGGGCAGATTGCACACAAAAACAAACTTGATGGAAGAACTTGGCAAAATTGACCGCATTATTGACAGAGAAAATTATGGTGCAAACAAATATTGTTTTATTGTTTTGGACGCAACAACAGGGCAAAATGCTCTTTCGCAAATAAAAATTTTTAAAGAATATATAAAAATTGATGGAATAATTTTGACCAAACTTGATGGAACTGCAAAGGGCGGAGTTGTTTTGGCAATCGCAAACGAGTTTAACTTACCCGTTGTTTTTGTTGGCGTTGGCGAAACTATTGAAGACCTTGAACCTTTTAATGCCAAAGATTTTGTTGACAATATATTTTAAAAGTACAAGCAAAATTTGACAAAAAATTGCATATATAAATAACATACTTTATTGTTGTGTTATTTTTTTTGTCTTATGTTGTGGAGGGCTTGTGGTTTTTGAAAATTTTGTTTTGTTCATGAACAAAATACTTTTGTTTTCGTCTTATATAAACAACGCATCGGGGTTTCCCAAACCCTTAACGCTTGAAGAAGAAAAAATGTATTTTGAAAAATTTAAAAACGGCGACAAACAAGCAAAAGACAAGTTAATCAATCACAATTTAAGGTTGGTTGCACACATAGTAAAAAAATATTCAGGTGCGGGCGAGGCAGATGACTTGCTTTCTGTGGGTTCAATAGGTTTAATAAAAGCAATAAATTCTTTTGAATATGGCAAGGGTACACAACTTTCAACTTATGCTGCAAGGTGCATAGAAAATGAAATCTTAATGCTTTTGCGAGTCAGCAAAAAACACAAAAATGTTATATCATTGCAAGAAAGTTTGGGCGATGATAATAGCGAAAACGATGTGGAACTTATGTCAATTATTCCATCATTGGAAGATGAAATATATACAATAGTAGAAAACAATATCATAACAGATAAAATAGGAAAAATAATAGACCAAAAATTGCCAAAAAGGGAAGCGCAAATAATAAAAATGCGGTATGGGCTAAACAATCAAGTCGCCCTAACGCAAAGAGAAGTTGCAAACAAGTTGTGCATATCCCGTTCGTATATATCAAGGCTGGAAACCAAAGCACTTGAAACAATAAGAAATGAGATAAAAGAGAATTATGAAGAATAAAAAAACTTTCGCTAACAAAAACGAAAGTTTTTTGTTTATTCTTTTTTGATTGTTTTTTCGTGTTGAATTATTTTTTCTTGCCTCAAAAGATATTCAGGCGAATTTGTTTCGTTTATTTTTTCGGTTATCTTTGCCATATCTTTTACTATTTTTTGTCTTGAAGAAGCAAATATTTTAAAGTCTTTTTCTGCTTTTCTGGAAACACCTTTTCCGTGTTCTCTTCTTTGATTTGCAATGCGTTCACGATTGTCTTTTTCAAGTTCAAGCAAATAATTTTCAAGCACAGCATATTCTTCTTTTAGCAATTTTAGTTCTTCGTTTTTGCGTTTTTCGGCTTCTTTTATTACAACATCTCTAACCAAAGTGGCATCTCTGTTGTAAACTGCTTGTTTTGCTACCTTAAATTTTTTGATTTCTATTCTTCTCAAACAGTAGCCAACCATTGCAACAATCATTGCAATAACCATAATGATTGTAGAAATTGCAATCCAAATATTTACTGATTCTCCACTTGTTGTTGTGTCATCACTTGAAGTGTTATCTTCTGGAATAGAAGTGTTTGCAAACACCAAAACATTGCTAGAATTTACTGCTGATGTGTATTCAGTTTTTTCTATTGTCTCAAATGCGAAAGTATCAAAAAATGCGTTTCCTGTTGTGTTAAGTGTGTTGCTTTCAAGTGCAAATTTTGGTTGAACGGTTGTGTCAGCATCGGCATAAACATAAATTATATATTTGTCAAAGTCGGTTGATTTTATGTTTGTTATTTTTGCTCCGCTAAGTCCATTTAGTACAAATATTGCACCAAAGTCAAGCAAATCTTCTGCTGTTTCTGTTCCAACCAGTGCGGTTTTGATATAGATAGAAAATTTGTAATATGAACCTTGACTAAGAGAAATGCTTTGTTTTGAAGTCAAAGAATAAGTTGAAATTGAAGTGTTTGAAATTGCTATCATATTTTTTATACTGCTTGTGTGGAAAGCAGGGAAGGTAATGTTATAATCATTTTCTTGATCAATTATTCCGCCGGTTGCAATAGGGTCGCTGTCAGTATATTGTGTGCCTTTTTCAAGAGAAGAAGTAAACATAAGTGCAGTGTATAAGTTGTTTGCGTTTAATACTTCGCCTTTAAGATTAAGTCCAATGTTTGACAAGTCCAAAACTTTTTGGTTTTGATTTACAATGTTTGCAAATTCAGTGTCAGTATAGGTTTCTTTTTCTAGCATAACATTGTCGATATAAACATAACCTTTAACTATGCTTTCTGCTGTTCCAACTTCCAAAACCAATTTTAAAGAATTTGAGTCAAACTCGGTTTTTATTGTTGTTTTATACAAAGTCCAATCTTTTGAATAAACATTCAAATCTTGATAAAGAATGTTGCCATTTGAATCTACTAAATATACATTCAAAATACTGTTTTCATCGTTGTAATTATTGGTTAGATAATTAAAACTAAAAGTATAATAACTGCTTTTGTCAACACTAAACAAAGGACTTGTTATTGTTTGATATGATTTTGTTTTGTTATAAATCATCAAAATATTGTTTGTGTCGGTTGTTTCAGTTGCCGTTGTTGTGCCTTTCAAAATTGGATTTAAGGGGTTAGACAAGCAAAAGTTTGCATTTTGCCACTTGATTGTGTTTGTGTTCACAATGCCAAAAACATTGGTTGAAGTGTTTTGACTTATTGTTTGTTCCCAACCTTCAGCAACAAGGGGATAAGAAATAGTTGCACCAGAAATATGTGCTGTGTTAAAAAACCCGTTTTCTATGCTTGGAGTGCCTGTTATTGTTGTAAATTCAACTTTGCTTTCGTTGGTAGAAGTTGACAAGTTTTCAAAAATGCTATAAGGTATACGTTCCACAATAATATTGTCAAAAACAACAGTTCCAGAAGTGTTTTCGCTTTCACTGCCCAAACAAAGTTCCAATTTTATTGATGTGTCAAAAAGCGTGTGTCCAGAAACATAAAAAGAAACAGTTGAATAATTGTTGGTCAAATTGTTAGTTGTGTTCGAGTTTAAAGAGATTGTTTTTGTTATTGGTTCATATTCGCTTATGCCTTCGTCATAAAAATCAACAACATTGTTTTGTTCAACAAGGTTGATATTTACATTGCCGGAAATATTATCGCATTTAACCTTAATAGAAATTTTGTATAACCCATATTGATTTATGTCAATGACAGGGGAAGAATAACCCAAATAATTTGCATCTTCACTTGACAAAACAAGGGCATAAGTGTTTCCGCTTGTCAAGTCTGAGCCCAAATAATTTAGACCCAAACTTTCCATTTCAGTTTTTGTTTTTATGTTAACATTTTTTGAAACATTGCCTTCGTTTAGTGTGCCAAGCATTTCCCAATCACTCAAACCATTGCTTTCAAAATTGTAAGTATTGGTTATATTTCTTATCATAGAAATGTCTTTATAATAATTATCATTATTTAAACTATCAAAAAAATAAGTTGAAGAAGTTTTTATCACTGAAATATTGTCAAAGAAAACTGCACCCAATGAAGTGTTATTGCTTGTTGCCCCCAAAAAAAGTTCAAGGTAAATTGAAGGTGTTTGGTAGTTTGTTGAAATATAAAAAGTGTATTCTGTCCAAGCGGAGTTTGTGTTTATGCTTTCAAATTTTGTGTTGGTTAGGGCGGTTGAAATTTCAGTTTCATAGTTTTCAAAACCATTTAAATAAATTGAAGCATTGCTGTTTAAGGTATAAACCCAAACATTGATAATATAAAAAGTGTTTGCAGAAAGTGAAAAACTTTCAGACTTGTAACCTTGCGATTGTTGTGCCAAGTTACTGCTTGTGCTGTTTGAATTTATCATCAAAACTTTGTCATCAAAATCAGTGCAAGCAGTTCCAGGGTTTTGTGTTGTTTCAAGTTTATAACTTGAGTATTGACTTGCAAATTTGGTTTCATTTACATTTATAATACCGCTTGTTGCAGTGCTTGTTGTTTTTATTTTGCTCCAACCTGTTGGGCTTGTGTCTAGCGTTGAAGAAGTTGAGTTGTTGTTAAAATTGCTGTTGCTGAGTGAAACAGTGGTAAACTGCACACTGCCAGATTCTGCATATATATTGCTTATATTTGTGTTGTAAATTTGAAAGCATAAAGCCACAACCATTAAGCAGACAACATAAACTAAGTTTTTTAATTTTTTCATTCTTTACCTCGTACAAAAGATTAACCTTGATATTATATACTAAAAGTTTTATAAAATCAAATAAAATTAACTAATTCTAACATAATATCTTTATGAAAATAAAAAAAAAATTTAAAAATTGGTTTCTTGATGCAATATGGGGAAGCGTGATTGGTTTTTTTAATGGGTTTTTGGGTAGCGGTGGCGGAATGATTGCCGTTCCAATACTAGAAAATCTTAAAAAAATTGAAAACAAAAAGGCACACGCAACTGCAATTGCAGTAATTTTTCCTTTGTCTTTGATAAGTGCAATAATTTATTCTATTAACTTTGAATTTGAATGGTTAACAGTGGTTGTTTTGTCTGTCGGAGTAACTATTGGCGGTGTTTTTGGTAGCATTTTTTTGAAAAAATTAAACGGAAAAATAATAAGAATAATCTTTGCAAGTTTAATGCTGTTTGCGGGCGTGAGAATGCTGTTTTGGGTTTAGGGTGAAAAGTGGAATTTTTTTGGTTTGCAGTTTTTGGCTTGATTGGCGGAGTTTTTGGCGGAATGGGTATGGGCGGTGGCACAATAATTATACCCCTTTTGACCATTTTTTTAACCGTTAGTCAAAAATTGGCACAAGGGTATAATCTTTTTTCTTTTTTAATTATGTCAGTGTTTGCCTTGTATATCCATTACAAAAACAAATTAATAGATTTTAAAAGCATAATAGTTGTTGTAATTTTCGGCGTTATTTCTTGCGTTGGTGGTGCATACTTGACAAAATCTGTCGACAGCGATATACTTCGCTATATTTTTGCTGGTTTTTTGGTGATTCTTGCATTAATTGAATTTTATAAAGTGATTTTTATTAAAAAAACTTAAATTTTGTATTTACAAATCGCTTTTTTTGTGCTATTATACACTAATAATAAACAGGAGAAAAAATGGTTAACAAAAACAAATGTATCAGTTGTGGCGCTTGCGTGAACAGTTGCCCCGTCAATGCAATATCTTTTGACAAAAACGGAAAAGCACAAATAGACAAAAATCTTTGCATATCTTGCGGAACTTGCCAAGCAATTTGCCCTGTTGAAGCAATAGATATCAGCAAAAAATAACAATTAAAAAGGAGAAAATTTTGGAAAAAGCAGTTTTAATAGACTTGGAACCAACATCAATGAAAATGATAACCACAAAGTTAATAGGCGGTGCTTATCACAAAAAAATGGAAGAAACAGTCGAGGTTTTAAGATTTGATGAAGACATATACGAAAACAATGAAATTGGCATAGCAAAAATAAACGAATGTGTTAGAATTTTAAATGTTTTTAAAACAATGTGCGAAAATTATAACATAATAAAAATTTATGCAGTTGCGTCACCAATTTTTTCTGGTGTCATAAACGCAAAATATATGTTTGATGAAATAGCAAAACAAACAGGTTTTAGTTTTAATGTTTTGTCAGAAGAAGAAGAAATCAAACTTTTGTATAGCACAATTTTGAATACTGTTGAACACACAAAGGGCGTGATTTTTTATGTTAACCCTCAAAACACTTATGTCATAAATTTTGCAAAAAGAAATTTGATATCTTATCATATTCTTCCTTTTGGTGCAAATTCAATAGCAAACAAGTTTAAGTGCGAAGACAATGACAATCCTAAAATGGTTATAGAAAAAATGGTGTCTTATGCAAAAGAATATATCAAAGAACAAGATATAAGTTTTGATATGTTTGAAGAAGTCAACTTTGTTGGTGGCGGAGCAACTTTTTTGGCACTTAGCAAATTGGTTAGAAAAATAACACATTATCCTTTGGATATGGACAACAACTTTATTTTCAGTATTGCGGATTTTAAAAGAGCATTTTCAATGCTTGAAGAATATGGTTTTGACCGAACTAAAAGAATTTCAGGCATTTCAAACGATAGACTTGACAACATTATTGGTGGTTTTGCAATTATAAAAGCATTTTCTGAATTAAAAAATGTGCAAAGTTATTGCATTGCAACAAGGGGAGTGCCAGATGCAATTATTTCTCAAAAAATTGTCAGGGAAAACTCTTGCGAGTCAACAACCAACGACCTTTTGGAAATAAATTTGGAAAACATAAGATATTATTTTAAAGTTGAAGACACAAACGCCGAATATGTTTATCAACTTACAATGGAATTGTTCAGGCAAATGTCAATCATTCACAAATTGACAAGAAAAAATATAAAACCACTCAAAATTGCTGCTTTGTTATACGATTGTGGAAAGCGAATTGCGTTTGAAAATCATTCAAAACACAGCAAAGAAATTATCCTAAACGCAAATATTTTGGGTGTTAGTCACAAAGACATTGTTATTGCGGGTTTTGCGTGCCAATGCCAAAATTTAGAAAATTTTTCTTTAAATGAATGGGTAAAATATAAAGACATTGTCGATGAAGAAGATTTGATGGTTGCAAGAAAAATTGGAACAATAATTGCTCTTGCATCTGCTCTTGATTGCACCAAACAATCAAAAATTGATGAAATAAGTTGTGATTTGCTTGGCGATATTGTTATTGTAAAAGCAAAATCAAACCAAGATGTAACTTATGAAATTGCAGAAGCAAGCAAAATGACAAATTCGTTCAAAAAAGTTTTCAAAAAATCATATCAAATTATTTAGTAAAATAAAGACAAAAAATACTTGCTCAAATTTGCAAGTGTTTTTTCTATTATACAAAATACTTATTCCCTTATCTTTTTTTCAATAAAGCAGGCAACTTCTTCAACTTTTAAAGAAACTTGTTCCATTGTATCTCTATCTCGGATTGTTACAATACCATTTTCAAGTGTGTTGTCATCAACAGTTAGGCAAAATGGAGTTCCTATTGCATCTTGTCTGCGGTATCTTTTACCAATACTGCCCGTTTCATCAAAAATAACTCTAAAATGCTTTCTCAATTCCTTGAAAATTTCTTTTGCCTTATCGTTGTGGTTTTTCTTTATTAGTGGCAAAATGGCAATTTTAAAAGGTGCAATACTTGGTTTTATTCTCAAAATTTCTCTTTCTGTTCCATCTGCAAGTGTTTCAATATCAAAAGCATTGTCTAGCACCGCCAAAACAATTCTGTCAAGCCCATAAGATGCTTCAATAATAAAAGGGATAAATTTTTCATTGGTTACGCCGTCTAAATATTCCATATTTTTGCCAGAAAATTCTTGGTGGCGGGATAAGTCATAGTTTGTTCGGTTGTGAATGCCATTGATTTCATCAAAACCAAACACAAATTTGTATTGAACATCACAAGCATTTTTTGCATAATGTGCAAGTTTTTCGTGGTCCTTAAATTTCAATTTTTCTTGTGGCAAACCAAGACTTGTCAAAAATTGAATAGAATAATCTTTATAAAATTGATAAAATTTGTCATCATCTCCTTCTTTGCAGAAAAGTTGGTGTTCCATTTGTTCAAATTCTATTGTTCTAAAAGTAAAATTACCGGGTGTTATTTCGTTTCTAAAAGCCTTACCAATTTGTCCAATTCCAAAAGGTAGTTTCATTCTCAAACTTCTTTGCACATTCAAAAAATTGACAAATTCGCCCTGTGCTGTTTCGGGTCTTAAATAAATCACGCTTGAACTTTCTTTTGTAACACCTCTGTTTGTTTCAAACATCAAATTAAATTGTCTTATTGGTGTAAAATCTCTTTTTCCGCAGTTTGGGCAAGCAATTTTGTTTTGAATAATATAACTTTCCATTTCGGCATTTGTCATTGTGTCGGGGTTAATATCTTTTGAAAAACCTTCAATCAACTTGTCTGCCCTGTGTCTTGTTTTGCAGTTTTTGCAGTCCATAAGTGGATCAGAAAAAGATGCCAAATGACCAGATGCTTCCCAAACTTTTGGGTTCATTAAAATACTTGCGTCAACACCAACAGAGTTTTCGTTTTCTTGAACAAATTTTTTCCACCACGCTTGTTTTATGTTGTTTTTAAGTTCAACACCAACAGGACCATAGTCCCAAGAATTTGCAAGCCCGCCATAAATTTCACTGCCGGCAAAAATAATACCCATATTTTTGCAATGATTGACCAATCTTTCCATATTTATTTTACTGTTTTTTTCCATTTTTTTGCTCCTTTTTTGATTAAAAAATATAAAAATCCCTATGCTATTATAAGCATAGGGACGATTTTTTTAAAACCGCGGTTCCACCCTAATTAGTGAAATTCACTCTCTCTTTTGTCTTTTTACTTTAAAGACCAAAACGGTTGTTCATAGTTTCCACCTAATCATTACAACTACTACAATATATTATCAAAAATGTTTTTTGTCAACTATATTTACAAAAATAGTCAAAAAAGGTTAAATATTGTTTTTTTTCTCTGTTGTAAAATTGTGCTTTAAGGGATAAACTATCTTTGTTTATAAAAGGAGAACAGATTATGAAAATTTTTAAGGGCTTGATTGCTTCAATAATGCTTTGTTTGATGGCGGTGGTTATGGTTGGTTGCGGGGGTGTTAATGTTAACATTGCCGTAGGTACTTATGATGTTGAAGATGCAACATTTACACCAAATACCACAACAGCAGGCTATACCTTGGAAAGAAGCGGATATTCGCTTGTTCTAAAAGGAACAATCCCATATTCAGAGTCAGTGCTTGGCATTAATGCGGGCAACATTGTTGCAATTAGATTTGCACCAGTGGGAACAATAACCCCAGATGCACAAACAGCAATTTCCACAACAAACAGACAAGATGAATCAGCAGAAGGTTGGAACACTTATGGTCAAGAAGCGTTAGAAGAAGATGGTACACTTGTTTGGGTAACCGCAGTTAGCAAACTAAACAATGTGCAAATAAAAATCAAATGGAACGCTAATTATGCCGAAGAAACCTATACTTTAACCGTTCACAGCACTGCAACTCTTGCAACTGCATAAACCAATAGTAGTTATTTTATTCGCCACAATCAAAAAAATTTTCCCTTAAAAAAGGTGTGGCGAGCAGGTTCGCTGACTGGATAATCTGCTTGCCATATTTTTTTCTTAAATAGTCTAATGTTTGGTTTAGGCTATTTTTTTTGTCTTGAATGGGTTGAAAAAATGATAATTGTGTTTCTTGGTCTGTGCTTAAATTTCTTGCAGAAATTCTTATTGCCCGTATTTTTTCATTATATTTCCAAAAAGAATTGATAAGTTGCATAACAAATTTGACCATATCAGCGGTGCAATTTGTCGCAAAAGGTATAACTCGGGAATGATGCTCGCTTTGCAAATTGCAATCTTTGATAGAAACGGAAATGCAGTTTGCAAGCAAATTTTGTTCTCTTAATCTACCGCAAATTTTGTCAGACAAAAACAAAACTGTGCTTGTGATTTCGCTTTGGCTAAAAATATCCCTTATTGTTGTTGTGCCATTGCCCACGCTTTTGGGAATGTCAACAACCAAACTGCTTGCAACGGGCGAACAGTCAAAACCGAGCAGTTTTTTTCTTAATTCTTTAAAAACTATGCTAAATTTTTGATTTAGTATATACCCCGGTATTTCAACAAAATCGCCAAGTGTAAAAACATTAAGCTTGTTCAGTTTTTTTTCCATTCTGCCACCAATACCAATAATAGCAGTTATTGGCAAGGGATATATCATTTCTCTAAAATTTTCTTTGGGAATAATAGTAACCGCATCGGGCTTTTTCAAATCGCTTCCAAGTTTGGCAAACAACTTGCAAAAACTAATGCCAATCGAAACTGTTATTTTTAATTTGTCTTTAACTTCTTGCCGTATATCGTTTGCAATTTTTTCTGCCCCGCCAAAAAGATGGGCAGTTTGGGTTATGTCTATCCAACACTCGTCAATGCCAAAAGGTTCAACCAAGTGAGTGTATTTTTTGTAAATGTTTTTTAGTTGTTTGGAATATTCCAAATACAATTTCATATTTGGTGGCAAGCAAACAAGGTCAGGGCATTTTTCTTTGGCTTGCCAAATTGCATCGCCCGTTTTGACACCCATTTTTTTTGCAATTTGATTTTTTGCAAGTATTATTCCATTTCTTATAAGCGGATTTCCGCTCACTGCGACCGCCTTATCCTTCAAGTTTGGGTTAAGCGAACACTCAACCGAAGCATAGAAGTTGTTGGCATCTATATGCAAAATTATTCTATCTTTCATTTGCGTTCCCCCAATTTTTATTGTATAATATAACAGCAAATATGACAATAGGAGTCAAGTTATGAAATATCATTTTTTCAATGCTCAAATTCTAGTAAAAGGCAGTATTATCAAAGGTGATGTTTTGGTAGAAAACAACAAAATTATTTATGTTGGAAGCAAACCACCAAAGTTTTCACCTGATAGAAAAATAGATGTCAAAAACAACATTTTGATGAGCGGATTTGTAAACGCTCACTGCCACACACCTTCAAGTGTTTTGCGTGGAATAAGTGATGATTTGCCACTTAACGAGTGGCTTGCAAAAATCATACCTTTTGAAAGGGCGATGACAGAAGAAGACATATATTGGGCAACAATGCTTGGCATTGCCGAATATGTAAGTGGCGGAATAACAACAGTTGAAGAAAATTATGGCAATATTATTCCAATTATGAAAGCATACAAAAAAGCAAGTTTTAGGGCAAGGATTTCAATAGGTTTTCCAAATGTCAAACAAGACTTGACAAATACTTTAAAATGGCAACTTGAACAAGTACAAAATTTTGGCTTTAAACCCGTTTGTTTTGCACATTCAATTTATGGAACAAACGAAAAAAATTTTGAAACTTTGACAACTTTCGCCAAGCAAAACAATTTACCCGTTTCAACACACTTGTCAGAAACCTTGAAAGAAGTTGGCGATTGTTCAGTTAAATACAAAAAAACACCGGTTGAACTTTTGGAAGATTACGGATTTTTGGATAGACAATGCACGCTTTATCATATGGTCCACTGCGACAAAGACGACCTCAAAATTGTCAGTGATTATAACGCAAGCATTATCACTTGTCCATCTAGCAACTTGAAGTTGGCAAGCGGTATTGCTCCGCTTTTTGCAATGCAAAACGCTGGCATAAATATTGGAATTGGCACTGATGGAGCATATAGCAACAACAGTTTTGATATGTTCAAAGAAATGTTTTTGGTGGCAACTCTTGAAAAAGCAAACCTTTATAACGCAAGTATTTTAAGAGCAGAACAAGCACTTGATATGGCAACCAAAAATGGAGCAAAAATTTTGGGTTATGAAAATTTGGGCGAAATCAAAAAGGGCAATCTTGCAGACATTATTTTGGTTGACATTCAAAAACCCCACCATTACCCGCATCACAATTTGATATCAAATTTAGTTTATAGTGCAAAATCAAGTGATGTATATTTGACAATGACAAATGGAAAAATTGTTTATGAAAATGGTCAGTTTGATATAGGCGAAAATATTGAAGAAATTTACAAAAATTGTTTAAAAATAAAAAAGAGAATTTTGGAGGAATAATTATGGCAAATTTTAATTCATTTTCAGATAGTGTAGAAAAAGTTTTGCAAAATGCAAGCAGAATTGCAAAACAGTATGGAAGTTTTCAAGTCGGCACAGAACATATTTTGTATGGTCTAACTTGCTTGCCAGAATGTGCTTCGGCAAAAATTTTGGCAGAGTATGGTATCAACAAAGAAAGTTTGGAAATTATTTTTGACGAAAGCACAGAATTTGTGGAACTAAATGGTGTGATAGAAATGACACCGCAAGTCAAAGAAATGATAAAAATATCACAAAAAATTGCAATGCAACTTGGGCATACATTTATTGGCACAGAACATATTTTGTATGCGATTTTGTCAAGTTCAAGCAGTTTTGCTGTCAAACTTTTGACAAGTTATTTTCATGTTAATATCAATGATTTAAAAACCAGAGTTTTGATAATTTTGCAAGGCGAAGGTAAGGAGATTGGCGAAGACACAGCGAAAACAGGCAATCAAGGCACACTTCCAGAAAAACTGCTTAATATGGGAACAGACATAACCCAAAAGGCAAAAGAAGGAAAGATTGACCCCGTTATTGGCAGGGAAGGCGAGATTGAAAGATTGATTGAAATTTTGTGCCGAAAAACAAAAAACAACCCGGTGCTTATTGGCGAAGCGGGAGTTGGAAAAACCGCAGTTGTGGAAGGTCTTGCACAAGCAATAGTAGAAGGCAATGTACCAGAACTTTTGGCAAACAAAATCATATATTCGCTTGAAATTGGCGGATTGATGGCAGGCACAAAATATCGTGGAAGTATGGAAGAACGGCTTAAAAGTGCTATTCAAGAAATTATAAACCAAAAAAACATTATTGTTTTTATTGATGAAATTCACACACTTGCACAAGCGGGCAGTGAAAAGGGCGAAACCAGTCCAGCAGATATGTTAAAACCATATTTGGCAAGGGGCGAACTTCAAACCATAGGTGCAACAACAACAGACGAATACCGCAAATTTGTTGAAAAAGACAAAGCACTTGAAAGAAGATTTCAACCAATTATGGTAAAACCTGCAACAGTGGAGCAAACTATTGAAATACTTAACGGACTAAAAGACAGTTATGAAGCGTTTCACAAAGTAATTATAACAAACGAAGCAATTGAGGCGGCGGCAAATCTTGCCGACAGATATATTATGGACCGCAGTTTGCCAGACAAGGCGATAGACCTTATTGATGAAGCAAGCAGTAAGGCGAAAGTTAATTTTAACTTAAAACCCGTTGCAATAAGGGAAAAGGAAGAAAAAATCAAACAACTTTCAGCCAACAGAGATGAGGCAAGCATACAAAGAAACTATGAAAAAGCCGCCAAACTGCAATCACAAATAATCAATTTGGAAAACGAACTTGATGTTCTAAACGCCGAATTTAACCAAAAAGCAAAAAAATCTAGCGGTTCAATAGGTGCAAATGAAATTGCCGAAGTTGTTGCAAAATGGACAGGCATACCTGTTACCAAAATCACCGAAACCGAAAAAGAAAAATTGATGAATTTGGAAGAGATTTTGCACAAACGAGTTATTGGGCAAAATGAGGCAGTAAGTGCGGTTGCAAGGGCAATAAGGCGTTCACGAGTTGGCTTGCAAGACACAAAAAGACCAATAGGTTCTTTCTTGTTTATGGGGCAAACAGGTGTTGGAAAAACTGAACTTTCCAAAGCACTTGCCGAAGCAATGTTTGATGACGAAAACAGCATAATTCGCATTGATATGAGTGAGTTTATGGAAGGTCATTCGGTTGCAAAACTTATTGGCGCGCCACCGGGATATGTTGGTTATGATGAAGGCGGGCAACTTACCGAACAAGTTCGCCGAAGACCATATTCCGTTGTGCTTTTTGATGAGATTGAAAAAGCACACCCCGACATTTTTAACGCACTTTTGCAAATTTTAGATGATGGCAGATTGACTGACAGCCAAGGCCGAGTCGTTAGTTTTAAAAACACAATAATAATTATGACAAGCAATGTTGGTGCAATGCAAGCAAGGGCAAAAGAACTTGGGTTTAATGAAAAATCTGAAAGTCTTGATTTTGAAAAAACAAAAGAAATTTATTTTGAAGCACTTAAAAAGAAATTTAAGCCCGAATTTATTAACCGAATTGATGTTATTTGTGTTTTCCAACCACTTACAAAAGACGATTTAACAAAAATAGCAAAAATTTTGATAAACAATATAAATTCACGCTTGAAAAAACAAAATTTGGAATTAAAAATAACCGAGGACGCACTCAATTTTGTTATAGAAAACGGTTGCAAAAACACTGAATATGGCGCAAGACCGCTAAAAAGATACATTCAACAAGAAATTGAAGACTCAATTGCCGAAAAAATTTTGCTAAACAAAATAAACAAAACAGGTGTTGTGATTATTGATACAAGTGAAAACGGCTTGACTTTTGAAAGCGAATAAAAATTTTGGAAAAAACCCTTGACAAAGGGGTTTTTTTGTGTATAATAATCAAAGTAAATTTAATATCTTTTTCCAAAGACAGCAAGTGCAAATTTTTTGTGTAAAACCGCAAGGTTGCTTGCCGAGGTAAAAGAAGTTTGAAAGTGATTATACACCTTCCTTCGTCTTTTTCTCGGCGAATGGAAGGTTTTATTTTTACAAACACACACAAATTTTTAGGGCGTATTGCCCAAACAAAAGGAGGCATATTTTGAGCACAAATTTAGAAGCAAAAAAAGTTGTTGTTGAAGAAATTAAAAACAAAATAAAAAGTGCAAAATCAGTTGCTTTCGTTGACTATCACGGTTTGACTGTTGATGTAGACTTCAAAATGAGAAAAGCTTTTCGTGAAAACGGAAGCGAATACAAAGTTTACAAAAATCGCTTAATTCTTCGTGCATTAAACGACCTTGGCATTACCGGTTGCGACAAATTTTTGGAAGGAAACACCGCAGTTGCATTCAGCAACACCGATGAAACTTCTGCACCAAAAATTGTTATGGAAACAGTAGTATCAAGCAAAAAAATGCAAGTAAAATTTGGCGTTATAGATGGCAAAGTGATAGGTGCAACCGAAGTTGAAGCGCTTGCAAAACTACCATCAAAAGAAACTTTAATTGCAATGCTATTGGGCACACTTCAAGCACCAGCCAGAAATATGGTTTATGTGCTTAGTGCACCAGCTAGGGGGCTTGCAGTGGCGATGAACGCCATTGCAACAAAATAAACAAATTTTATAGCATTTTGGCTGCGTTTCTGCCCGCCTTGCTTTGACAGACATTTAGGTTTAACTAAACCCGTGCCAAATCAAAGCGGTCGAGCCTTGCCAAAACACCCTAAAATTTAGTTACAAAAAAAA
>JAQVWL010000021.1 GCA_028709705.1 Clostridia bacterium
TTAATATTACTTCACTATATTTATTTAACAACTTTACAAAAGAATGGGACTTTTTTAATGACATTTCTATTGTATATGTTAATGGGCTAAAAGTTTATGCCCTAAATCATGTTCCATTTTACTACACCCAAGTAAAAGTTTGGCATACATCTTACAACACGACAACTATTGCAAGCACCCACATAAATGTTGGAAACAATTTTTATAACATACAACTAAACAAAAACATAATTCAAACAACTGGTGATTTTATCAGCGGAATTGCCAACAACATAAAAAACTGGTTTGCCTAAAAAGCAAACTTTTTTTGTCTTTTTATGTCGTAAAATTAAAGTTTTTTTTGATTAATTTCTTGACAAAAATGCTAAAATTTTGTAAAATATATTATATAAAAAGGAGTGTCTATGCCAGCAAATGTTCGTAAATTCTCACAAAAAAAGAAAATGCACATTACTCCCGCTATTGAATCTTATTCAACAAGATTAAAGTTGGAAAACAATGATGCACTAAACTGTAAAAAGGAGGACTTTTCGAACAAATTTGACACTGCAATTTTGGTTTTTGCAGGAGATTGGCACATAGGAGTTCCAAATTTTGATTTGGAAAGTGCTATTGACACTATTGAATATGTTTTAAACACGCCGAACGCCATAATGTTTTGCTTGGGGGATATGCTAAACTCCGCTATTTTGGGAGCAATTAGCAGTAATTTTGAAGACATTGTCTACCCACAAGAACAGTGGCGTATTTTTATTGATATGTTTAACGAAGTTGCACTTGCGGGCAAGTTGACAGTTGTGCATGAAGGCAATCACGAACGCAGAATTGAAAAGCAAACAGGCGTTAACATTATTGAACAAGCAACAAGGGCAATGGAAACATACAACAACCGCGGAGTTTGGACCGATTTTTCCAAACTTTCTGCTCCATATTATGCACAAAGAAAACTTATACTTAACAACAAAGAGTGCAAAAACGGAAAATTTGAATTGGACATAATAACCCATCACGGCGACGGGGTTTCAAACATTTTTGGGGTTCAAAAATTGCAAGAACAAAATGTAAAATCTTGTTTGAACGTTGTTGGTCATTTGCACAAATTTAGTTTGCTTGGCAGAACAATCCAAACAGTTGGAGATGATGGTCAAATTTATAAGCATCGAGTTTTTGATATGATTTTACCTTCAAATGGCGATGGGTATTATGGAAACATCAAAATGTATGGCAAAAAGAACAATGCACCAGCCACCGCAATTGAAGTAACAAGTGTAAAAAACCCGTTATATAACGAAAATTCTAAAGCAAATGTAAAAGAACAAGAATTTATTCCGGCATTTCGTTCAATATCAATTTCGCCGAACAAACAAAACAACAGCGAAAAACAAATAAGTGTTGCAAACAAAATAATAAAAAAACACAAAAAAGAATTTGAAAATAAACTTAATGAAGAACTTATTAAAATTGTGGAAACATTCCAAAATGCAGGCTTGGAACTAACCGAAGAAGTTGCGTATGCGCTTGATGACTTGTGCTTTAAAACGCCAAACAAAAAAACCGAAACAAAAGTGATAATAAAACAAATAAAAGAAGAAGGAAAAACAGTTTAAAAGGAAAAACAAATGGCAAAAGATGCAGAGAAAGCACTTGATGTGATTGGCAAAAAACTAAAAACCAAAGACCAGATCGATTTAGATTTTAGCAAAGATTACTACATAAAAAGCCCCCTAGTGTTTGAAGAAATAACTTCAAACCAAGCGGGCGAAAAAAAATCACCAACCGATGAAGAGCGTTTTTTGTTAAAATACAAATTAAGTTCCCCTTATTTTGGGCTTAATGTTATTTCAAACTTGAATTTGGGAAGAGCATACAAACTTATTTACAATAAAGAGGGCGACTTGTACGATTACAACATTGCACCCGAAGCAAAAAGAGCATATTTTCCCGAAACCGAAAAATTTAAAATGAACGAGGATTGGTTAAGATATGTTTTGGGAAAGGTGTCTGAGGCAGGAAATTCAGTTCTTATTATTGATGACATATTTTCGCAAGTAACAACAGGAAATTTTGATTTTATTTTGCCATACAAAGAACAATTTGGTTATATTTGTACTATTTTAGACGAGTATCCAGATGCTATCAAAAAAACTCTTGCGTTTGTTCGCGGACCAATTGCCAATAAAATTATTGCAGATGGTGGACCAGATTTGATGGCAAAACTTGCCGAAAAATATAATTGTATGGACAAATTGATTGACAGCGAAGGCAAAATTGAAATATTTTTGAACGACAAAAATGTGGAAAATGCAAATGTTAGCATAAGGTCGTATAACCCCAAAACAAATGCAAGAACAGGTTTTTTTAGGCAAATGGAAAAATTTGCAAAAGACAATCCCGGTGCAGATATTTATTATAATACTTCCACAAGGCTTAGTGGTTGCTTTGATGGTGTTACAATGGTGGAAAAAGATGGAAAAATGATTGAAAAACCTTGCACATTTATTTGTTTTGGACCGATGAGCGAATATGACTATTTTAACGCCAAAAGACCAGCACTTGGGTCTTATTCCCTAAACCGCAGTTGGTACAAAGTTGGTTATGAACCTGTAAAAATAAACGGCGAAACAAAAAATATTGTTGTGCCAAGGTGGGAAGATTATGCTTTTCCACACAAAGACAAAGAAGATACAAATAATTATATTAGTGCTGTTATAGGCGATAATATCACAGAAATTTTTAACTCTACCGCAAACAAATTTTTTGACAATTTAAACAAAATCATTGACCAAGATATTGCAGTAAAGTCACGCAGAGGTGTAAGCAAAACACTTCAAGCCAACAAAAAAAGAATAGAAAAAGAACTGCTGGAAGAAGAAAAAAAGAAAGAACAAAAAAACCAAGCAAAAAAAGAAAAAGACCAGAAAAAATATAAAAACAAAAAACCAATTACTCAACCAAGTGAAGAATTGATAAGAGAAACCGAACAAAATAAAAAAGTACAAACCAAGCAACAAATATTATTAAAGGAAGGAGATGAGCAATGCAAGTAGGATATAAATTAAACGAAAACAACATTCCCGTTTGTTTAAATTGCGGTGCAAAAGTTGGGAAAGACAGCAAACCGCAAATCAATTTTTGTGCAAATTGTGGTTCGCCAATCAATATCAAGTCTACTATTGAATTTGAAAAAAGAATGACCGAAGAAAAAATAAAAATAATTTATGAAGCATTAGAAGAAATTGAAAGCGGAAAAGATGCGTTGGCAGTTCTAAACACCTTTATTGAAGAGTTAAAAGAATAAAAAAACACCTTTATTTTTATCAAGTAAAGGTGTTTTTTTGTTAAGCATTAACACTTGTCAAGTTTACTGTATAAGTTATGTCGGCACTTGTAATACTGATAGAATCATCAATAACATAAATTGTAATTACAACAACTGTGCTTCCACTTGGTGCAATATTTGTCAAAGAGTAATCGCCCGCAATTCCCGTAATAGGAGCACCAGCATCTTGAACAACACTAACAACCCCCAAATTTGTGCCAACGGTAAGGTCTGCAATGTTAACAATTATAGCATCAGTTGTTGATGCGTTTGTTATGGTCAAGGTATAAACAAGGGCTGAAGCCTCCCCATCTACACCGTCAATGGCAATTGCTGTAGGAGAACCTAGTGTCCAATCAGTCAAAGTCTCATCTGGCGAAAACGTGTATGCCGGCCCCGCAACCGAACTTGTGGAATTGTAATATTGTGTTACACCGCCAACCCCTGTCAATGTTCCTTGCATTGTTCCACTTACTCCTGTTGCAGTAAAACTAACCGATGTTGTTACATTTACAGTTTGCCCTGCTGCCGCCCAAATGCCCACAGCCATTACTGCAAACACCAATATCAATGAAGTTATGCTTGCCAAAAGTTTGATTTTTCTGTTTCCCATAATATCCCCTTTTTTAATCTTAAAAACAACAATTTTATTGTTTTAAATTTTACAAAATTATTATTCCATATAAAAAAAAAAGTTATACTATTAATTTTTATAACAAAAAAACAAAGCATACTTTAAATATGCTTTGTTAAAGTTAGGTTTTTAAATCAAGGTTATGCTTTGGTAATTTCTATTCCAAAACTTATTGCTCCACCCGTTACCGAAACTGCAAAGTCAGTAACATTTAGAGTTATGTATAAAATTGAACTTTGTGAACTTGTTATAGTCACCATTGTGTATGTTCCAGAATCGTTGTCAACATCGGTCGCCGTACTTTCTGAGCCGTTTGCTTTTTCTGTTACACTGGTAAGTGTGTATCCGCCATTAATAATGTTCTTTATCTGCACCTTCATTCCCGAACCTGTGGTTGTGTTGCCAATTGTAATAGTAAAAACCAATGCACCCGGAACACCATTTGTGTTTGTCCATGTTGCTGGGGTTCCTGCACTGCCAATTGTCCACGCTGGCAAATTGTAAGTTGCCGTTGGACTGCTGTTGGGGTTAAAAGTTTCTTGTGCGTAAGCAGGTGCAGGCGAAATGCCCGACACAGTGCCAGAAATATTTCCACTTATGCTGGTCGCAGTAAAGCTAACAGTCGCAGTAGTTGCCAATGAGTGCATTGTTGCCGCATAAACACTGACTGCCGAAAATGCAATAACCAAAATCAAAGTGGATAAATTGAAAATAATATTAAATTTTCTTCCTTTCATTTCAATTCTCCTATTCAATTTTATTATATAAAATAAAAAATAGCAAAGTCAAACAAATTTTGACTTTTTTTTGGAAAAAATTACAATATTATACAAAATATTAATATAGACAATACTTGACTATTTTAAAACAACTATTTTTATTTTTTTCTTACAATAGAATTAGGTAAAGGTGCTGGCGGTGTTAAAAGTGGTGTTCCGCCAAAAGAACCAGTTATGCTTCCCAAAACATAAGACATATTGATAAATGCAATATTCGTTAATTCTGTTTTGTTTTCGTTAACAAATTTTAAAATATCTATTTCTTTCAAAGATGGCAAATCTTGAAACTGGTCGCCAATAGTCCTTCTCAAATAGCAGGTTGCAGAAATTTCAAAAAGTGATTTTGGACTTACAACAATATTTCTTGTGATTTCCATTGAGATTGCTCTGTCATCTACCCTTGATATTATTATTTCATCTTCATTTGTAATGTTTACAGTTGAGTTCATTGCTATTGGCAAAACATCGTATCTGATTTTTATCAAACGGGCTTCTGTTCTTCCAACAAACATTTTTGCATTAATTTCCATTTTGTTTCTCCTTGTGTTTCAAGTATAGCATACCGGCATAAAAAGTCAAACAAAAATAGTTTTAAAAAACTTGACAATTTTTGTAACATATATTAATATGAAATGCATATAATTATGCAAGTATGGCGGAATGGCAGACGCGCATGTTTAAGGGGCATGTGAGTAACATCGTGTGGGTTCAAGTCCCACTACTTGCACCAGTCAAGACTCAGTTGAACCCAAGAGGTTCAACTTTTTTTGTGGGAATGATGCAGTGCAAAAAAATTGCAATAAAGTTTCGATTTTGATATAATTAGGTGTTTTGAAAAACAAATATTGGA
>JAQVWL010000011.1 GCA_028709705.1 Clostridia bacterium
TTACGACAAAAAAGTTGCAAACTCGGTGTTGGTTGAAACAAGATTTGGAGTTGTTTGTCGCAATTTAAAAAACAGCACTACATTATTGATTGCTAAAATCAAAAACGGTAAAACTCATCAAATAAGAGCGGTTCTTGCACATCTTGGCAATGCGATTGTAGGGGACAAAAAATATGGAAATAGCAAAATCAACAAACAGTTTAATGCAAAAACGCAACACCTTTTTGCTTTTAAAATAGTATTTAATTGCAAAGATTCTAGACTTAATTATTTAAACAAAATTCAATTTAAAACATTTCCTAATTGGTTGAAGGTTTAATTTTTTTATTCTTGTTCTAAATTTTGGGTGCCAATATGTTTCAAATAGTGATTACTTCTTTCTATAATCTCATTTTTGTTAAAAATTGAAAAACTGCACAAATAATAAGCACCTTTGTGATTTCGGCAAGACATAAATGCTTGAAATTCTTTGTCTTGTTCTGCAATTATTTGAATGGGATTTAGTTCGTGGCTTACAAGAGAAAGCACTTTTGTGTTTGGGCCAAAGCGTTTTTCAAAATAATCTATTGTTTTTAATTGGTTTGAATCCAGATTTTTAATGTTTTGTGAAGTTAATCTAAAAATCATTTTTCACCTCTCATATTATATATTAAACTTTTTTGTTTGTTGTTTTTTTTGCAAGTTTATTTGTAAAAATCAAATATAATGCAACTGTTATTGTTGCTATTGCAATTGCAATAAACAAATAAAAATATATGTTGTTAAAAATGCTTTCTTGAATGTTTAAAGTTATGGTTATATCTTGATTGAAATCAACTGTAAATGTTACTGTTGCTGTTTGCGAATTTATGTCAAATGTTGTGGTTAAACCGCTTTGTGCAGTTGCACCTTTCAAATAATATCCGTTAGGTATATTTTCAATTTTGATAGTGTAAACTTCGCCATAAGTAAGAGTTTGCAAATCAAAATCTTCGTTGTTAAGTTTGATTGCAATGTTTTCTTTGCCTTCAAAATCGGTAAGCAAAATTTCAATTCCAATATCAGTTCGAGGGGTTAAAACAACCAAAATATTTGTTTCGGCTGTTCCATTTGTAAACTCTGTTGTTGCCAAGTTGGTTGTTGACAACGAACCATATTCACTGCCCGAAAGTTGATTTATATCATTATTTTCAATTGTTCCAATAAACCACGCAATTTGATAGCCAACTTTGCTGGTGTCAAGTGTAATATTCAAAGCATTTTTGATAGAAAAAGTGTAAGTTTGATTTTTTTCGACACTTATATAATCTGTTGTTGTAGTTGCAGTTGCACAAGATATGTGATAATTGTAAATTTTTGTGTAAGAACCATTAACAAGTTTATAAACTGCTATGTTCGCTCTTATATTATCATTGCCCCAAACGCTAAAAATAGCAAATGGATTTGACACTGAATAACTGCTAAAATCTTGGGTTGTTAAAGGTGTAAAGTCTATTGGAGAAATTGCATAGTCAATTGGGGTTTGGCCTAGTCCGTCCCTAACCGCTTCAACCAGCAAATCAACGTTTTTGTACCAACCTGTCCCGTTCCACTCGCCAACAACGCTTGTGTTCTCAGTTGAAAATCCCAAAAAATATTTGTTTTCTTGACTAGGCAAGTTGCTTGTTGTTAATTCTGTTGAAGTTGTTTGAGTTAGTTTGTAAATTTTATCATCACTTTTGCAAAGCCAATATTCTTCGCTGTCAATATTAATCAAAATTCCGTTTGTGTAATTTATATAAAGTGTATAACCTTCTTCGGCATATTCAAGGTATGGTTTAGTGCAACTAAAAGAAGTTGTTGTGATTGCAATATCGCTTGCATCTTTAACAAAATTAAAATATGCCGTTGTAAATTTTGACAAATAGTTGACAGAATAATTTGCGTTTGTGTTGGTACCAAAAGTTTGGGAAATTGTGCTGTTTAAATTTAAAGTTTTGTTGTCGGTTGAAGATATTTGTTGCCAACTTTTTGTTGCAACATCATAATATCTTTCAACAACAGTTATATTTGCTTCGGTTAAAACAAAAACATTTCCAACGTTTCTCAAAAGCAACTCATCGCCACTTAAAAACCAGTTTGTTGATTTAGTTTTAAAATAATTGTAAACAGTACTAGCGAATACATCTGTATAGCAAATATAATTACTGTTCTGATCTAAATAATATTTAAATTTTTGCACATCGTTTTCATAAAAATAATAATAAGAATATTCTACTATTAAGTAATTTAAACCAACGCTACAATTATCGCTAACAAGAGTCAAGTCCTGTATTGAATAACAATCTTTAATTGTGCCTTTGCTTCCACCTAAAATACTACCTTTTCTAACGTTTGTTGATTGACTTTCAATTTCAACATTTGCCCAGCATTGTTGTATATTTAAACTTGCATTTTCAGATGCACCAACAATTCCGCCCAAAACCAATGCAATGTTACCAGAGGAAGAAACATTTATTGTTCCACTGCTAACATAAACTTTGCTTATTTCAACTGTTCCACTTGCACAATATCCCAAAACTGAACCAGCATAACAAGTTGAAGTCAAACCTGAACCTGTTATGTTGACATTTTGTATTTCAAAATTTGTCAATGTCGCTGAACTGCCAATATAACCAAACAAGCCAAGGTATTGGTTGGTCGCTGATATATTAATGTTTGAAATTGTATGACCATTGCCGTTGAAATTCCCCGAAAACCATTTTGAACTGTTAGTACTGTCATAACCAATTGGTGTCCAAGGTGAATAAGAAGACAAATTAATATCGTTTGTAAGTTCAAAATACATACCAGAAGTTGAATTGCCACCAATAACGTAATTTGCAAACGTTTTCATTTGTAATGCTGTGCCAATTTTGTACGGGTTGGTAGACGAACCTATTCCGCTTAAATTTATGGAAAGCGTACTTGCTTCCGCGTTTGCTGTTTGATTGCCAGCAAAGCAAAAGGGTAGTGCAAGGCAAATTAACGCCAAAAGAGCAACAGAAATTTTTAAAAAATTGGTTTTGATTTTTTTCATTTTTCCCCCAATGTTTTTGTTTATATATATATATTATACAATATTGTGAGCAATTTATCAAGTGCGAAGTTACAAAAAAAATATGCGAAAGGAAATTTTGCTTGAAAAGCAAAATTTTGAAAGCCCGCAAGGGCTTTCGGCGGGGCTACCGCCCCGCACTTTCGCATATGTCTTTACAACGCGTTAAAAAAACGGGTAAAACCCGCTTTTATGAACAAAATTGATAGTAAAATACTAGTCTTTGGTGAAATTAATACTTCTGTTGTATATAGCCACAAAAGTAAGCCACAATGCACTAATACCAACAAGAATATAAATAATTCTGCTAATAATTGCTGCGGTTCCGCCAAGTAATTCGGCAACGACGTCAAATTGAAGAGCGCCAACTAACAACCAGTTAAGTCCACCGATAATTAAAATAACAAAAGCAACTAAATTCGCAATTTTCATAATATCCTCCTTTATGATATATTTATTATATATCATTTTAAATTAAATATGTCAAACGATTTTAAACAAAATTTTTAACCGTTCAAATAACCTTCAATAATTGTATTTTCTGCTTCAGCTTTTGAAAGCCCCAAACTCATAAGTTTTATTAGTTGTTCGCCTGCAATTTTGCCAATTTGTGCTTCATGGGTCAAACTTGCATTAACATTTTCAGCAAAAACACAAGGTTTTGACTTTATTTTTGCATTGTCTAAAACAATTCCATCACATTCAACCCTGCCAAAACACTCATTTTTGCCATTTATGTTTGAAGCAAATTCTTGAAAAGAATTGTCTTTTGCAACGGTTCTGCTAATAACTTCAACTTTGCTATCTTTTCCTATCAAATCCACTTCAAAAAAAGTTTTTGCTTTTTGATTTTCGGTTGTCAAAATCTTTTCTTTTATTAATAATTTAGCATTGTTTGCCAATTTTGCAAAAGTTTTTCTATCTGCAAAATAAACGCCACCAATTTGAGTTGTTTCCATTTCAAAAATGCTATTTTCGCTTATTTCAACGCTTGTAGTCGGGTTTAGATTTTTTTCAAACGAGCCAATACCCAAGTGTTTTTCCACATATTTCACTTTGCAATTTTTGCCAACAAAGAATTGATGAACGCCGTTGTGTTGACTTACCTCTTTGTCAGAATTATGTATTCCACAACCGGCAACAATCAAAATATCACAGTTGTCGGCAATAAAAAAATCATTATATACTAAGTCATTTATTCCGCTTTGAGTTATCACAACGGGAATATGCAAACTTTGATTTTTTGTATTAGGTTTAACAAAAATGTCAATTCCGGGTTTGTCTTTTTTCTTTTTTATTTCAATATTTTCTGTGCTATTTATCATCACAGATTTTCCATTTTCTCTAAAACTGAAAGCCCCGCTAGGTATTTCGTGCAAATCGGCAATTTGATATAAAAGGTTTTGACTTATTTCGTTCATTGTTTCCCCCTTTTTAATTTGGAGCAATAATTGCTTGATAAGTTTGCCAAAATTTCTTTTTTTGTTCCTTGTTTTTCAACGTTTGCATTATTTAAAATTATAATATTGTCCGCCAATTCCAATATTTTTTCTTCGTGACTGATAACAATGCAAAGACTTTCTTTTTTTTGTTCATCAAAAATGGTTAACAAGTTATCAAAATTCCAAAGGTCAATCCCCGCTTCTGGTTCATCAAAAATACAAACGTTTGCCTTGCGCGCAAGAACGGTTGCAATTTCTATTCTTTTCAATTCTCCGCCTGATAGGTTGTTGTTAAATTCTCGGTCAATATAATCCCTTGCACACAAACCAACTTTTGAAAGATAATCGCAACAATCCAAAATTTTGTTTTCTTGATTGTGAGAAATATTAAGCAATTTTTTTACTGTTATTCCCTTAAACTTTATTGGTTGTTGGAAAGCAAAAGCAAAGCCAATTTTGGCACGCTGGTCAATGTCTAAAAAAGTGATATCTTTGTCATTAAAAAATATTTTACCGCTTGTTGGTTTCAAAATGCCCATAATAATTTTGGCAAGCGTGGTTTTTCCACTGCCGTTTTTGCCCGTTATAACATAAAGCGTTTTGTCAAACAAAGTTAAATTTATATTTTCCAAAATTGTTTTATCTTCAACCTTATAAGATATATCTATTAATTCGAGTTTATTCATAATAAACTTATTTTCTCCTTTTGTTTGCGATATTATATAATCCCGCAAGAAAAATTTTTTATATTTTTCTGCCTAATTTTAACCCTTTTTTTGACTTTTGTCAAACATAAACTTTCAATGTGTTTATAAACAAAAAATATAACAATTTGCTTGTTTAATGCTTTTTCTTGTGCTACAATACTATTCGCGAGTGAGGAAAAAATGAATATATGGAAAGACATTAACGAAAACAGAATAAGACCAAACAATTTTGTTGCGGTTGTGGAAATTGAAAAAGGAAGCAAAAATAAATACGAATTGGATAAAGAAACTGGTATGATTATTTTGGATAGAGTGTTGCATTCGGCAAGTCATTATCCAATGAGTTATGGATTTATTCCATTGACATTGTGTCAAGACAAAGACCCCCTTGATGTTTTTATTTTGTGCAACGAGTCTATCAACAGCGGTGCGTTGGTTAAGTGTTACCCAATTGGCATCATAAATATGACCGACAATAGCGAACAAGACGAAAAAATCATTGCAATACCTTTTGGCGACCCGTTGTATAACAAATATAACGATATAACTGAATTGCCACAAAATTTGTTTGATGAACTTTCACAGTTTTTGTCAGTTTACAAGCAACTAGAAAACAAAAAGGTAGAAATAGGAAGTATTGAAGGGCACAAGTCTGCCTCAAAAAAGATAGAAGAATGTATGAAAAGATACCAAAAAGACATTTTAGGAAAAAAATAGATTTGGGTGTTTACAAACCAAAAATAATATGCTATAATACCTTTGCTTAGAAAATAAAGGAGAGAATTATGGATACAATAGTAAGTTCAAAAATATCAATGGCAGGACAAAGGGTTACAAGTGCAGTCATTGCAGGAGATATAATAAATAACCCAACAACTATGCACAAAGAACCATTTAACTTGGCAGACCAAATCCAAGGGATACTTTCAGAAGTTTCGCACACAACAGCAAAATGCAGTAAAAAACTTAAAAACTTGAACCAAAACAATGATTATGGTTTGGGGCTTGGTTCATAACTAAATCAAAAAAACAAAAGCAATCTTGATTTTTTTCAAAATTGCTTTTTTTATATCAAAATTAAAACAATTTTATCTTACATAATAAATTGCATTACTAGTAAACTCTCGATTTTGACTTGTTATATCTTCAAAAATTTCAAGTTTTATGCGAGTGTCAGTCAGCATTTGCACCATCATCAAACCCGTTCGTTCGCCCGTTGGAAGTCCTTTGTTGGCATTATTTGCATTAAAAAGATGATATGCCACCGCTCCGCTTGCAGTGCTTACATTTTCAGGATTTGTTGGATTGTCTTCGTTATCTATTGCAAAAGCATTGTCAAAAAAACCAACTCCAATCCTTATTTGGTCAGTATAAAAAATATCATAAGAAAAGGACAAAGTATCTTCCCATTCATACCAACCATCTTCACGAAAGCTATTTTATTTAAACCAATTTCCGCAAAGAGTGCCTATTTGGTCATAAACAAATGTTCCATCAGTAACACCGCCGTCATAAACATAGTCAGGTTCTTCTTTGGGTTGCGATGGTTTTACCAATGAGTATAGTTGAGTGCGTAAAGGTTCGGCATAATAAGATAAAGGTTTGTCGCCATAAGTGGTGGTTGGTGGAAGTTTTTCGCTAAGAAAACCATTGTTTATGTTTTTGTTAAGGACGCCAAAATCAACACAAGAAGTGTTTCCAATTGTTCCAATTTGCGTGCCAGCGACAATTGTGTCGCCTTGTTTGAGTGTTTCATCAACAAAAATATGACCCAAATAGTATGTCATTGTACTTGTAACAGCAATTCTTATTGCTCGGTCGCCATAGTCGCCTGGCTCTTCAATGTGCAAAATTTTTCCGCCACTTGGTGCAAAAACAGGTTTTTCTAAACCATTTGTTACAAAATATATGTGGTCTGTTGGAAATGTGTGTCCGCGGGGATTTACTTGCCCCAAAGGAGTAATTCTGTCAAAATCTGTAAAATTTAATATGGAATAAGTAAATTCAATTATTCCGGAAGGAAGAGTTTCATCAAAATATTCAAGCAATATGTCTTCTGTTTCGGAAAAGTGACCGCCGTCATTACAACCGCAACCAACTATCAAAAAACAATTAGAAATTATTAGCAAAAAACAAAAAACAAAACCAAATATTTTTTTCAAAACTACAACCTCCTGTTTTTTTATTATTTATTGTTAATAAATTTGTTATTCTCAAATTGTAAAAAATCACTATTTTTAATTTTATATTTAGAATAATCCAAGTTTTCGGGTTCCCCTTTAAAAAATTCTTGTGAATAAATTACCACTCCCGAATGAGTTACCACCAAAATATTTTTTCCGTGGTATGTTTTTACAATTTCATTCCAAAAATCAAAAATTCTTTTCTTAAAAATTGGGAGAGGTTCAATTCCAAACTTAGTTTCATCGGGATTTGCAAAATCTATAATATATTTGCCACGTTTCTCTTTTCCTTCTAATTCGCCATTGAACCTTTCAATCAAACGGTTATCAACAACTATTTTGCCGTTGGAAATTATTTCGGCAGTTTTTATTGCTCTTTTAAGTGGGCTAGAAAATACTATATCAAAATATATTCCATCAAGTTTTTTCGCAAGTTCTTCTGCTTGTTTAATTCCAACTATATTAAGTTCTATATCTGTTTGACCTTGATATATTTTCTTCAAATTCCAATCAGTTTGACTATGCCTAACCAAATAAATCATTATACTTTTCCTTTTATTATCGCAACAAATATTAAACTAATTTTTTCTTTTTATAACTTATTATATAAAATATTCCCGCAAACTGCAAATAGATTTTAAAAATACTATGGTATTTCAAAAGTTTTTCGTAAAAATTTTGAAATCAAAATTAAAAAAATATAAACAACCTTTGCAAATGAAGTGAGCTTATTGCAAATAAAAAATTAAATACGCTTGCCCAAAAAACATTAGATAAAAAAACCTAAATTGTCAGACAAATAAACAAAAAAACTAGAGATTTTAGCGTAAAATATTTTATTTATTATAATCTACTTGTTTTAAAGTCACAAAGGTGTTAAAATATGCAAGCAGAAATAAGTTCTCATATCTCAGAATAAGTTCTCTTATCTCAGCAGAATAGAGCAACGGTTTCCTAAGGTGGAAGTCAAACCAAATCAATCCCCTTAAACCCATTATAAAATGGGCACTTTGCCTTTCCCCCAACTCGCCAATCCCCAAAAAGTCACTCAAAAGTCACCCAAACCTGTAAAAACTTACAAAAAAACCTAACCCCAGCCACTAAAACTTAACCCATCTTATCATAAAAAAGCCACTTAAAACCAAACATTAACCTATAAAGTTTACTAAAAAAGTTAAACCAAACTTAAAACAACCCAACGATAAGACCAAACATTTTCACTATTCATTCTTTTCTTATTAATAAATATTTTGCAAAAATCTTATATGTGGATATGGCGTAATTGGATAACGCAATCGCCTCCTAAGTGCAGAATTATCCAAGCATCGAGGTTCTAAAAACCGCATAAACAAAGGGTTTCAGCACTTTTAGAAATCAAAAAATCGGTTTTGGCATAAAATTTGGCATAAAAATTTTAAAATATATATTTTGTTTTGTTAATTTTCGTGCTATAATTTGTAATAAATTCAGTAATATTTTTTACATAAAATTTGACCTTTGTGCAAGTCAAAAAACTACACTAAAAAATCTAATATGTTCTCGTAGCTCAGCAGGATAGAGCAACGGTTTCCTAAGGTGTAAAACTAAAGCCACCAAAACCACAACATATTGTGTTTTTGCAAGAATCCTATCTGTATATTGTGTCAAAATCACAAATCGGTAAAAAATCGGTAAAAAATTTTCATCAAATATATTTCATTTTGTTAACTATTTTTTAATTTTGTTCATTGCCATTTAATATATTTTATGCTATAATATTTAACGAAAAAGTTTGTAAAAACTGCTTCAAAAAACTTAATTTGAGCTCCTAGTAAAACGGAAATTACGGTGCCCTCCTAAGGCATTGTTGTGGGTTCGATTCCCGCGGAGCTCACCATGCAAAAGACGACTTATTCAGCCGTCTTTTTTTGAGTATAGCTAAACAAAGATTCTGCTTTATCAATTAATTGTTGGTAAGTAACAATATTTATATTATGATATGAAGAATTTAATATTCGCAAATATTTTTTTTCTTCTTGTGATAGATCTAAACTCGAGCCAATGACTATGGTTGCTTTGGGTTTTATTATTTTACTTTCAAAATCATTTTTTCTAGTGTTTTGTTTTTCTAAATTAAACAAATAATTTTGGGTTTGGGAAATAGCCATATTCAAACTATGTGTAGGATAATAATTATTATGACTTTTATCAAAATTAAATAACTTTTCTGTAGGTAGTTTTACCTCAATAATATCTATAAAATTTTCAATATTTATAGGTAGAATGTCTGCGATATTCTCAGGATTTATTATGTCTATATTTGAAAAGAATACATATTCAGAATTAAAAAACCACAAATTTTTCTTAAAAAACTTAGATATTTGTGTTTCGTGAGAATATCCTTCTCCTTTTGCATAAATTTTTAACTGTTCAATAGCCATTTTTCTTTTATGTAATGAAACTATATCATCGTAATAATCAATATAAACTAAATTATGTTGAATTATTTTATTAAAATCAGCTCGGTTGACTTCTATTGTATTGAAATCTGGGCTTAAACTATTTAGTGGGATTTGTCTAATATTTTTATCAAATATTTCATTTAATTGAAAAATTTGTTCGATAAAGCTTTTAACTTTTAATGCATTTTCAAGAGTTAAACTTATTTCTTGATTACCATATACACCTCTTTTACATCTTCTAGCTATTTTTATCGCTAAAGCTCCTTTTTTACCATATTCCTCCCAATCATCAGGATGGTAAGATATAACATCACATACTAATTTTTGTTGGCCACCCTTAAATATTTCAACAGGATATTCTTTAATGATTGTCATTTTCCCTTCTATTCCAGGCTCAAGAGTCCTTCGTTTTTCAGATATATTACAATCTTCATCATATAACATTTCAACTTTTCGATGTTTTGCAGAAGAAGAATCTGACCAAATAGTAGGTCTTAGCAATAGACTATCCTGTTTTTTTTTATCATCATAATCTGGGTCGAATAATGTGTTCATTTAGATCTCCTATTATTTTAATAAATATATCATATTTTTATCTATTTGTCTTTATAAAAATTGTTTTTTTAATTCCTATTAATTTTTCGGCATTATTTGTATTTTATTTTTAATATAGATTTCTTCTTTTCAGCTCCTTAATTATCGCCTTTTCCAATTCATTATAGTTAATAACATTATATTTTCCGTTTTTGAAAACGAATACTTTGCCAGAGTCGCAAATTTTGTCTATTATGTGACGCTTGATTTTTCTCTTGTGGCAAGCGTTCCACTCTTTTTGTGCGGATATTTTTGTTCTTATTCTAGGTAATGTCTTGTATTCGCATAAGTCTTTTGAATTATCTTTATCAACAAAATCTTCAAAATCTATTAGCCTTAAATTTTTTTAAAATATTTAAAGCATTTGCATAATACGATATATTATGATATAATTATTTATAAAAAATAGAGGAGTCTTATTATGACATTTGCAAACTATATGTATTTTATACTTGGTTTGGTGTCTTTAAAAAAGAAAATCTATTGTTAAAAAAAATAAAACAAGCAATAAATAATATATGCCCTATTTTAATTGGGGGCTCAATAAAAGAAGCAAAGGAGAAATCTAAATTTGAAAAATGTAATTAAAGAATATTTTGAATTAAACGATACTGAAAAGGGAGAATTGTGGGATAATGCAACTTTTGTGTTTGATGCTAACATTTTTTTAAGTTTGTATTCTTTTACAACTGATACCAGGCAAGAGTTTTTTAATTCTGTAAAAAAGATGAAACAAAGAATTTGGATGCCACATCAAGTTGCTTATGAATATATGAAAAACAGAATAAAAAAAATTGATGACAGCCAAAAAGAGTATGATAACTTAGAAACCAAAACAGACTCATTTATTAAAGAACTGGCAAAAATTTTCAATATCCACGAATCAGATAAAGAATGTAAAGAGCAACAAAAATCATTAAAAACTTGGATTAATAAATATAAAAAAAGCAATCTTATTGTAAAAGACAAAAATAATGATAGTATATTGAATAAAATTTTAGAATTATTTGATGGTAAAGCCGGGCAACCTTATTTGGAAAGCGATTTAACAAATATAAAAAAGGAAGGAGAAGAAAGGTATAAAAAGCACATCCCACCCGGATATAAAGATTCAAGGAAACAAGAACAAGAATTTGATAACAATGCTTATGGGGATCTTATTTTGTGGAAAGAAATATTGGATTATTCCAAAAAAGAAAGCAAGAATATAATACTAATAACTAATGATAATAAGGAAGATTGGTGGAATATAAGCAAAGGTCAAACTATAGGTCCAAGAATTGAATTAAGAAAAGAATTTATTGATACCACCAAAAAAAAGTTTCATATGTATTCTTTAGGTTGTTTTTTAAAAACGTCAAATAAACAAGTTGACAATATGATTATAAAAGAAATTAATAGAGATTCTGAGGAAGATAGAAAAAGAATGTATTTTTATAATAGAGATAGATTTAATTACATTAGTTTTAAAGAAACCCTTTATATGTTAGAAGAATTAATAACAAGAAAGAGTCTAGAGTTTGAGCATCAAAATAAACTTATAAATGAAATGAAAATAAATAAACCTAAAGATTCATTGGAAGAACAAATATATAAAGATGCTTTTGCTAGACAAGCTCAAGCTAAAGATGAATTATATGCATTAAATTATAAAAAAAACAGACTTGAAAAGACTTTACTAAATTTAAAAAGAAATAACACTATTCGTCCAAACAATAATTAGGATAAAAGATGAAAGTAAAATTTTGTGAGTCAACCTTTGAAGAGCAATAACTAATTATTCGTAGGAAACTGGTATGAGTATTCTATCAAATATATTTCTTTTCAACAAATTTCGTGCTATAATTTCCTATATATATTTATAGCTTCGCTGAAATAAGCACTGCACTCCTATGGCAGTTTGTCGGAAGTTCGAATCTTCTCAGGTGCACCAGCAGAACTTTATTGAACATTATTTTAAGGAGATTTAATATTGAATTATATTAGAGGCTGTAAAGTGGATGCTTTATTACTAGCACAAGATTTCTACGAAGCTTATCGTAGATGTTTATACCCAAAAGGAAAAGACAAGCTTATTGTTTCCATTCCTGCATTTACAAATGGTTTTTTTGCGTGTGAAATATATTTAAAATATTTATTAACTAAACATGGTATTGATGCAAGAGGGCATGATTTGCTGGAATTATTTGATAAACTCCCTCATAAGTTAAAAGATTCTATAAGTGATAAGTTTAACTTTTCGGCCAAAAATTTTTTAAGAATCAATAAAATTAGTTTTGTAGAACTAATAAAAAAAGTTTCTTTTGGTTTTGGATTTTGGCGATATGTTTTTGAAGAAAAAAATAAAGAATTTGAAGAAAATTATCCATTTCTTTACTCTGAAAACTTTTTGTTATACTTTTTACCAATAATAAATGAATATGCAAAAGAATTTACAGATGTTTAATAGAATAGTTATGACCTATATTATACTTTTGAAAAAAAAATTATTTGAATCTATTTAATATTTTTTATTTTCTCTTAGCATTTTAATTATTTCTCTTTCCAATTCATCATAATTTATAATATTATATTTTCCGTGTTTGTAAACAAAAACTTTTCCAGAGTCGCATATTGTGTCGATAATATAATGCTTGATTTTCTTTCTGTGGTGAGAGTTCCATTCATTTTGTGCGGAAATTTTTGTTCTTAAACGGGGCAAAGTTTTGTGGTCATCAATTTCTTTTGGGTTAAGTTTTGTAATTAAATCTTGCATGTCTATGAGCCATTTGTTTTGACATATAGTGTGTTTTACACACTTTTGCTTACTAAAAGTTCTCATGTTTGTTTTTCTTATCATTGTATCCTTATCTTGTTTCAAAAACTCTCGATATATATATCCCGTTGTTTTCTTCTTAGTATCAATTTTTTTTATAATTTCACCATTGCTTTTATCTTTTAATGTAAAGAAGTCTGCTAGTTCATCAAGGTTTACAATCCAAATGTTGCTCCATTTTATTTTGCTTAGTTGATTTCTAAAAAACATTGTTTCAATTAAATAGTATGTTATTGCAGTGTTTGGGTCTTGCTTTTTAACTTCATCTATAAGTTGATTAATCTTTCTTAATCTTGGTACATACATTTTTTCCTCCGTAAAAAAAGACTGAGTTTTTCTCAGTCATTGTTATCCTAAATTGTTTAATGCGTTTAATACTTTTTCTTGTGTATCTGGTATAAAATGGCTATATATTTTTAATGTAATCGTTGAGTCGCTATGTCCCATATATTTGCTAACTGTTTGAATTGGAACATTTTGAGATAAAAGCAAACTGCAATAGGTATGCCTTAATCCATGGCACGAAACATGCTTAAATCCATTTCTCTTTTCAAAGGAACTTAGCCATTTTCCAACGGAAGCATTTCCCACAGGTTCTCTATACATATTAACAGCAAAATAATATTCATTTTGTTTTGTATCAAATTCATCATCAGCCATTTTGAACCACTCATAATATTTTTTCAAGTCTTCCACCAAAGCATCAGTTAATGGTATATCTCTAATAGAAGTTCTTGTTTTGGGCGTTTTTTCATAAACACCAAACTCTGGACTGTAAAGTCTGTTTCTTCTAACATGCACGATTTTCTTTTCCAAATCAATGTCTTCCCACTTTAGCCCACACACCTCGCCGATACGAACACCCGTTAAAAGCATAAATTTGAAAATTATTTTCTTGTTGAAATAGTCATAATCAATTTTATCTAATGTTTTAAGAAAATCATGTGCTTCGCCAAAAGAAAATACTTCTTTTTCGTGGATTGGTTTCAAAGATGTGTTTCCTGTTCCCGAGCCTATTCTTGTTTGTGCAACGGGATTTTTCAAAATCCATTCATATCTAACGCCCTCGTTAAACACAGTTCTTAAAACTCGCCTATGACCTTTTATTGTTTCAACGGAATATTGTCTTATGGTATCAATTTTTTCAAAGTACTGCATAAAATCTATATTGCAATATTTGCAAATAGAAATTGCCTTATCTGTGGTTATTCGTTTTTTGTTATGCCTTAAATTGTAAGAAGTACATCTTGCCAAAACTCCGTCTTTTGCCATTTTTCGTAAATTAACTGTTTCTGGAAAATCTCTTTTCAATATTACAAGACCTTTCGGTTCTAAATCGTAAGTTTGGAACGAATTAAGAAACATTTGCACATCTCTAACTTTTATTTCACTAATAGGTTCTTTATCCATGTGTATTTTTTCTAAATAATCAGCAAATAGTTTTATAGACTTTTTTGCTTTGGAATAATAACTAATGGATAGATTTTTCCTTAAATTTTCAACAAATTCTTCACTTAATTGTTCAAAGGTCAAAACTCGATTTCTACATGGTTCAAATTTTTTCTTATAAGCACTTATTGCTTCTTCTTCAAGTTGGATTGACAACTTTTCTATATACTTTTCAAATTTGGGTGGGGTTAAATTATCTTCATTGTAAAACCTTTTTGCTATTATCTTATTTTTTCCTGTGTCGGTGTCTTTTGTGGATATATGAATTCTACCAACAAGTCCACCTTTTCTATTTTGCGTTATTTTATAGTACGCCATTTGCAAACCTCCTAATCTCTTTTTTGGCCGATATATTCAAGCAGATTATCCATATCAATCAGAATTTTATTCCCAACTGTTAAGAATTTTATTTTTCCTTCCTTGCACCAAGTTCGAATCGTGTTTACCTTGATAGCAGAAGAAGGATCGTCTGTGTGAATATAATCACAAGCCTTTTTAATACTTCTAAGCATTCGTTAAACCTCCTTTATTAAATTGAAATAAAGTAAGTTTTAAGAATTAAATCTTGTTTTGTTAATTTATTTCATTATGGAGTTTATTAAATACTTTTACAAAAGTGAATGATATCGTTTGCCAAAAAAACGACATATCAATGCCAAGTTTTTGATAAAGTTTAACTTGCACTTATCAAATCTTAACTTAACTTGTTTATCAAACATAATAAATCCTCCTTTGTCGATTTTTTTTCGACACCACAAAAAAATCAGAGAGCGCCACAGTTTGTCAAAGATTAAGAAAAAATATTGCATAAGAATTTTTCAATTTTATTGTTTTAAGCGATAATTTTTCCTTTTACAAACTGTGGCACTCTCTGATAACCTAACAAGTCGAAAAAAAGAAACCTAACCAATGACAAAGGTTTACTTCTTTATGCGATAAACAAGTTAAGTTGTTAAGTTCAATCAAAATTTTATCAACATAATGTTAAACACAATTAAAAAGAAGGCATATAAAAATCACATTTCTGCTAAATCAAATCATTTTATTTTTATAAAATATTTAGTATAGTATTTTTGTAAATTCTAAAAGGGAGGTGAAAAATGGGTAAATAAATTGACTTTTTACATTATCTTTTATTATTCTACAAAACTTGTAAAGAAATGAAATCAAAAAAATTTTCCGAAATATTCTTTTTTTAAAAAATGATTAATATTATAATTCGTTGTGCATAAAAATGCAGCAAAAGTGAAGGAGGAAGCGAATTGTTTGTAATGAAAATTTAAGATAATGTTTCTATAAGAAAAAGGTTTGAAACACAAAAGATAATAAATACTTGAAAAAAAATGGAGGTAAATTATGCAAGAACTAAACACAAAAAAAGTTAAGTGTCCAGAATGTTTGAATTATATGATTTTGATTGCTCATAATAATGGCTACTCTGGGCAGTGTTCTGTTTGTAGGTCAATAATATACAGCAAACAGCAAACGCCGAAAGAAAAATTAATTAAAATTATTAAAAATTAGATAAATAATTACGTTTATATGGCAAAGTTAAGGTTGGATAAAAAATTTACGTAAATCCTTGCTCACTACTGTATAAATAAGGTTCGTGTCAAAGGATTTTATAACCTCTACGAACATAGTTCAATTAAATTTGAATTCTGTTTGGTAGAGTTTTTTTATTGACAGAATTGCATAAAATAGGAGGATTTTTATGTTATCACAAAAAACAATAAGACAAGATTTAAAAAATATTAGATATTATTATTCGCGTAAAGACACATTTGACGAACTATCATTATGCTTAGGCGATAATGCAATTTTGGAAAAAATTGAAAATTATAGAAGGGCAGTCCGTTCTGCTCCACCAAAACTTTATGACTTATATGCTTTGTTATATTTACAGAATAATACGCAGTATTCGCTTTCACAAAAGTTAGGTTATACCATTGAACACATTTCAAGGGTAAATAGTCAACTTATTAAGTTCTTGCAAAAAAATTTAGATAATAAGGAGGATGTAAAATATGATTAAAGTACCAGAGTTTATTGAAGATGCAACTAATGTTTATAGAACTAAAAATTTTATAGTAAAGCAGTGTATTGGAATTCAATGCGATGACAAAGAAAACAATGTTATTTTTAGCCACGACACTTTTTATAAAAGAACTCGCAGTCGAGATAAATATTATGAGAGTGTTTATAGAGATAGAAAAAACATAAACGGAAAAAGACTTCCAACAACAATGCACGCCAGAAATTTTATAGATTAAACAATTAGGACAAACCTTATCGGTATGTCCTTTTTGTTAATAAAATTTTAGTATTTATTTAACAAATTTACACTTTTTCCATAGGAATAAATGTCAACGCGTAACACTTTTTCCATAGGAATAAATGTCAAAATGTCTCAAATAAGCGTTTTTGTATAAAAACATGATTCTCAATTTTTAATAATATAATTGAGTTTTAAGGAGCAAACTGTTTGTTTTTCATTATGAAAGTTCCCTAAAAGAATTAAAAAAGTGCTTGAGTGTTATTAAAAAAGCAAGTCCGAAAACTTGCTTTTGAATTAATTATTTTTTTTATATTTTGACAAACGATATTTTCCAGAATATTTATCATTAGGACAATACACTATATCTTCATTGCCTGCTGTTTTGAATTCTGGATATAGCTTTTTTGAAATCATAGAACGCAGTTTACCACGAGTTTGCTTTTCTGTTTTTTCGTTAGAATTAATATTTAACATATTTAATATTTCTTTAACATTATACCCAAGAGCATTGTTATTTTTTTGTTCTAATCTTTCTAATGCAGTTTTTAAGGCATTTTCGTTTATCATACACTAACTTTCCTTAAAATGTTTTCAGTTCGAATTGTAATATCTGGCAAATTACTTCTTTGTATTGTTGTAAAATCGCTATCAGTTTCTAGTGTTATTGTAGACCAATATATACTTTCATAATCCAAATTAATTCCAATTCTAACGTCTATTGTTTCTACTATTCCATCTTCATCTAACGCTTCAATTTTAAACTCTGTGCCACTACCTATTTCTGGTTTAATATTAAATCGTATTATATTTCTATCATAAATAACAATATTTTTATCGGCAACATTGACAAAACCACCAATATTAGTTGAACAACTTTCAACATAATATCTCATATTTAACCAATTACCAAATGGCGAGTCTTGAAAATCTTCCCTATAATACATACAAATACAACCGTTTGGATGTTCTGAAGACCCACTAAACCAGCCAAGTGTTGCATTTTCCGGTTTATCAAAACGCAAGTCAAGCATTTCACTATGTTCCCATTCTTCATAAAGATTAAAACCCGTTTCTGTTTCTAAAACAAACACTTTAATGTCTGCAACTGATAATGACTTTATCGCCTTAACTAGATGCGTACCAGAGCCATCTTGATATTCAATTTCGTAATATTCCGTTGTTGTCTGTGGCGGATTATTAGTATCACAAGCCACAAGTGTGAAACTTGTTACCATGAAAAGCAAAATAACAATAAGTGCTTTGATTTTTTTCATGTCCTAACTCCTTATATTTTATCTTACCATAAATATAAAACAATGTCAATTTGAAAAAGAACTTGTTAAATAGATTATTATGAAAGAAAAAATGAAGTAAAAATAAAAAAATTTTTGAAAAACAAGAGTTGAAAAAAGTTCTAAATTATTCAACATAACACACGGGCAACCGAAATGGTTATCCTTTTTTATTGCTCAAATTATGCGGGTGTTAAATAGGGTTAAATTAGATTAAAAAGTAGGCTGGTAATTGTTCTTTATTAGGCAAGTAGGGTCATTCACTTTGTTAGGTTCAAGTAGTAGAATAGCAGTGTAGTCAAAAACAAAGGCGAGATTTGGGCGAGATATTTTTAGCGTGAAATTTAATTAAGGTGGCCACCTAACGCTAATAAACTCGCAAAGGAATTATTTTCAAAAAAGACCTGTTGTGATTGACTACGAACAACTTAATAACTGTGCTATCTGGTTGCGGGCAAAGGCTGGGCTAACGGCATTAACGGGCAAACAAAATTTACAAAACAAAGGAGTCCACAATGGCATTATTTAGTAGAGAAAGGCGTTGGAGTGTTCCAAACAAACGCGCCGATGGTTACGCCAAAGAGCGTAAAGCAAAAGTTCATCAACATGGACAAAAAGAGGGCAAAGAATTAACCGATTATGAAGCAGGAATGCGAAGTGGTTATTTGCAATGTCAATCTGACCATGCTGGGCTTTACAAGTACAAAAAAGCACTTGGCGAAGGCAAGTCCAAAGCCGAGGCTAAAAAAATTTCAAGAATAAAAGGGAAAAAATAATGGAAAAGAAAACAAACAAAATTATGGTTGAAAGAGATACTTTTGAAAAGGACGGAAAAACATATTTTTCTTACTTTATAAAAGGTCAAATTCGCGGAAAAGATGTAAGAGTTGCAGTTATTCCGCCAGACAAAGGCGGATACACAGTGTTAGATATTGTTTTTGGCAATGAAATGAAAGCAAATCTTATCACAAATCCTTATGAAATCAAAGATGAGTTAACAGGTAAAATTATTAAAGGTAATAGTTACGCCGTTCAAACAAAAGATGAAAATGGCGAGGTTTACGAATGTAATGTTAGGCCATATAGAAACTCAGATAAAACATTATTAAATATGTTAATGAAAATTTAAATTAAAGAAATATCAGGTATATGCAAGTATACCTGATTATTCTTAAAAGGAGATAAAAATGACAATAACAAACTATGTTGTAGGCATTGCTATTGGTCTTTTGCTTGCTCTTATTGTTGTGATAATTATGAAATATGCTATCTTCAAAGACAAGAAAATGACTGCATTATATTTAAGCATATTTGCAATTTTTGCAGTTTGTGGCGGTTTCATACAAAACAATTATTTCACAGTAAGTGCTGAGGCAATGCCAACTCCACAAGAACAAATCGAAACGCTTGAAAAGGAAATAACTGATGGTTGGAAAAACACCAATGGCGGTTTTACTTTTGAGCAAATTATTAAAGCACAAGACGACAATGAATGCCCTTTTTATGACGACCAAATAATTAACTTAAAGTGCCACGATTTTGGCTCGTATGTTGTGTTTAGTTATCAAAAAGGGGATATTTATGAGAATGCAGTTTTCTATAAATCAACTAATGGTTTAATCCTTGATGGTGTTATGAATATGCACATTTCAATGACAGGTATTGTATTCTTTTACGCTTACGACTTAAACAGTTTTAGGTGGGTTGATGATAGAGATAAAGAACCTTGTTTTGAAACAGTTTATGTTCCAATTGCTTGGGATGTTATCAACGGAAAGTATGATAACTTACTTTCATTATCAAGGCAATCAATCGAGTTTTTGCAATACAATTATAAATTTAGAACTAACAAAAGTGAAATGACAACCTATGTTATGAAAAATATTGCTAACTTAACAGGTCAAAACATAACTTCACATTTTATTAAGTTTGGCGATGTTGAACTTATTGGCACAGCAAACACAGGTTTTGTGAAAATAAATAGTTTTTATAACTATCTATACGATCAAGTTAAAGGTCAAGACTATAACACAACAAAACTTATAGATTGCTCTTCGTGTTTATGCTTGCCAATTCCAACTGCTTTGCAATCAAACTACCCAATAAGTGCAAGCAAAAAAGCAGATTATGATAATGCAGATTATTATGGTGTTTATCGTTGCAATATTGCAACCAATTTAACTTTTGTTAAAGGCAACACTTCAATAAATTCCACTGTGAAAAATGAAGAATATATAATAACCTTGGAAGAAGATGATGAAACCAAAGACAAAATTAAAGTTGAAACTATTAACGCGAATTACACTTTCACAAAAATAAATGTGAACTTTGAAGACACACGAATAAGTGATTTATCGCAAGTTGATTTGCTTGCAAAACCAATAGATATTTTGTTTAATTGCAATGAACTTAACACTTCAAAAACTATCACTATTGACACGATGTCAAAGTTAAATAACGGACTAAACATTTTGTTAAATTCAAACGCAACTTGGACTTATTTTATAAATAGCGAAGAGTTGATATTTGAAGATTTTCAAGGCAGCTTTTCGCTGGGCGAAACGGCAAGTGCAATAACTTTCGATTACTATTATTTAGATAACTACACTATTGCATCAGTTGGCTTAAACCCAATAGGAACGGTTGATACAACTTTAATAGATTTACAAACAAACCCTGTGAGAATTGTGTTGTCTAACAACACGAATAGTTATCAGTTTGTATTCAATAGCAACACGCAGTTAGATAAATATGAAAGTATGTTATTACCACTAGGAGATTATGACTACACAATCTTGTCTAATCAACTGCTTTTTGCAAGTATAACGGGCAAACTTACAATCACAAACACTGATAAAATTATGCTTTTTAACTATGCCCTAAATGTCAACAGTGATGCCTTGCAATTTAATATTAGCATAACAAATATTGGCACAACAAATAACCGTTTTAATTTGTATAGCGATGCTTCAAATGTAACGTTTATAAGAGAAACATTAACTGCAAATCAAGTGTATACCGTAACTTGCGTTATTTATGATGCCGATGGAAGATTGATGGAAACATTTAATCACACTCACTCGGTTAGTGGAACTTGTAGCGACACTTGGACTGCCACTCAATTAGTTGCGGGGCAAACTTACACTTTGCAATTAAGATTTGCCGATATAGATGACTCTTCAATCACATATTTATCAGACATTGCAGACTTCACATTTAACTCAAATGTAAACTACAAAATCACTTACAATGTAATTAAAAACTAAATAAAGGAGGAAATTTAATATGTTTTTATTTAAAATTTTTGCTGGTATGTTATCCACACTAGCAGTTATTATTGGCACAGTTTTTGCAATTCCCCAGTCAAGAGAATATGTTTTGAATACGCTTGCGCCATATAGCCAAGTTTATGAACAGCAACAAAATACAAATGAAAATTTAGAGATTGTCAATTCAACAAATTTGGAAACAATAGTTGAAACCGAAGAAGCCCTTGCAGTTGCCGAACAAGCAACAAATTCATTGCAAGGTGAACTCCTTTCAGTTCAAACTGCTTTAACACAATTAACAACCGAACTTGCAACCGCGCAGGAAAATTTGGAAACAACTGAAACTCAACTTGCGTTAGCGGAAACTAATTTGAATAATGCAAATTTAACCATAACAGAATTGAATACAAATTTGGAAAACCTTAATCAACAATATGCTCTATTAAACGATGAATTAAATCAAGTTCTTAACAGCGACAATCAACAACAAATTAATGACTTAAATTTGCAAATTCAAAATATGCAATTTCAAATTGATGATTTGAATTTTCAACTCAATGATATTTGGATGCAAAAAAATGATTTGGAAATGCAAGTTATGAATTATCAAATGGAACTTGACAATCTAAATCAAACAATTCGGATGAAAGATGATCAGTGTATACAATTACAAATGCAGTTAGATACTTTGACACAAGAAAGAGATGCTTTGCAAATGGAAGTGTATAACTTAAATCAACAAATTTTGCAGTTAACTGAAAATAGCA
>JAQVWL010000012.1 GCA_028709705.1 Clostridia bacterium
GTGTAGTAAAATGGAACATGATTTAGGGCATAAACTTTTAGCCCATTAACATATACAATAGAAATGTCATTAAAAAAGTCCCATTCTTTTGTAAAGTTGTTAAATAAATATAGTGAAGTAATATTAACAAATACATTGTTTGAGTCTCTAACATTCAAATAATAATTGCAAGTTGCTACGTTTAGTTCAATTCTTATAGTTTTGTTTACTATTGTTACGTTACCACTTCCATTATTAGTCAAAGCACCGCCAATAAAAGAAGAACAAAATGGGGCGCTACTGTTGCTTATTATTTCTAGTTGGTCACCTTCTTCTAGTTTTATTAAATTAGTAAAATTTTGCAAAACATTGTTAACATAAATTTTGATACTATTAGCTATAAAACTTTGTATTCCATTTGTAACTGTTTCAATTTGATAGGTAATTGCGTCTGATATATCTGTTATTATGTTCCTATCGGACAAAGTAAAACCTATAGTACCGCTTGAAACATTTATGTATTGGGGACTAACAACATATGTAAAAGTCTTATAATTTTCGTGCTCTATTTTTATAATATCACCCTCTTTAACGGAAAGGGATAATGATGAAGGAGCATTTGAGTTTACTACAATATCGTTTATAGAAACTACTGAATTTGATATTGCAAGTGAAGGGTTTGAGGCGGATATTAAATTAAAAGTTTTTTCCACGGAGGTGTCTTGAACTGTAAAAAAGTCAAATTGCATTTGGTTGTTTCCCAAATCTACAATATTTCCCAAGGCAAAGTTTACCTCGTTAGAGTTTGAATAATACAAATCATGCAAATCGTTGCCTATGTTGTAGCCCTCTCCAAAATAAACTGAATTTAATTCATTTCTAAAAGAATAAATATAACAAGTTGTATGGTCTACGACATCTAGGTTACAAGAATATTGTTTATTTATTCTCTGTACTATTAAATAGTTTTGATCTGATACATTTCTACATTCGATAAGGAAAAATTCATTATCACTAATCCCGAACTTATAGGCAATGGTCCCCGAATCTTGCATAGCTTCATTAATTATATATGTGTTAGAATCTTGTATGTTTTCAATAGCAGTAATTTCATTGTCAGAATAAAGGCTTTCATTTCCTAACCAACCCAACAAATATCTATTATATGCACTAGTTGGTGTTTTTAAACTTTGGCAGGCTGCCATAAGGTCTTCATTTCCAACAGGGCAAAAAGGTATAATATTGTTTTTTGCGGCTGCTACTATATTGTCATTTCCTATATATAAATCCAAAATCCCCATAGTATGATACAATTCATGACAAATTACATAATCTGGAACCTCACTATTCATTACAATAAATTTTGTACAGTAAGCATGTGCCCAAAACATAGAGTAGCAATTGCTAACAGGTTCTGAACTAAGAAAAAGAAATCTAACCTGTGCTTCTCCATAATTTTCCGAAATAGCAACACTTGAATCGTATGCTTTATTATACAAATTTAGTTCAAAATTATATCCCATTTTTTTATCTAAATATAAATTAATAGATTCATTTAAATCATATACATTAATGTTAAAATAAACATTCAAATTTCCACGAGAAGCTTTAAGAAAATACTCAGAAACTCTATTTAATTGGCCCACGAAATTTTCATAGTTTGAAGAATCAAATTTTGCGCAATCTGAAAAATTTACAAATACTGTATCAACTACAAGTACAGAGTTAGTATAATAGATTGAATTTGAAGAGACATAATTTTTTTGTGAAGATACACCGCTAGCATTTTCATCTGGGGCCATTAGGCAATCATACCCCATATTTTGTTCAACGGTTGAGTGATATATGGATTCTTCTGCTTCGACTAATTGAATAGGAGATGTTTTTTCTGCTGTCAAAAACAAAGCACAGCACCCTCCCAATACGAAAACAAATACTAGCAAAAATATTTTTGAAAACTTTAACATAAAATCTCCTATTTAATTAAACGAATTTTTAATTCTAATTCCATTTTAACATAAAATCGAAAAATGTCAATACTTGTTTTAATAAAATAGTTTTTGGCAATAAATAAAATTGAAAATTTTGTTAAAAAAGTTTGCTTTTTAAGCAAACCAATTTTTTATGTTGTTAGCAATTCCAAATATAAAATCGCCTGTATTTTGAATAATGTTTTTGTTTAGTTGTATGTTATAAAAATTGTTTCCAACATTTATGTATGCCATTTGTGAGGTAGTAGTATTAAAAGATGCATAATTTACTTTTACTTGTGTGTAATAAAATGGAACATTATTTAAGGCATAAACTTTTAGCCCATTAACATATACAATAGAAATGTCATTAAAAAAGTCCCATTCTTTTGTAAAGTTGTTAAATAAATATAAAGAAGTAATATTAACAAATACATTGTTTGAGTCTCTAACATTCAAATAATAATTGCAAGTTGCTGGATTAAGTGTTATTTGAATAGTGTTGTTAATTATTACGGTGTTTCCGCTGTTGTCTGATAAGGTTCCGTTTAAGTAAGTTGAGTTATATGTTTGATTATTTCCGCTTGCAATTTTTAGGATATCACCATTTTTTAAAGTAATAGTATTGTGAAATTGCATTAATATATTGTTAATAAATACAGAAATATTATTATTTAAAACAAAGTCTTGAACACCATCTAAAATCAAATCAAGCTGAAAAGTGTCGCCTAAAAAAGTTTCGTTTTTGTCCGTCATATACACAATAATATTACCACTTGCAAAATTAATATTTTCACCACTTGCAATAATTTTTATAGTTTTATAATTTTCGTGTATCACTTCAATAGTGTCGCCTTCTTTGAAAGTAATTGTGTTACTTGATGTAATTGTGCCATTTACTTTTATTGTGGCATTGGTTATTGGTTGGCTGGTTGACTTGTCAAAAACATTTACAGTTTTTTGCATTGAATTGTTAGTATTTATAAAAAAATCAAATTGAACTTGGTTGTTGCCCAAGTCGACAATGTTACATAAAGAAAAGTTTGCACTAATTCCATTTGAATAATAAAGTTCACCGCTTGCAGTGCCAAGCGAATCACCTTTGCCAAAATACAAAGAATTTGACTTGCTAGGAAATGAATAAATATAACACATTGATTGGTCTTGGGCGTTAAGGTTTTGATTTTTGCTGGTATTAATTCTTTGTATAATCAAATAATTTGTTTCTTTAATTTTCCGACATTCTATCAAAAAAAACTCATTTCCATTTGTTCCAAATTTATATGCTATTGTACCACTTGTTTGCATTGCTTCATTTATCAAATAACTATTTGAAACGTTTATAGACTCTATGGCTGTTTCAACTCCATCATTATAAGAACTTTCTAAAATCCAGCTAAGCAAATATCTATTATATGCGCTCGTTGGTGTTGTCAAAGTGTAACCAGTTGCCATAATATCTGTGTTTGCAACGGGTTGAAAATTTTTTTGCGTGTTATTTGTATCGTCAACATACAAGTCTAACAAGCCCAAAGTGTGATGCAATTCATGACAGATAACAGCAGAGGGGGTTCCTGAATTCATAACCATAAAACTTGCAGTGGGGTATGCGTGAGGCCAAAACATTGAGGTATTAATCATAAAATTATTAGTAGAACTAAACATTAAAAACCGTATTTGTGCAGTGCCATAATCATCACCAATAGAAAAACTATTTGCCAAACATTTGTCAAATAAAAGACTTTCATTGAGATATCTTATTTCTTGGTTAATATAATTTGAAATACTTTCATTTAAGGTGCAAACACTTACATTAAAAAAAACTTGCAAGTTTCCTCTTGATACAATATCAAAGTATCGAGAAACTTCTGCAAGTTTATCAAAATATGTTTGGTATGTAGATTGGTTAAATACTGCCCAATCATTAAAATTTACTAAAACTGTTTCAAAAACAACAGTGTTTTCTGTGTAATAATTTGTATAAAAAGTTGTTTGACTATTTGAAGAAGAGCCATTTTCTGCCAAAAAGCAATCATAACCCAAACTTGGTTCGGTTTCATATTCGATTGATTCTTCGGCTTCAAGTATTTGAATAGGAATAGTTTTTTCTGCTGTTAAAAACAAAGCACAACAACTACCCAATATTATCATAAAAGACAACAAAAATATTTTTGAAAACTTTAACACAAAAACTCCTAATTTTGTAGATTTTTGTCAAATTTCTATTTTCATTTTAACACAAAAGTGAAAAATGTCAACACTCAAAAGTAAAAAAATAATGATACATACAATAAATGGTGCAACAGTAAGGGTAAACGGGGACGCTAGCAACTGACGCGAAGGGCGAAGCCCTAGAGTCATGTTGGCTACGTCCCCTTGACACACGCAAAAACTTGCCTTTGTGCTTGTTTTTTGTTTCACAAAAAAGCATCGCTTTATCAGGCAAGTTTTTGCTTTTACGGGCCAAACGAAAACCGCACTGCGTTGGCGGTTTGCCCGTACTTTTTTTGAAAGCAGTTGTTCCAAGAGAGTTCCAAGAAAGTTTCTATCAAACTTTACTGCAAACAACAGTAAGGGTCAACGGGGACGTAGCACTCCTTGACCGTTCGCCTACGGCTCCTGTCAATTGCTAGCGTCCCCATTTGACCCCTACTACGTATTTAACCACATAAAAAAATAAAAACCAACTTTTGTCAGTTTTTATGTTTTTTTAATTTTTCCTACAAATAATATCTCCAACAATAAGGCCGTTTGCACCTGCTTGTGAAAGGCTTCGTGTTATGCCAACACCATCGCCAACGGCGTATATGTTTTTTGTGCCAACAATTTCAAAATTGTTTAATTTTGGTCTGGCAGAATAATATTTACATTCTATTCCATAAAGCAAAGTGTCACCACTTGCTGTTCCGGGTGCAACTTTGTCAAGTGCATATATTGTTTCAATAATGTTATCTAATTGTCTTTTTGGTATGCAAAGGCTTAAATCGCCCGCAATGGTTTTTAATGTTGGTTTTGTTTTGCATTCCTGCATACGCACTTTTGTGCTTCTTCTGCCCTTTATCAAATCGCCAAATCTTTGAACAATAACGCTACCGCCACCAATCGTGTTGCATAATTTTGCAACTTGTTTTGCGTATTGAATTGGCTCGTTAAAAGGTTCGGTAAAAATAACAGTGGAAAGCAGTGCAAAATTTGAGTTTTCTGTTTTTTTATCTTCGTTGCGGTAAGCATGTCCGTTAACGGTAAAAATGCCATCAGTGTTTTCAACAATAACTTGCCCGCCGTCGTTAAAGCAAAACATACGGGTCAAATCGCCATAACCTTTGCTTTTGTAAACAATTTTTGGTTCATATATTTTTTCGGCAAAACTTTTCCAAACCTTTCTTGGAAGTTCGACCCTAACGCCCAAATCAACTTGATTACTTGTAACGCAAATATTGTTTTTGTTGCACCAATCAGAAAACATTTGACTTCCAACTCGCCCAACAGCAAAAACAATGTTTTCAGCAATTATGCTATCAGATTTATTTGCTTTTAAAAATGTTAAGGTATGCGTTGCAATATCAACATCATTTACTGTTGTTAAAGTATGGATTTCGATTTTTTCTTTCAAATAGTCAATCAATTTTACCATTGTATTAAAATTTTCATCAGTTCCCAAATGCTTTAATTTTGTTTGAAGCATTTGCAAATCAAATTTTTCACACATTTTTTTAAGGTCGTTATTTGGGCAATAAACTTGTTTTGTTGCTCCAAATTTTTCCAAAATTGAATTTGCCAAATCAATATAATTTTGTGCAACTGTTTTTTCTACAAAATCCGTTAGCCAGCCACCGTATTCAGTACCTAAAATATATTTGCCGTCAGAAAATGCTCCGGCACCTGCCATTCCGTTCATAATAGCACAAGGTTTACAACACAAACATTTGTCACTTTTGTGTGCAATCATTGGGCATTGTCTTTCCAAAAGTGGTCTGCCACCTTCAAACAAAACAATTTTTTTGTTTGGGCATTTTTCCACAATTTGGTAAGCGGTTAAAAGTCCGCCAATACCACCACCTATAATCGCTACATCATAACTTTTTGATTTTGTAATCATATTTGCTCTCCCAAAAATAAACTTTAACATAACTTGTCGAAAAAATAAAGTAAATAGAAAAAATAATCGAATAATGAGAAAGCAAAAACCACCAATCTTTTGGTATGTTTTTTTGTTTGTCAAGTTTTTTGTTTTTTGTTTTTTTATTTTTGTGCGTATTGCCCAAAATTAAAACACTATATATAGTTGTCAATTTATTTTGTTGACACAATATATTGATTGAACTAGAATGAGTTATACAAAAGGGGAGAAAATGGGGTCAATTAACAAAGTATACAAAAGAGATGGAAGTAGCCAAGATTATGACAGAGAAAAGATAGTCAAAGCAATTTTTAAGGCAGCACAAGCGTGCGGTGGGCAAGACAGAAAAAGAGCAGAAGAATTGGCTTTTCAAGTTGAAGAGTATATTTTAAATAATTTACCGGGCAACCACCCGACTGTTGAAGAAGTTCAAAATGTTGTTGAAAAAATTTTGATTGAAAATCGACACGCAAAAGTTGCCAAAGCTTTTATATTGTATAGGGACAAAAGAAACCAAACAAGAGAAACCAATGCTTTGGTTGGTGCAACAATAGAACTTTTTGAAGATTATTTGGGCGAAAGAGATTGGGCAATCAAAGAAAATGCAAATATGCAAAGAAGTATTGCCGGTCTTAATAACTATGTTAGAGAAGCTTTTACAAAAAAATATTGGCTTAATGAAGTTTATCCTGCCGAAGTTAGAGAAGCACATTTAAGCGGTGCTTTACATATTCACGATTTGGGATTTTTTGGGTCTTATTGTGTTGGTTGGGATTTGAAAGGCGTTTTGATTGATGGCTTTACAGGTGTTGCAGGCAAGGTTTCTTCTTTGCCAGCAAAACATTTACGTTCGTTTTTGGGGCAAGTTACAAATGCAACTTTTTCCACACAAATGGAAACTGCTGGGGCTCAGGCTTGGAGTTCGTTTGACACTTACTGTGCACCATTTATAAGAGCGGATAACTTGACTTTAAAACAAGTAAAACAATCAATCCAAGAATTTGTTTTTAATATGAATGTTGCAACAAGAGTTGGTTTTCAATGCCCTTTTAGCAATGTCACACTTGATTTAAAAGTACCAAAAACACTTGCAAATGAACCTGTAATAATTGGCGGTGTACCGCAAGACACTGTTTATGGCGACTATCAAAAAGAAATGGATATTTTTAACAAAGCATTTTGTGAAGTTATGCTTGAAGGCGATGCAAGCGGTAGAGTGTTCACATTCCCAATTCCAACTATCAACATAACAAAAGATTTGGATTGGAACAGTGATGTTATGAATGATATTATGGAAATAACTTGCAAATATGGTATTCCTTATTTTGCAAATTATGTCAATTCAGATTTATCTCCCGAAGATGCTGTTTCTATGTGTTGCAGACTAAGACTTGATGTAAAAGAATTAAGAAAACGCGGTGGCGGACTTTTTGGTTCGAACCCATTAACAGGCTCAATTGGGGTTGTTACTCTCAACCTTCCACGCCTTGCATTTTTGTCAAACTCTGAAAGCGAATTTTTTGAAAGATTGGAAAGTTTGGCAAACATAGCAAAAACAAGTTTGGAAATAAAAAGGAAAATTATTGAAACGCAAACCGAAAATGGCTTATATCCATATTGCAAATTTTATTTGCGTTCAGTCAAGGCAAGAACAGGCAAGTATTGGGCAAATCACTTCAACACCATTGGCATTTTGGGTATGAATGAAGCAATTTTGAATTTGTTTGGAAAAGACCAAGATATTACAACAGAAAAAGGTCAAGCATTTGCAATAAAAACTATGCACTTTTTAAGGGAATTGATGCAAAAATTTCAAGAAGAAACAGGCAATAGTTACAATTTGGAAGCAACACCAGCAGAAGGTATAACTGCAAGACTTCCCAAAATTGACAAAAAAAGATTTCCAAATATTATAACCGGCGGTGATAAAGATGTTTTTTATACAAACAGTACACAATTGCCCGTAAATTTTACTGACGATATTTTTAAAACAGTAAAACTTCAAGACGAATTGCAATCTCTTTATACCGGCGGTACAGTTTTGCATTTGTATTTGGGCGAAAAAATTCAAGACAAAGAAATTTGCAAAAACCTTATCAAAAAAATATTTGAAACTTCAAAAATGCCATATATTTCAATAACACCTACATTTAGTATTTGCCAAACTCATGGTTACATAGCGGGCGAGCATTATGAGTGCCCTATTTGCCACAAAAAAACAGAAGTTTGGTCAAGAGTTGTTGGGTATTTGAGAATGGTGCAAGATTTTAATGAATCAATACGCGACCAATATAATGTAAGAAAAAAATATGTTATTGATGATTCAACTTTATAAAAATTAAAAGGTAAATTTATGCAACTAGGTGGATTTTTAAAACAATCTTTTATAGATTTTCCCAAAACATTAAGTGCCGTCATTTTTACAAATGGCTGTAATCTTAATTGTTGGTATTGCCACAATCAACAACTGATAAACGGTCAACACAAATGCAAAAACTCGCTTGATGATATATACAAATTTTTGGAAAGTAGAAAAGGATTTTTGGAAGGTGTTGTGATTTCGGGCGGGGAACCCACTTTGCAATATGACTTGGAAGCAGTTGTTGACAAAATAAAAAGTATGGGTTTTAAAGTAAAATTAGACACAAACGGAACAAACCCAAAAATTTTGGAAAAACTTTTGCCCAAGCTTAATTATGTTGCAATGGATATAAAAAATAGTTTTGAAAACTATGAAAAAATTGTTGGAAAAGTAAACATAGAAAATATCAAAAAAAGTATTGAAATATTAAAAAATTCTTGCATTGACTATGAGTTTAGAACAACATTTACTCCCGATATATCATTAAGCGACATAAAAGAAATTGCAAAATCAATAAAAAATGCAAAATGTTATTTTTTGCAAACTTATATACCACAAACTGAAAATATGGAGCAAAATTCACAACAAAAATTTGATGAAGCACTAAAAATAGTAAAAGAAGATGTACCTAATTCATATATTAGATAAAATTTTCTTTGACTATTTTTCTTTTTGTGTTATTATTAAGTGATGGAAAAAAAATTTCTTTTAATTGCTCTTGCAAACAATTTTGGTAGTTCGGTTGGCGAACTTGTAGCAGATGATGCGGGGTTTTATTTTTTAAATATTGATGATTATATTGAATACAGTTTGCTAGATGGCGACAAAATGCTAGTAAAATGCGGAAAAGATTATTATTTGAAACAGGAACTAAAATCAATTGTAGATTGTTTAGGGTTTGAAAAAACTTTATATTATTGCTCTTATGATGTTTTTATCAACAATCAAAATTTGTTTGAAGATTGTCAAAAAATTTATATTGCACTTTCAAAAAAACAGTTGGGAAAAATAAATGACAAAGATTTTGTGATAAACAACATTGCTTTTGAAGACAGAGATTTGGCTTTAAGAAAAATTTGCAAAGTTGTTGAAAGCGAGTTTGCTGTTTTAAAAATATTTGCAAATAATATAATCAATATAGTTAAGGTAAAAAAATGAAAATCAATCAAAAATCAATAAACACATTAAGAGTTTTGTCAGCAGAAATGATAGCAAACGCAAAAACAGGCGGAGATACCAAAGTTTGTTTTAATGCTTCGCCAATTTTGTTTACATTGTTCAAAGATTTTTACAACTTCTATGGTGGCGAAAATAATATAAATCGAGATAGATTTGTTTTGGCAGACAATTCTGCAACTGCATTATATTATTGCTTACTTCATACTTTTGGCTTTCAAGTAACCATTGATGACTTGAAAAAATTTGGCTTGGCAGAAGGCAAAACTCCAATTTCTCCTATCTTAAAATCAACTGATGGCGTTGAAGTTACAATTGATGACAAAGGTCAAGGTATTGCAACTGCTGTTGGTTTGGCTATTGCTGAACAATCTTTGGCAGAAAAGTTTAATGTTCAAAAATTTAAAATTATAAACAATTATACTTATTGTTTTACAACAAACAAAAATTTGGAAGAAGGCATTGCACAAGAAGCAATGACAATGGCGGGCAAACTAAAACTTTCTAATTTGATTTTGCTGTACGCTTGCGACGAAAGCAAAATTTCCGAAAATATAAAACAAAAATACAAAGCAATGGGCTGGAATGTTATTTATTCACTCAATAGCGAAAGTTATCTTTGGAACAAAATTGCAATAGGTAGAGCAAAATTAAGTGCAAAACCTTCTATTGTTATTTTTAAGCAAAAACTTGCAAAAAAGAATGATACAACCCCAACTGCTGATAGCAAAATTTTGAAAAAATATGAAGTAGAAAAACTAAAAGCAGATTTTGGTTTTAATGGCTGTTATAATGTGCCAAATGATGTTAAACAGTTATGTATGCGAACTTTTAGAAAACTAAAAGTTGAATATCTAAAATGGGAAAGAAAGGCAGTTTTATATAAAAACACTCACCCAAAACTTTCAGAAGAGTTAAATGAATACTATGTAAAACCCAAAATACAATTTACCAAATTTCAAAAAAACAAACTAACAGATATCAATGACATTGATTACGCAAACAAACTTATTGTTGATTTTGTGTCAAAGTCACGTCCTTGTTTGATGCTTGCAAGCACAAACAAAAAATTTTTGTTGGAACAAAAAGATTATGAAAGAGTTTTTTTTGACAAATCAAATTATAGGGGGCGAACAATTATTTTTGGCAACCGCGAAAATGCAATGACGGAAATAGTTAACGGAATAAGTTTATATTATCTTGCTCCAACATACAGTTTTGCTCCATACACTATGGCGGGCAATATGCTAAAAGGCATTGAACGAAGTGCAAAAATGGGACTTCCTACACTGTTTACTTTTTATGAAAAAAGTATTCTTATACAAAAAAACTCATTGTTTTTTGAAAATTTTGAACAAAAAAGTTTGTTGAACAATTTAAAAAACATTCAAATATTTAGACCTGCAAATGTAAGCGAACTTCTTGCTTGTCACGCAATAATATATGAATCTGAAACAACAAGTTGCCTTATAATTTCAAGCGGAGAATATCCCGTTTTGGAAACCAGTTTTGAAGATGCAAAGAAGGGTGCTTATGAAATTGGCAAAGAAGAAAACCCAGACATTGTTTTGGTTGCAAGCGGAAGTGAGGTTGGGTTGGCAATAAAATTAAAAAGTATGTTGGCTAAAAAAATCAAAAAAATCAAAATTGTTAGCATTCCAAGTTATGAAATTTTTAGCAAACAAAGCGAAAAATATAAACAAGCAACACTAAATTCAAACACTTCAAAATTAATTGTTTTTGACGAATTGGAAAATAACATTTGGGCAAATAAAATAAAAAATTGTATTTATATAAACATAAACCACTACAAACAATTAAATGCTAACAATATTGAAACTATTGATTTACAAAAACTTGCCAAAACTATTGAACAATTGTAAATAAAATGCACTTGATAAAGTGCGTTTTATTTTAAATCTATTGGAAAGAGTACGGTGTCAATCAACATAACATTAGACATTATGTTTTTGTTTGCAACGTCCTCAAAAAAAGAAGGTTGGTTGATATCTATTTCATATTTTTTTGCATAAGTGCAATAAACTCTTAAATAGTCTTTTGCAAACAAAAATGCTTCTTCAAAACTAAAACCATCTGTAGTAATACCCAAATCAGGAAAAGTCGCAACTACTTGGTCTTCGCCTTTTACAAAGATAACAGGATAAACAAATTGATATATTTCTGCCACAAACCACTCCTTTTTGTTTTATTGTATTATACAAAAAAAATAACAAAAAGACAAATGATTTTACAAAATTTATAAAAAATAATAATTAATTATCTTTGCGGATAAATTGGTTGGTTGAAAAATGCAACACAGACATTGTTGTCGGCCGGCTGGCATATTGGCAAACAAGGGTATCCAAATGTTGGAACAAGCAAATCTACCAAACCCACCACTTTTATTATAATTTGAATGCACATTGTTGCATTGACAGTGTTTTCGTTTGTAAATGTACCAATAGTACTTGAAGCGTTTACCACAGCAATAACTTCAATAGGTGTCAAGGAATCTTGTGGCACGCAAAGAGTTGCTGTTCTTGTAATTGTAATGCTTGACTCTGCTGTTCCGCTTACTCCGTTGGCATCGGTATATGAAACCTGCAAAGGTATTTCTATTGTTAAAGTAACATTGGCAAAATTGCCTCTGCAATCAGTTCGGTCAACATTTATTGCAGTAACAGTTGCTGGATTGTTGGGAATAGTTGTGGCTGAAATATATGTAAGGGGAAAAACAGTTGCTGGTGGTGTAAAATTTGTTAAAACCAAAGCAAAAATATCGCCATCTATTCTGCTTACGCAAGCATCAAAAACCCTTTGAACTTCTATCAAAACCTTTTCGCAAATATTGTTTAGCGAACTGGGATTTATGCAACTTGGGCGTTGCTGATTGCAATTATTTATGTAAAAAGACATTTTTTCTCCTTTTTATATATTTATGATTTATTTTTTATAGATGTGCAATTTGTTTTTCTTGTTCTGTAAACATTAATACTTAAACCCACCGCACCCATAAAAACAATCAAGGAAGTACTTCCTGCACTTATAAAAGGCAAAGGAAGACCGGTTGGTGGAATGCTTCCCGTAACAACTGCAATATTGAGCAAAGTTTGCACAGCAATAACACTTGCAATGCCCGCAACCAACAATGTTCCAAATCTATCGCAAGCCATTCTAGCAATTTTTATCAAAAGATAAATTAAAACCGCAAAAACAAGTAAAATACAAACACTGCCAACAAAACCGAGTTCCTCTGCTATTATAGAAAAAATAAAGTCACTTTCCGAAAAAGGTAAAAACAAAAACTTTTGCCTTGAATTAAACAACCCCACCCCAAACAGTCCACCTGCACCCAAAGCAAAAAGTGATTGAATAAGTTGAAAACCTTCTCCTTGCGGACTTGCCCAAGGATTTACAAATGCCATCAATCTTTTCACTCTATAAGGCTCCAATATTATAAGCGCCGGAAAGGCAAACGCACCCAAAGAACCCAGAGCCCAAAAATGTTTTTTGCTTAACCCGCCAATAAAAAGCATAATGAAAAGCACAAGTGCCATACAAATTGTTATGCTCATATTTGGTTCGACAATTACCAAAAGGCAAAAAATGCCACCAACGGCAAGCATAGGCAAAAGAGATTTTAAAGACTTTATATTTTTGTGATTTTGAGACAAATGTATTGCACAAAACAACACCAAAACAAATTTTGCTATTTCGCTTGGTTGTAGTGTTGCAACGCCCAAATTTATCCATCTGTTTGCACCATAGTTAGAAACTCCTATTCCTGGAATGAAAACTAATAGTAGCAAAACAACTGCAACAAGCACCGCCCACCATTTGTATTTAACAAGTTTTTGATAATTAAAAAAACTTAATGTAATTAATGCAACAAGTCCCAAAACAACGCCAACAATTTGCTTGATTAAAAAATAGTATTGATTTCCAAAATTTATGCTTGCAGAATAATAACTTGCACTATAAACCATAACGCAACCAAAAATTGCCAGAAAACTTACACAACAAATAACAAAAAAGACTAACCAATCAAATTTTTTTGGGAAAATTCTTTGCACAAATATACCTTTTAAACAGTATATTTTATTAAAAAAATTTACAAAGTATGAGTTTCTGTAAATTTATTTACATATTCAACAAATTTTTGACCCCTTTCCTCATAAGAAGTAAATTCGTCAAAACTTGCACAAGCGGGAGAAAGCAAAACAGTGTCATTTTCCCTTGCCATAGCAAATGCAGTTTTGCAAGCAGTTTTAAAATTATCAACAACAGTATAATCTGCCTCTCCTGCCACTTTTGCAATTTTTTTTGCAACTTCGCCAAAAATGACTGTGTGTTTTATTTTGTGTTTTTCAAAAATTGGAAAAAAATTTAAATTTTTGTCACTTCCACCCAAAAGCAAAATAACATTTTCGCCCACAGTTTCAAGTGCAAAAAGTGTGCTTAAAATATTGGTTGATTTTGAGTCGTTTATGTAAGTTATATTTTTTGATTTTTTTACAATTTCCAACCTGTTTGGCAAGCCTTTAAAATTTTTTAAAGTTTGTTCTATTATTTTGTCAGAAATATTTACTTCTTTGGCAAGAATTATTGCACACAAAACATTTTCCAAATTTTTTTTGCCCAATAAATTTATTTTATCTGTGCTAACTATTTTTTTGTTTTTATAAAATATATAATCAATTTTATTAATTGTTTTTAAAAAAATATTATTATTACACGAAAAATTAATTGAATTAAAATATTTTTTTGATAATTTATTAACATTAATATTATCCACATTAAAAACTTTTTTTGTTTTCCAAAAATTATTTATTTTGTTTTTTATATTGCAATAATTTTCCAAGTTTTTGTGTCTATCCAAATGGTCCGGTTCAATGTTTAAAATACAACTTGCAAATGGTTTAAAATTTTTTGTTGTTTCAAGTTGAAAACTGCTAACTTCACAAACTATCAAACTATTTTTTTGAGTCTTAATTGCAATTTCACTAATAGGAGTTCCAACATTTCCGCACAAATAGCAGTCTTTTTTTGCATTTTTAAAAATTTGATAAAGTAAATTTACTGTTGTGGTTTTTCCATTTGTTCCTGTTATTGCAAAAATTTTGCCTTGGCAAAATGATGCTCCAAATTCTAGTTCGCTTAAAATTTTAATGTTTTGTTGTTTTAAATATTTTATATTTTTGTTAGCCAAATTAACACCTGGACTTATTATGCAAAAATGTAATTTAATATTAATTAATTTATCAAAATTATCAATTAAATATATATTTTTATTTAAAATATTATCAAAATAATTATTTTTATTATTATTTTTATTTATTTTATTATTATTTTGCATTTTATAGTTAAATTTTTTGTCATAAATATAAATATTATTTGCGGTGTTTTTTATCAAATCAAAAACCGCTTTCCCACTTTTCCCATATCCAAAAATTAGTATGTTTTTGTTTTCAAAATTTTTCAAAAATCAACTCCCAAAATAACTTGTCAAAGAATAAGTTATCACTCCGAGCAAAATTGTTATAGTAATATATATTATTACAATTTTGTTTTCGTTAACTCCTTTTTTTTCAAAATGGTGGTGAAGAGGTGCCATCAAAAAAACTCGCTTTTTTGTTTTTTTGTAATAAGCCACTTGTATAATGTCTGAAAGTGAAGTTATTACAAAAGGTAAACCCAAAAGTAAAATATACAATTCATAACCTGTAAAAACTGCCACGCAACTTAAAAAACCACCAATTGCAAGCGAACCCGTGTCCCCCATAAAAACAGAAGCGGGATATCCGTTATAGACAAAAAAGGCAAGCAAAGCACCAAGAAGACAACAACAAACAGTAATCAAATTTTGTGTTTCGATTAGCAATACGCTATTTAGATTTTCCAATCCCAAACCCAAAATCATAACAAAACTTAACAAATAAAAAAAACTAACACTTGTACAAAGTCCGTCAAGTCCGTCTATCAAATTTGTGCTATTGACAAGCGAAACAAATACCAAAATAACAAGCGGAATAATAAAAACACCTATATCAACGGGTATTTGTAAGATTGGAATATAAATGCTTGTCCCAACATAATTGTAAACAAAAAAAGCAATGATTGTGCTTATGCCAACTTGTCCAACAATTTTTTGATAAACTTTTAAACCTTCATTGTGTTTTTCTTTTATTTTTATATAGTCATCTAAAAAGCCCAAAAGTCCAAATGCCAGCATAATAACCACCGCCATTATTGCAAAGGTATAATTTTCTTTGAAAGCGAAAAAAGAACCAAAAACTGTGCCAATAATAAATATCAAACCACCCATTGTTGGAGTGCCTTGTTTGCTTTTGTGTGCTTCAACATAATGCAAAATATTTTGTCCTGCTTTCAATTTTTTGCAATAAAAAATAACTATTGGACTTATGATAAAAGCCACAACAAATGCAAACAAAAAACAAAATATTGCATTTATTAGCATATTTTTTCCTTAAAATTTTGCTCCTGCTTTTCCAAAATTTCTTTTTTTGCTGTTTCAATTTCACTAAAATCATCATACGGGATTTTTATGCCATTTATATCTTGATACAGTTCTCCACCTTTTCCACAAACAACCGCAATATCATAAGGTTTTAACATCGTTATTATTTTCCTTATTGCCAACTTTCTGTCGGCAATTTTCATATAATTATCGCCTTTCATACCAAATTCAATATCGTTTAATATATCTTCTGGCTTTTCAAATCTTGGGTTATCACTTGTCAAAATAGTAAAATCGGCAATAGATTCGGACACCTTTCCCATAATTGGTCTTTTTGACCTATCCCTATCCCCGCCACAACCAAAAACAGAAAACAATTCGCCCTTGCAAACTTGCTTTGCGGTTGTAAGCGCTTTTTCCAAACTATCGGGAGTGTGTGCAAAATCAACAATGATTGTTTTGTTATCGCCCAAATTTATTACGTTATATCTCCCAGATGGTGCTTTGCAGTTTTTTATTCCTTTTACAATATTTTCAAAACTAATACCCAAACAAACTGCGGTTGTGGCAACTGCCATTAGGTTGTAAATATTAAACTCACCCACTAACTGTGTTTCACATTTTAAAATATTGTCTAACAAATTTAATACAAAATTTGTTCCTGTATGAGTTTTTTGAATATCAACAGCAAAAACATCGCTAGGATTATACAAGCCATAAGTTAAAATTGGCAAATTTTTGTTTAACAAATATTTGGCATATTTGTCATCAATATTTATAACGCACTGCTTAACTTTTCCATTTAAAAACCAATTTAATTTTGCTCTTGCATAATTGTTCATATTTCCAAAATAATCTAAATGGTCTTGTGTTATATTTGATAATATTCCAACTTCAAAATCAATGTTGTCAAGTTTGTTAAGTGCTAGTGCGTGTGCAGATGCTTCCATAATAACATATTCAATTCCATCTTTTTCCAACTCGGCAAGAATTTTGTGAAAATTTAATTGGTCAGGTGTTGTTAGGTCGTTTTTGTAATGTTTTTCCCCCGCGAAAACCCCAAGAGTTCCTATAACTGCAACTTTTTTGTTTGCTTGTTTCAAAATTTCACCCATAAACAATGTTGAAGATGTTTTTCCATTTGTTCCCGTAATGCCCACAAACTTCATTTTGTCTTTTGGGTTGCCATAATATTCACTTGCAAGCGTTCCACACGCTTTTCTTGTGTTTTTTACAATTATTTGAGGAATATTATAGTTTGGTAATTCTTTTTCCAAAACCAAAGCAACAGCACCATTGATAATCGCTTCATCAACAAATTTATGTCCGTCAAAAACCTTGCCTTTTTGTGCAATAAACAAGGTATTTTTTTGCTTGTCACGACTGTTTATAGTCAAATAATCAATATCGACATCAGCAGTTCGGCCAATTATTTGCTTTGTTTCTGTACTTTTTATTAAATCATTTAACTTCATTACCAACTCCTATATATCTTTATGATTATTATATATTTTTTGATTAAACAAATGTTAAAGTTTACACAAACAGACAAAAGTTCTTTTGTTTTGACAAGCATAGACACTTCCGCCCCCGTTCGAGCCGTTGAAAACGGCTCGCCACCCCATTTTGCAAAAATGGGGTGCTGGCGTGTATCTCTTACAGCAAAAATTGTTGATAAAATTTTGTTGATATGTTAATATATATTATATGAAGAAAAATTATATAAAAGTCTTTGCTTTTATATTCATATTTCCGCTAATTTTTTTAAGTGGTTGTTTTTATTTTGACCCCGATTATCCTGAAACCCAAATGTCTGGCATTGAAGGCTACAAAGTTTGTTATAACAACAACAATTATGAACTTGACAACACCTTTTCAATTTATGCAGAATTTGTTTTGAAAGAACTTTACGCCAACTTTGGGATACTAAACGATGAAACACATTCAAGTTCAATTACCAACAAAGCAAATGAAAATGTTGCTTCAAACTATGACAAAATTCGTGTTCAAACGCTTGAAAACAACACCACAACAAATATTCCTTGGAAATGGACATTTTCCACCCAAACAAGCAATTTGCATAGTTTGGAAAATAGCGAAACGGCGGTGCAAACCTATTCCAACCAAACAGTGCAATCAAATTATTATTCTGCCTTTGTTAACACTTACAAAGTTGCACTTGAAATTGTTTTGATGCAAATAATAATGGACGAAACACCTACCATTTTTACCATTGAAATTAACGACAGCGAAGGCACAACAAAAATATTTTTTGACACAGCCAAGCAAAACGAAATAACAAACGACAACTGTCTTGCTTTGACCCAAACAAAAACACAATTTGCGGAAAAGGGTGAATATGTTGGACTAAAACCTGAAGATGTTCAGATTTTAAACAATTATATTTTGATAAATATTGTTGGAAATGATATAATAAACTCCGTTTACAACCAAATTCAAGTGGGTAGCGAAGCCAAAAATTATAGTTATATAACAAACCAAATTCTTACAGTTTCGCCCGATTTGGCAAAATCAATATTTGAACCTTATCCAACAAGCACAATAAAAGATATTACCGACAGTTCGTTCTATGTTAGTACAAGTTCAACCGATGCAATGAGTCATATACAAGCAAAAGAATATCAATCTTTTGTTATTATGCCAAGTTCAACAACCAAAATTTGCTCCGTTTGGCTTGCAATTGAAGCAGAATACAATGTTAACATAAATATAAAAGTTAATTATTATAATTTTGCAAACAAAACTTACACCAACATTTCAACCCAAACTGCCGAGTTAACCAACAAAAAATGGAGTGTTCAAAACAGCGTTAATTTTGATATCGATTTCATAAATTTAAGTACTTTTGACAATAGCAACCAAGCATTGTCAGCAAGCACGGAAAAACTTGTTAGCAACACAAATCAAAACTCGGTTTTGTATAATGTAAACACTGCGAACGTAGGCGTTCTAAATTATCAAGCCATAAATCAATCATATATTGAATTGGTTTTTGAAATAGAAAAAGACAACAGCAAAACATATTGGCCGTTCAAGGCAGGTATTGCGTTAATGTGTTCAATATAAAAGGATAAAAATGGATAAATTTGAAATTACAAAATTGCACGGAGATATAGTAAAAGTATCATACGACTTGGAAATTGTTAACCTTGAAGCAAAAAAAAATATAAAACAATTTGTGGAAACTTCTGAAAAAATTTATAAAAGTCAAATAGAAGAAATAATATGTCAAATATGTGAAAAAAACTTTAAAATTGTTTTTGTATCTGGTCCATCTTCTGCGGGCAAAACAACATCTTCAGAACTTATTGCAAAAGGACTAAATCAAAAAAACATTGGTTGCATTGCAATATCTATGGACGATTTTTTTCTTTCAAAAAAACACACTCCGCTTTTGCCAAATGGTGAATACGACAATGAAAATGTAACTGCGTTGGATATACCTTATTTTAACAACTTTATCAAAGAAATTTTAAAAAACGGAAAAGCACTACTTCCAAGATTTAATTTTTTAACAGGTAATAGGTCTGGTTATGAAGAAATTGTTTTAAAGAAAAATGATGTTTTGATTGTGGAAGGGTTGCACGCGTTGAACCCAATTTTTGCTGAAAAAGAAAAAATATTTAGAGTATACGTTGCCGTAAACAGCAATTTTATTATTGGAAAAGAAATTGTGATTTCTTGCAAGCAAGTAAGATTAATGCGAAGACTTTTGCGTGATTATTACAATCGTGGAAACAGCATTGAAGAAACATTAAACGCTTGGAAATATGTTTGTATGGGGGAAGATAAGTTTGTTATACCTTTTAGAAATAGTGCAGATTACATTATTAACACAGTCCATATGTACGAGCCACTTTTGTATGATACATATTTAAAACCTTTACTAAAAAAAGTGAAAAACAACGAACAAGCAGAAAAACTTTTAAAAGTTTTTGACAAAACGGGGCAATTAAACAGAGAAGTTATTCCGGAAACTTCTTTGCTATGGGAATTTGTGCCAAAAGATTTATAAGGAGATAAAAATTTGAAAAAAGTAGCACAGTTTAAAAAGGTTAGTTTCGGTCAATTTGAAAAAGATTGGAACAATATTTTTGGCAAAAATGAAAATCTTGAAAATATATATCAAAAAATAGAACTTCCACAAAGAGCGACTGCATTTTCTGCTGGCTATGATTTTTTTTCACCTATTGCATTTAGTTTAAAGGCAAGAGAGTCAATTAATATTCCAACGGGTATAAGATGCAATATTGATAACAATTATGTTTTGCAAGTGTTCCCACGAAGCGGATTGGGGTTTAAATTCCGCTTGCAATTAAACAACACAGTTGGTATAATAGACTCTGACTATTTTTACAGCGAAAATGAAGGTCACATTCACATAAAATTGACAAATGATACAAACGAAAACAAAATTGTGGAAATAAGCCAAGGTCAAGGTTTGGCACAAGGTATTTTTTTGGAATATGGCATTACAATAGATGACAATGCAACAGCAACACGCAATGGCGGTTTTGGTAGCACAACAAAAAAATAAAACAAACACCACGCCCAAAATATAAATTTTTATGCACCCATAGTGAAGTGGATATCACAATGGTCTTCGAAACCACTCTTTGCGGGTTCGCAATTCGCACCAAAAAATTTTAATAGTTATGCACCCATAGTGAAGTGGATATCACAATGGTCTTCGAAACCATTATGCCAAGTTCGAGTCTTGGTGGGTGCACCAGAAAGCCTTATTTTATGGGCATTGTAGCGATTTTTAACAGTCGCTACTTTTTTTATTTTATGCCAAAAATTCGAACCCATAAAACGGTTTTTTGCTTGATTTTAAATGCCATTTTTCGAACCTGCAGAATGCGCAAATTTGAGGGTTGGCACTCAAAAAAGTGTGTTTGTCACGAATTTGTCACGAATTTTTTCAAAATTTTTGCAAGAATGCCATATTTTATCGTATGTTTACGCCTGTTATTTTTTGGTGATTTTTGCAAAAAATCTGCAAACGCTAAAAAAGGCAAGAGTTTTTAACCCTTGCCTTTTTTAAAATTCTCAAAACAATCTTATATTTTATTTGCTTTTATATTATTGCTACACTTTATAGTTTTTTAGATTTTTCCATCTGTTTTTTAAGCCCATTTCATCATTTATCGTAGCTATAAAATGAGACTTTATATCTTTAATCAATTCATCTCTTTCTAGCTCAAACTCAGTCCAAAATCCCGCAAATTCAATTGGTTTTAATAAGTATTTAAATATAATCATTAATGACAAAAAATCTTTGATTCCAGAAAAAGGAACTCCTACAATACTTTTTTTAATTTGCATAATATCATATATTGGTAAAATTCGTGGCAAACTATCTCTTCTTAGTTTGTAACAGAATATTCTTTCGTCATGAGCTACTACATTTCGGAACTGTACTAACATTTTTAACATAATTTCTAATTCAGATGCATTTAATTTAAATTCAGAACAAATTTTATTTTTATCTTCAAGCTTCATATTTGCATAAAATACAGATACGTTGCCTAGCGTCATGGCCCTTATTAAAACCCATAATGGAACATGTCCATGATTGTTAACATAATGTCCTATATAATGCCTGTATTTTTTACAAGTGCCATCCGATGCTTCTTTTATAATTTCAAAACAATCACTAATTAATTTTGCTATACTTGCCTCTTTGTTTATATCTTTATCAAAATTTACTCTAATTAAATATTTGTTTTGATCTTCTCCATATTGCTCGCTAAACACATAAGAGATCATAGACTTTAACCTTGATTCAAAGGATAATGTGTACTTATAAATTATATTTCTTAATGATTTATCAAATCTGTATAATGCATATATGTCTTTATCACTAGCATTATTAATATACTCATCATTATTATTTTGAAAAATGTAACTATAGCCATTTATAAGATTGTAATATCCAGAATCTTTTAATGTGTTTTTTAGATCTTCTTCATCACTGATAATTAGATTTCTGCTTTTCAAAATGTCTATTTGTTGTTCGTAAGTTGTAAATATTTTTCTCATGCTTTATCCTATAAAAAAGAAATTGAGGAGATCCCTAGAGACCTCCCCATAGTCCTTCAACACTGGTTGAAAGGATCTTTCCATGGCTT
>JAQVWL010000013.1 GCA_028709705.1 Clostridia bacterium
TTGCCAGAAAATATGCCAAGATATTTAATGGGAATTGGAACGCCCGAAGACTTGATTGAAAGCGTTTATCGCGGAATGGATATGTTTGACTGCGTTCTTGCGACCAGAATTGCCCGAAACGGAACTTCGTTTACCCGAAGCGGAAAACTGGTTGTTCGCAACGCCAAATATAAAGAAGACTTCACTCCAATAGATGCCGAATGTGATTGCTATGCTTGCAAAAATTATACAAGAGCATATATCCGCCACTTGATAAATAGCGGTGAAATTTTAGGGGCAACACTTTTAAGTATTCACAATCTAAGATTTTTGACGAAACTTATGGAAGACATAAGACAAGCAATAAAAGAAGATAGATTTTTAGATTTTAGAAAAAATTTTTACAAATCTTATGGCGAAAAAGACCCTAAAACTGATTTTTTTAGAATTAGTTTAAACGAACAAGCGAATAATTTTAAACAAAAAACAAAAGGAACAAACAAAAATGCCTAATGAATTATTATTTTTTATATCTCTTATTGTGTGTTTTGCGGGAGTGCTTTGTTCATACAAACTTTTTGGCAAAACGGGGCTTTTTATTTGGATAGGCTTATCCACAATTATTGCAAATATTGAAGTTTTGGTGGTTGTTGATATGTTTGGTTTGACTTGCGCACTTGGCAATGTTGTTTATGGTTCGTGCTTTTTAATAACCGACATTCTAAACGAAAAACACGGAAAAAAAGAAGCATTGAAAGCGGTTTGGATAGGGTTTTTCTCTATGTTTGTTTTCACAGCGTTAATTCAATTAACTTTACAATTTGCAATCAACCCCGAACAAGATTTTTCCAGCGAAGCAATGCACACGTTGTTTGACATTATGCCACGAGTTTGTATTGTAAGTCTTGTTGCTTATCTAATTTCAAACACAATTGATATCTATTTATTCCAATTTATTTCCAAACTTACAAAAGGCAAAAAATTGTGGCTTCGAAACAACATTGCAACAATTTTTAGCCAAATAATTGATACTTTAATATTCACTTTTGGTGCTTATCTTGGAATTTACAGTTTTGAAATTATGTATGAAATAATAATAACTGCACTTGCAATAAAATTTATAGTTGCAGTCTTTGACACGCCGTTTTTATATCTTGCAAAATATAAAATTGATGAAAATAAATCAATTTTCAAAAATTAATTTATTTTAACAAAATATCATTATTTTCATATTGTGATTATAAGGAGTTTTGCATTTTGTGTTAGGTTGGCTTGCGGGATTGCCCATAATTTTGGTTACTTTTATAATGAGTTCATTTTGTTGGTTATGCACAAGTATTGGCGCAAGTTTTGTTCTTTTTTGCCAAAAAATAAGTCCCAAATATATGTCTGCAATGCTTTCTTTTGCGGGCGGGGTTATGATTGCTTCTTCTTTTTTTAGTTTAATTTTACCGGCGCTAGAATATTGTAAAGACTCACAAATTCAAAAAAGTTTTTTTGTTGTAGGGGGCTTTATTCTTGGCGGAATATTTATAGTTTTATCAAGTTTGTTTTTTGAAAAAAAATTATATAAATTTAAAAACAAAAAAATTGAAACATTAAAGCGAAATATTTTGCTTTCAACCGCGATAACTTTACATAATATACCAGAAGGAATGGCAATTGGCGTTGCCTTGGGAAGCATAGCAGTTTTGGGCGATTTTTCTATGTTTATTCCTGCAATAATGTTAGCAGTTGGCATAGGAATACAAAATATTCCCGAAGGCACAAGTGTTTCATTGCCACTTTTTCGTGATGGGGTTAACGCTAAAAAATCTTTTTTGGTGGGCGTTTTATCGGGCATTGTTGAACCAATTTTTGCTTGTTTCGCTTGCATTTTTTCTATTTATGTTGCACCTGTACTACCTTTGTTTTTGGCGTTTTCAGCGGGGGCGATGATGATTGTAGCAACAACCGAACTCATACCAGAATCTATTTCTCACAATAAAATACTTTCAGTTTTTTTTGTTACACTTGGTTTTGCCATTATGTCTTTTTTGGACATTGTTTTTACATAAAAATATACAGAAAATAAACAAAGAACCTAAAAACTAATTTGTATTTTTTTTGCTAATTTTTTAATCAAATTTTTTTTGCAAAAGTATTGACAAAAGTTTTTTTATGGCATATACTAACAAAGTTAAAAAGCAAACCCAATTGGTTTTTAACAATATCGCGGGATAGAGCAGTCCGGCAGCTCGTTGGGCTCATAACCCAAAGGTCGTAGGTTCAAATCCTACTCCCGCAACCAGTAAAAACAGGCACTTATGCTTGTTTTTTTGTTGCTTTGGGTTATGCTTTTGTGAAACAAAAGTTTGTTTAAGATAACAAACTATTATTACATAAACGATTTTAGAACTATAAACAAAATGCTGAGATAATAATTCATCTCAGCATTTTGTTATTCTTTAAAAATTTCACCATTTTTCAACTTGAATACATTATCAAAAGTTTTATAAGATGTTAATTTATGTGCAATAACAAAAACCAATTTGTGTTTTTTTATTTCATAAATAGTATTTAATAAAATATCTTGATTTTCTTTATCAAGTGCGCTTGTTGGTTCATCAAACAATATTATTGGTGTGTTTTTTAAAAGTGCTCTAGCTATTGCTATTCTTTGTTTCTGACCACCAGATAAATTGTTTCCATTTTCTGCCAGCATAGTTTCATAACCATTTTCCAAAGCTAATATTTCATTGTGAATATTGGCAATTTTACAAGCATTTTCAATTTCCGCTTTGGTTGAGTTTGATTTTACTATTTTAATATTATTATAAATAGTTTCATTAAAAATAAAGGGTTCTTGATTTACAATACTTATTGTATTTCTAAAACTATCCTCATTAAATTTGTTTATATCGTTTCCGCTAATAAATATTGTGTTATTTGGTATTTCAATTAATTTACTAATAATTCCAAACAAAGTTGATTTTCCGCTACCACTAATTCCGGTTAAAACTGAACTAGTATTAGCAGAAATTTCTAAAGAAACATTTTTTAAAACAGGTTTTTTATCGTATGAAAATGATAAATTCTTAATTGCTATACTTGGATAATCTATTAAAATATCACAATCTCCAAATTTTTCACAATTTACATTTTGGGTAACTTCCAAAATTCTTCCTGCTTGATAATCCCCTTGAACATAATAAGTTTTCATTTTTGAGAAAAAACCAACAGTTTCATACATTAACCCCTTATAGTTAAGTATTATTAGTAAAATCACAACAGTAATTTGTCCGGTTGGAAACAGCCAAAAAGCACATATAAGTATTAAAGCAGAATCAATAATCCATTGTGTAAAAGTATTTAGTCTGCTTAAAAGCTCATAGCAACTTGTTTTTCTTATGTTTAAGTTTGATAGAGTATTATTTACTTCGTTATTTATTTCTATTACTTCGTTTTTAATTCCAAATCCTTTTATGTCTTTAACACCTCTAATTATTTCACCTAATTTTGAATTTGATTTTTCACCTTCAATTTTTACTAATTGCAAATAATTTAAATCTTTTTTTACTTTAATGGCGTCTATAATAAATAGGGCAACAACGCCAATAGAAAAGAACAATCCACATTGCCAATTTAAAAAAAATATTAAAACAAGAAAACTGCAATTGGTTAAAACATCAACCATTGTTCCTGCAACGTTTGAAAGGAAAGAACTAACATCATTTGTATCATCGTTTAGCCTTTCAATATAATAACCAGAAGTTTTATTTTTCAAATCCAAATATTTTGTGTTTAAGGATTTTTTTATAATATCTTTTTTGATGTCGCAAGCAACTTTATTGTTAATTATTGTTGCGAATCTACTCCATAAAAACCAGCATATGTGGTGAATAAGAACGGTTATTATAATTATAATAGTAAATTTGATTATTATATCAGTTAACTGATTGGTAATACCAATTAATTGTTCGCTCATTAAATAAGTTAAAAGCATCCCCATACTACTAGCTATAAGCATAACGGCAAATAAAATGGTAACTAATTTTTTGTATTTTTTAAAATATGGTTTTATTTCACATAGGTTTTTAAATTTTTTTAAAAACATTTTTTTCTCCTTAAAATTTAATTTCGGACGATTTATATTAAAAAATCTATAAAAAAGTTCACCAATAAAGTGAACTCTTAAATCATTTATTCAAATCCTAATGTTTAAAAGAATAAAAACAAATTTACAAAATTCACTGATTTTTTTGCGTAAATATAAACACATAAAACCAGCCGATTGATTTTATGTTATTTATTTATTCTAAATCTTTCTAAACAAAACATTTAAATATTTCCTTTTCTAAATCAATAATAGCACAAATGTAATTCTAAGTCAATACAAACTTCATTTTATTTTTTAATATGAAAACTTCTTCCACCAACAAAAAAATACCGCTAACGCAGTGCTCTTTTTGGGGAAGTGTGTCAAAAAATAAACATTTTTGATTAAAAATTTTTTCATTTTTATTGCAACATACACAAAAAACAAATCAACGCTTTTGCGTTGTATATCATCAGCCGTAGGCTGTATATCACCAAAATAAGCTTTTGCATATCACCCAAGTTGGCGATTAATGATATTAAAGCGGTTAAACGCTTGATGATATGCAAGTGCTAATGCACTTGGTGATATGCCAAGTTGTGCCAACTTGGATAAAAAAATCTCAAGTTTACACTTGAGATTTTTTGGCGGAAGAAGTAGGATTCGAACCCACGGAACCTCTCAGTTCAACGGTTTTCAAGACCGCCGCTTTCGACCGCTCAGCCATTCTTCCATAATTTAAAGTGCTTTTGCACTTTTGGTGATTCCAAGGGGAATCGAACCCCTCACTCCGCCGTGAAAGGGCGGTGTCTTAACCGATTGACCATGGAACCATAAAAATTTGTTGGCCTTTTGGCTTGTTTTGCTCCGCTTCGCTCCGCAAAAGCATCGCTCTTACGGCCACAAATTTTTCTTCTAGCGACCATTCGCAAACTCCGCTTTCGCTGGGAGTTTGGTCGCTACTCTTTGTGATTAGCATTTCTTCGAAGTTTTTCAGCAGTGCTTTTTTTGTTGGCCTTTTGGCTTGTTTTGCTCCGCTTCGCTTCCGCAAAAGCATCGCGGAATTTGCCTTAAACAACAAATTTTTTGTTTTTGCGTAAAAAAATCACTCAAAAACAATTGGTAGCGGTGATTAGATTCGAACCAATGACCTTACGGGTATGAACCGTACGCTCTAACCAACTGAGCTACACCGCCAAGCATATTCAAATATACATTAAAATAAACCCTTTGTCAACATTTTTTTTGCAAATTATTTTAAAATTTATAGTCGGTATTGACAGAAATGAAATTTTGTTATAAAATAAAAAAAATCAATCAAATTTTAATTTGTGAAGGAAAATAAATGATAGAATTAGTAAATCCAAAATATAATAATAAACTAAACCTTGAAATATCTTTGAATACTATATCGCCTAAGGCTTGGGTTAAATACGACCAAAATGATTACCTATTCAAAGGGAATAGAGAATCAAAAAAAACAAATTTTGGCGAAGTTTTATATTCAAGTATGTGCAAAAAACTTGGAATAGATTGTGTTCAAACGCACATTGCTAGAATAAAAGGAAATTTGCCCGAAAAATTAAAAAACAGCAACAATGGCGTTCTTGTGAAAAATTATTTGAATGATGATGTGATTTTTAATTTTAATTATGAGGATATGATAAAATTAAACAATAAAATATGTGATTGGTGCGATTATATTTGTGTGGACGATTGCGTTGAAAATATAAAAATTTACACTGATAATATCAGATATGATATAGATTTAGAAAAAACCAGAATTGAGTTATATAAAAGAGCGATAATGGACTTTTTTCTCGCACAACGAGATAGGCACTGTGAAAATTTTGAATTTTTAGTATATCCTGAAAATTTTGAATTAGCACCAATGTTTGACAATAGTATAAGTTTGTCTTTTAACAACACAAAAACCGCAAACAAACAAATTATAAAAGATATTAAGGTTTATTATGAAGAATATTTTATTTGTGCTTATAAAATGTATTTAAATAAAAAATTTTTAATGCTAAAAAATAATCTTGAAGATGAAGAATTTTGTGACATATTTACCAAACAACTTGCTTTGTTGTGCAATGAAAATCAAGAAATAAAAAACTTTGTTTCAAAAATTTTAAATATTGACATACTATCAGAAATAAAAAAAGTTGAAAAAGAACAAAAATACAAATTGGCAAAAGAATACAAACTTTCAGCCGAAAAAATTTTTAACCGAAGAGTTGAATTGTTTAAATCAAATTATAAGAAAGAAAACAATCGCAACAAAAGCGAATTGGCAAAACAATAAAATATGTTTAAATCTAAACATAAATTTGACTTTTATTAAAAATATTGTACAATAAAATTAGGAGATATTATGCAAATAGAACTATATTATAAAAATACAAAAATTGGAAGTTTGTTTTGTAAAGAGCAAAATTTTGAGTTTGTCCCTGTTCAAAAAAATAAAAATATAGACAATTTGAGTCCAATTATTGCACTTAAAAATTTGGATATAACAAAGTCTACAAAAAGTTTGCAACTATTTTCAATTTTTGAAGATATTTATCAAAGTGTTATCAATAGAAAAGATATTCTTTGCCAACTTGGTCAAATTGACACTCAAAACAAATTTGAAGTTTTGTTTAAATTTGCAAAGTTGCAACAATATAAACAGAATTTTCACTTAAAAGCAATAAAATAATTTTTGAAAGGAAAAAAATGGTAGTAATAACAGAAAAAGATAAAAAAAAATCACGCCAAGAATATAGAGGCAGTTGGTATTGCGAAAAATTTTGGTTAAAAATAAATGGCGTAGATTATTTGTTTAAAGGAAATGATGACAGCACCTTTTTTGGTCCTAGTAAAAGAACAGATTTGGGCGAAATGTTTTATTCTGTATTAAGTCAAAAAATAAACTTTGATTGTGTTAAAACAAAATTTGCAAAATATACAACAAGAAATTCAAGCAACAATGGCGTTTTGGTTAAAACATTTTTAACCAAGCCAAATATGTATAGTGTTAATTATTTTGAATTGGCACAATTTTATGAAACAATCTTTGGAGAAATAAAAGAAATTTTGTGTGTTCAAAATTGCCTTAAAATATTTGAATTTTATGCTAATAAACACAATTTGAAGTACAATTTTAATAAAATAAAAACAGAATTATATTGCAGAACTGTTTTAGATTTTTTTTTGGCACAAACAGACAGGCACACCCAAAACATAGAATTTTTGATTGATGGAGACACTATTTCACTTGCACCGAGTTTTGACAATGGAAGATGCTTGTCTTTTGGTAATTCTGCTTTTGAAAATAAAGAAATTATAAAGCAAATAAAAAATAATAATTATCAAGGCGAGCACTTTAAAAAATTATATTTTAAGCAGGAAAAACCCATAGACAGAAATGTATACTACACAACAAAATCAATTGAAAGAGAATTTTTTAAAACAATAGTTAAAGTTTGTGAAGAAGAACCAGAAGTAAAAAGTTTTTTAAAAAATTTGCTTAAAATTGATGTTGAAAAAGAAATAAAAATGTTGGGTGTGGATTGTGAAGAAAAAGTTGAAAAACATATGATTTTAAGTTCTGTGCTTATGTTTAATGATAAAAGAAATGCTTTTTTAACCTTTTTGCAACGAAGGCAAAATATGGATTTTTTGCGTGAAAAACCAAAAGAGTTAGAAAAAAATTAATGGCAAAATTTTTTTTTTAAACAAGGGTCTTGATTATTTTTATGGGTTATGCTATAATAAGTCAAAATTAAGGGCAATAGGAGTTTATGATGAGTTTTATTGATGCGTTTTTAAATGTTCTTGCAATAATAGGTATAATAATAGCAGGCGGATTTGTAGTTTTCTTCCTTGGAGATTTATTGTTATCTATTTTGGAACCAAGACACAAAACAGTTTATAAAGAAAAAGAAGAAAAAAATGATTATGTTCAACAAAATTATTGCAAACCGGAAAATAATCAAAAATTTGTTATGGAAGAAGAACCTGTCTCTCAAATAAGTGAAGAAAAGTTTGTTATGGATGACGAAGAAGTAAAACCCGTTGATTATGATGAAGCACAAAAAGAAGAAAAGTCACTTAATCTTGATAACTTTGAAGATTATAAAAGTCCAGTTGCAGTGGCGGAAAGCAAAGAAAAAAGTCCACGAAGCACTGATGACTTAAACAATTTGTTTAATGATGATGATTTTAATTTTGGCGAAGATTTTGATTTTGACAATCTTTTTGAAGACGAAAAAGCAAAAAATGAAATTATTAGCACCAATGAACAAAATATTGTCGCAGAAACAGAAAATTTGCAACCAATAAAAGAAATAGTAAGTGAAAATGTTGATAATAAAGAAAACTTGGAGTATCTAGTAAATTTAAGAGAAACAGAAAAAGCGCTTTTGTTAGAAATTGAAAACTTAAAGAAAGAACTTGAAGAACAAAGAAAATTGTATGAAGAACTAAAAGCACAATCAAAAAACAACGAGCAAAAATGGGAAACTGAAAAAGTTGAACTAGAAAAATTGTATGCTCATCACGAAGTAGTAGAAGAAGAAAAATCAACTCCACTTTTAACACTTGAAGAATACGAAAACAGACTTGAAGTTTTGAAAGCAAGATTAAAAGCCAATGAAAAAGAACTAAAACTTAACAAAAAAGAATTTTTGCCATTAAAACGAGTAAGAAAAAATCTTGACAGCGACAAAAGTAAATTAAGAAGAAGAGAAGCACTTGTCGCAAAACAAAAAGTTATGCTTTATGGTGTTAATAATATTATGGAAATTGACCCAGAAAAAGCAAAAAAACTTGCCGAAGATTTAGATTTGCTTGATGGCTTGAAAGTATCTGTAAAACATTGTGAAGAAGTTATGGAAAACAACAAAGAAAGATACCCTATTCTTGAAACAACAAACAGAATACTTATAACGGCAAACCAAGATTTAAAAAATGATATTGCAGAATGTGAAACAGCTATTACAAAACTAAAAAATCAAAACGGCATAGGCGATGGAAGTGAAGAATTGTTGGCAAATGTGTCTGTTGCACTTAATGGCTCTCAAAATACAAGTGATGTTTTGGTAACAGTAAATGGCGAAGAAGTTGTTCCAGCAAAACGTGGGCGAGGAAGACCAAGAAAACAACCCGTTGAAGAAAACACAGTTCAGGAAAACAAAGTTGCGGAAAACTCAAATGTAGGCGTTGTTGAAGAAAACTTAAAAGTTGAAGTAGTTGAAGCAAACAAAACAGAAAGTGAAGTTTCGGATAATCTTTTTGAAGACTTTAACACAGAAGACAATCAGTTTTTTGAAGATTTGGTTGGAAAAGAAGACAACATCAAAAACAAACCGAATGCAGATGAAGAATAATTTTTGAGCATAACACAAAATGTTATGCTTTTTTTCTAAATTCGATTTGTTTTTTGAAATTATTATGATATTATTAAAATATATTACAATATGGAGTGTATTAATGGAAAAGATTTGGATTGATGTAATATTTTTTGGGATAATTTTGCTTGCGGGTGTAATTGGATTGTTTAAGGGATTTTTTGCTACCGCTTTGTCGCTTTTAGGGTTTTTGGGTACATTCGTTTTGGCATACTTTTTCAGTGGGATAATGGTAAGCATATTAGATTCGCTTTTTGGACTCACACCTTGGCTTGCAGGCTTGGTTGGTCAGTCAATAGCAAATGTTATTGCTGTTATTGTTGCAATTATCATAACATATTTGGTATTAAGAGTTTTGGTGTTTGTTTTAAATCACACTATTGGCAAACTTTTTAAAGGCAAAGTTTTGGGCAAATTAAATTCTGTTTTAGGGTTTTTCTTGGGTTTGGTTAAAGGAGCGGTTTTTTTAGGAGTGTTTTTTGCAGTTGCGAACATTGCAAGTCTTATACCTGCCGTAAATACATTTATTGAAGGGCAATTAACAGGAACGGAAGTAACAATTTATGTTTATGAATTTGTTGGCGACCAAATTGGCAATTATTTGACATCGGAGGAACCTGCTCCTTAAAAGTCGCGTCCCCGCGAGTCCCGCCCGCCTTTGCGGGCGGGACGCACCACTTTTTTTCAAAAAGTGGTGCGAGCCGTTTCCAACGGCTCGCGCGGGGGCGCAGTGCAAAAACACAACAATCAAAAAAATCAAAATTAGGGCAAACAGTTGATTTTTTACAAAAAATTGTATAAAATATACATTATGTTTAAATGGGGGAAGAGTGAATAACAGTAAAAACAGTTCAAAAATATTTTACTATGTGCTAATTGCATTTGTTGCAATATTGGTTATTTTTTCAATATCAAACACAAATTCAACAGTAGAAAAAAAATATTATAATGAAGCAGTTGAATATTTTGAAGAAGGAAAAATCGAAAGTTGGTATGTTGTTGGAAATACAAAAATTGTTTTCAAATTAACAGAAGCGGAGTCAACAATAACATCAGGGCAGTTTCCAGCAAAATATGATTTTTATATAGTTTATAACGCACAAGAATACAGAACATTATTAGACAAATCTAGTGACGAAACCTATACAAATTATTATCAAACATATTATGGTTCTGAACAGCAAACGGGTTCAATATGGGAAGTTATATATCCAATTTTAATGATAACGCTTGCGTTAGTGTTTATTTATATTATGTTCAAAATGTTTAGTTCAAAAAGTGGCGGAGCAATGACTTTTGGAAAAAGCAGAGCAAGGTCAATATCAAACATAAAAGTCAAATTTTCTGACATTGCTGGTGCAGATGAAGAAAAAGAAGAATTAAGAGAAATTGTCGACTTTTTGAAATCTCCAACAAAATTTACAGAGTTGGGAGCAAGAATACCAAAAGGTGTTTTATTGGTAGGTCCTCCGGGAACGGGAAAAACTTTGCTAGCAAGAGCAGTTGCAGGCGAAAGCGAAGTGCCTTTCTTATCAATAAGCGGTTCCGACTTTGTGGAAATGTTTGTCGGCGTTGGCGCATCAAGGGTAAGAGATTTATTTGACCAAGCAAAAAGAAACAATCCATGCATTATCTTTATTGATGAAATAGATGCAGTTGGCAGACAGCGTGGTGCGGGTCTTGGTGGAAGCAACGATGAAAGAGAGCAAACATTAAATCAATTATTGGTAGAATTAGATGGTTTTGAAGCAAATCAAGGCATTATTGTTTTGGCGGCAACAAACAGATCTGATATTCTTGACCCTGCTCTTTTAAGACCGGGCAGGTTTGACCGCCAAGTTTATGTAAATCCGCCAGACGTCAAAGGTCGAGAAGGTATTTTAAAAATTCACGCAAAAAACAAACCGCTTGACAGTGATATTGATTTTGGAACCCTTGCAAGAATAACGAGCGGTTTCACTGGTGCGGACATTGAAAATATGCTTAACGAAGCCGCTATTTTGGCAGCAAGAGCGGGTCGGGCAAAAATTTTAATGCAAGACATAACAGAAGGCATAAACAAAGTAATAATGGGACCGCAAAAGAAAAGTACCCTTGTAACAGAAAAAGACAAAAAAATTACCGCATATCACGAAGCAGGACACGCAATACTTGGCAAAAAATTGGAAAATACGGAAGATGTGCAAGAAGTGTCTATTATTCCCAGAGGTATGGCGGCGGGATACACAATGAGTCGACCTGACAGCGATGACAAACATATGTCATTTAACAAACTCAACGATTTGATTGCTGACCTTATGGGTGGAAGAATTGCTGAAGAATTGATATTTAAAGATATCACAACAGGCGCACAAAACGATATTCACAGAGCAACCGAAATTGCAAGAAAAATGGTTACAGAATGGGGTATGAGCAAAAAACTTGGTTTTATGAGTTTTGGCAGTGAAGGGCAAGTGTTTATTGGTAGAGATTATCAATCAAAAAATCAATATTCAGAAAAACTTGCAGGACAAATTGATGAAGAAATACGGGAAATTTTGGATGCAAATTACAAAAGGGCTCAAAAAATTTTAACCGAAAATGTTGAATTGTTGCATCAAATGGCAAGACTATTAATTGAAAGAGAAACTATTTATAAACAAGAAGTTGATATGCTTATTGAAGGTATAAGTGTTGAAGATATTGTTGAACATATGGACAAACAAGAAAAAACTCGAAAAGTAAAAGAAGAAAAAGAAAGAAAAGAAAAAGAAAAACAAAATACTTTACGAGAATTGGATATGAAAGTAAGAACAAGCGAAGTTTTTTTAAAACACGGAATTATAACCGAAAAAGAGCATAAAGAAATTGTTAATATAAGAAATGAATATGCTAACAAAAACAAAGTAAAACCTGTTGAAAAAAAATCAGCAATTACAGTTGAGAAAAAAAGCAAAGTTTCAACAAAAAGAAAAAAAGACAAAGGGGATAAATAATGAAAAAACGATTAAGTATGTTAATTAGTTTAGGATTGGTCGCCCTCATATCAGTTGGCGTTATAGTTATGTTTTTAATTCAAGTAAATTACAAACCACAAATAAATGAACCAAACAGTATTGTGGTTAATGATGGTTCTACATTTACAAAAACTGGAAATGCAACATATTTTAACGAAATAATTGCACAATACGAAAAGTCTTTTACGCGTAGTTATTTGTCTGCGTTTTTTGCGGGGCAAGTTAGTGGAAACACAAGTGTTTATGAACTTTCAAATACTGATTTCAACAATTTGAGTTTTAGCGAATATAAAATTGAATTTTATTATAGTTCTGCTCAAACTTTACAAGAAAATGGTCAAAACCTTTTACGAACCTATGACAAAATTATATTTTCTGTAAACGATAATGCTATTTATAAAGAAATCAAATTATATTTTAAACAAATGAATGAAACCAACTATTATGTTGTTACAACTTACGCTATTCAAAACAATTTTTTTGATTATTTAGAAAATTTGTTTGAATAAAATTTCCAAAAAAATTCGCTTTTTAACCCTAGCGAATTTTTTTTTACTTTACTTTTTCTTTTTCTTTTGGTTTAAACTTTAATTTATAAGTGTTTGGCTTAATAATATTAACTTCCACTATTTGTTCTTGTTGAATGTCAGAATCTTTTTCTGTTTGTTTTGCGTTTTCATATAAAATTTTTTGTGTTTGGATATTTTCTTGCTGTTTTTGACTTTTTTGTTTTTTGTCAGTTTGACAATATTTCAAAAAATTTTCAATAATATTGTTTTTATTAAAATTTTCAAAAAATGTATCTTTTACTATTTCGCTTAACAAAACATCAATGCCGACAATATCTCGATAAAGTCCAAAACTATTTTCTTTTTCATTTTTCAATTTTTTTGTTGCTTGGGAAAGAAGTTCTTTTCTGTTTTTTAAAAAAACTATAATTTCTTTTAGTTGTTTTGTTTTGTTTTCTAAACTGTGTGTTGACAAATCAGTTAAAAGTTCCTCTGTGTTTTTGCAAGCACGCCCAAACATTTCTGCAACTTCCTTGTTTCCTTTTTTCAAAAAATCTTCTGTTTTTATAGTATACTTATCCTTTGCTTTTATCAAAAGACTTTTCACATAATCATTTTGCAAAACAAATTCATCATCAAAAGGGTTATATCCTTTTTGACGATATGCTTTTCCTAGCGATGGGTTTATAAGATTTAAAGCGTTGAATATATTTATGTCGATGTTTGTCATACAAATCCTTTTATTTTTCATTTTATCACATAGAAAAAAGAATGTCAAAAAAATTAACAAAGTGTAAATTAATTGACAATTAAAAAAACAAAATTTATACTTGTTTATAAAGGAGGGAATTATGGAATTAAAAGGAACAAAAACAGAAAAAAATTTGTGGGAAGCATTTGCGGGGGAAAGTCAAGCAAGAAATAAATACGACTTTTTTGCATCACAAGCAAAAAAAGATGGCTATGAAAAAATTTCTGAAATATTTACTGAAACATTTGGAAATGAAAGGGAACACGCAAAACTTTGGTACAAAATGGTTGTTGGCGGAAAAATAAAAGACACTTATCAAAATTTATTGTTGTCTGCGGCGGGCGAAAAAGAAGAATATACAAATATGTATAAGAAAATGGCAGAAGAAGCAAAAGCCGAAGGATTTTTAGAGATAGCAAAAAAATTTGAAGGAGTTGCTAAAATAGAAAAATTGCACGAACAAAGATTTTTAGCGTATGCAAAAACAATAAAAGATGAAACAGTTTTTAAATCTGAAACAGAAGTTATTTGGAAGTGCAGAAATTGCGGACACAATCATAAAGGAAAAGTTGCACCAACTGTTTGTCCTGTTTGTGACCACCCACAATCATACTTTGAAAAAATATAAACAAAAAAATATTTGGCAATCGCCAAATATTTTTTTTTGTTATTTATAGTTTGCCATATTTTCAATTCTTTTAATAAGATTATTGGTTATCAAATTCAAGCCATCAAAACTCATATTTTTTATATAAAATTCTTCCACTTTTTTATGATGCAATTTTGCATTGTTTATATTTTCACCTGCAAATTGTGTTAAATTATTAATTAAATAATTATTTTTTTCAATTAATTTATTAAAATTATTTATTTTTTTATTAATTAAATAATTATTTTTTATATAAATATTTATTTTTGGAATAAAAATACTTTCTCTACTTTCAGGGTCAATAGGGTTAAAAAATGAAATTGTATCATAACCCAATTTGTTAAGTTTTTCCACCAAGTTTTCCAGTAATATAGGACATTCGTAAATATCAAAATTGGTTTCCAAAATAGAATTAAAATTATTTAGATTTTCCAAATTCAATATTCCTTCATTTGAAAATGCTTTTAAAAATAATTTTCTATCATTCCCTTGATTTTTGTTATTTTTAATATTTAATTTATTAATTAATTTATTTATTTTATTAAAAATATAATTTTTTGGCATATTTTTTTTCAAAACATTTTTATTTATTTGATAAATATTTAAGGCAGAATTTAAATAACTATAAGCAATATCAAAATAAATTTGTTTTTTTTCAAGTTCGTCAAAAATTGTTTCTTCAAAATGTTTTACATCATCTCCAATATATTCGCCAAGGTCAACAATTTTTTGTTTTATGGAAGGAAAACTTGCATCAAATGAATGTGGTGCTGTTCCATCAATAACAGAAATATTGTATTCAGGAATTCTCACACCATCTAAACTATCTGTATCAGAAGAACACCAAAAATATTCAACATCTAAATCTTTGTCTAAAAAGTATTGCCCAACTTTTTTCATTAGTGTACTTTTACCGGTTCCAGGTCCGCCTTTCAATATATACTGAAAGCCCTTTTTACTTTCTTGGTTTATGTAATTAAAGTAGTTTACAAAATTTTTTCCGGTGTTTGCACTTGCAAAATAATTTTTTTCTTTTTTCATATTAATATTGTATTTTAATAAAAAGCAAAGTGTTACAGTTTGCAAAAAAATAAACAAAATTTTCTAATTTACATAATATGATTTAGGAGGTGTTTTTTTGAGTTATTTTGTTGATAAAACAGACAAAAGAAATCAAGTATTAACCCAATTACTTCAAAATGATGGTTATGAAGTTTTTGAATATAATTTATCAAATCTAAAAAATATTAAAACAAATGATATTTTGATTTTTGCTCCCAACAAAAAGTTTGACATAAATGAAGCACTGCAACTGCCAAATGATATAAAAATTTTTTTGGGAAATGTAAGTGAAGAAGTTCAAAAAATTTTTGGTCAAAAAAATATAAAGTACACAAACATTTTACAAGATGAAATATTTGCAATCAAAAATGCAAAATTGACCGCGGAGGGAATTTTGGCAATAGTTTTAAGTCAAAGTGAAAAATCAATTTTTGAAAACAAAATACTTATTTTGGGTGCGGGAAGGGTTGGAAAGGCAACTGCTAGTTTGTTTCAAAAAATTGGTATAAATTGCTCTTTGGTTTCACACAACCAAAAAAAGTTTGCCGAAAATTTTTTGTTTGTTAATAACAGTTTTTTTAAAGATGGTTTTAAAAATCAAATAAAAAATTTTGACATAATTATCAATACAATACCCGCAAAAGTTTTAAATCAAGAAACAATAAAAACAATTAATAAAAATACAATTTTTATTGAAATTGCATCTGTTAATACATTAAATTTTGATGAAGCGCAAAATTTTGTTTATATTATTGCACCTGCATTACCGCAAAAATATTCTTGCGAAACTGCTGGAAAACTTATGCTTGAAAGCATAATGGGTTTAAACAAAATATAGAAACACCTCAAATTTTACATTAAACAAAATAGGAGAAAAAAATGATAAAAAACATAGGGTTTGCTTTGACAGGTTGTTTTTGCGCTCACCAAAATGTTGTTGTGGAAATAGAAAACTTGATTAAAAAGGGGTACAATATTATTCCTATAATTTCTGAGACAACTTCTAAAACCAGCACAAGATTTGGAAATGCCGAAGAATTAAAAAAACAACTTTTAGATATTACGCGAAATCAACCACTTGACAGTATTGTAGCGGTTGAACCAACAGGACCCAAAAATATGCTTGATATTATTGTTGTTGCACCTTGTTCTGGAAACACAATAGCAAAAATAGCAAATGGTGTTAACGATACTTGTGTGACAATGGCAGTAAAATCACATTTAAGGAACAACAAACCTGTTGTGATTGGGGTTTCCACCAATGATGCTTTGGGTGCTAACTTCAAAAACATTGCAACTTTAATGTCTGTTAAAAATGTGTATTTTGTTCCTTTTGGGCAAGATGATTTTCAAAACAAACCCAAATCGTTGGTAGCAGATTGGAGTTTGATTGAACAGACAATGCTAATGGCAATAAACAAAGAACAAATACAACCAGTTTTGTTGTAAGCGGGGCGGAAGCAAATTTTGACGAAGTCAAAATTTGTACAAAAGTTTTGCAAAAAACTTTTGTGGCGGGCGGTTCCCGCCCGCACTTCCGCCCCCTACTCACAAAAACTTACAAAACAAGTCAAGGAGAAAAAATATGGAAATATTTAGGGGTAGTTGTACTGCAATCGTAACTCCGTTTTCACAATCAGGAAAATCAATAAATTACAAAACTTTCAAAAAACTTATTGATTTTCAAATAGAAAACGGCACATCGGCAATAGTTTTTATGGGCACAACGGGCGAAGCAAGTACAATGACAAAAAAAGAAAAAGAAAAAGTTGCAAAATTTGCAGTGGAGTATATAAACAAAAGAGTTCCCGTAATTATTGGTGCGGGGAGCAATAACACAAAAGATGCAATTTCCAACAGTCAAATTTTTGAAAAACTGGGTGCTGATGCTTTATTGCACGTAACCCCTTATTACAACAAAGCAACGCAAAATGGATTGATAAAACATTACACAGAAATTGCAAAAAGTGTAAAAATTCCAATAATATTATATAATGTGCCAAGTCGAACGGGTGTAAATATTTTGCCAGACACAGTAAAAAAACTAAGTCAAATTGAAAATATTGTGGCAATAAAAGAAGCAAGTGGAAATTTTGAACAAATAGTAGAAATTTTGAAAATAACCGACAAAAATTTTTCGGTTTATAGCGGAGATGACGCCAACATATTCTTGGTTTTGGCACTTGGTGGAAAAGGTGTTATAAGTGTAGTTAGCAATTTGCTTCCACAAGAAACGGCAAATATTTGCAAAACATTTTTTGAAGGAAATATAGAAAAATCAAGACAAATACAGTTTGACTTGATGCCAATAATCAAAGCACTTTTTGGAGAAGTAAACCCAATACCAATAAAAACTGCATTAAAATTAAAAGGGTTTAAAGTTGGAATTCCAAGACTGCCACTTACAGAAATGGAAAAGAAAAATGTTAAAAATCTTAAAAAAATATTAAAAAAATATTAAAAAATAATATAAATAAATAAAAAAATAAGCAATTTTGCTTATTTTTTAACAAATTATAATTTTACTGTCGGTTTTGCAGTTAAGGTCAAATCCGATAAATTTTTGTTTGCCATTAAATTATAATACCCTGCACTTGCAATCATTCCTGCATTGTCTGTGCAAAGTTTTAGTTCGGGAACAAAAAGTTCAATGTTGTTTTCTTTGCACAATCTTGTCAATTCTTGCTTCAAAAAACTATTTGCACCAACTCCGCCCGCAACAACCAATTTTTTTGTGCTTTGAAGTTTGCAAGCTGTAATTGCCTTATTTGACAATTCGCCAACAACCAAAGATTGAAAACTTGCACAAACATCTTCAATGCAAAAAGGTTGGTTTTTTTGTTTTTGATTGTTGATATAGTTTATAACCGCAGTTTTTATGCCACTAAAAGAAAAATTTAAACTATCTTTTAAAATTTCGTGTTTAGTAAATTTGATTGTTGGTTTTCCCAATTTTGCAAGCCTATCAATCTCCACACCGCCCGGATATCCAAGTCCCAAAACTCTTGCAACTTTATCAAAAGCCTCGCCAACTGCATCATCAATAGTGCTTCCCAAAAGTTTGTGGGTTGTATAATTATCAATCTTCAAAATTGCAGTATGCCCGCCACTTACCATCAAGCAAACAAAAGGTGGTTCAAGTTTTTTGTGTGTTAAGTAGTTTGCTGAAATATGCCCCTCGATATGACTTACGGCAATCAAAGGCAGTTCAAGAGCAAGTGCAACTGCCTTCGCAAAATTTACACCAACAAGAAGTGCTCCAACAAGACCAGCACCATAAGTGACTGCAATAGCATCAATATCTTCCAAAGTTATTTTCGCTTCAAGCAGTGCTTGTTCCAAAACTGTATTGATAGCCAAAATATGATTTCTTGAAGCAACTTCGGGTACAACCCCGCCAAATCTTTTGTGTATTTCAATTTGCGTTGCAATAATATTAGACAAAATTTCTCTGCCATTTTTGACAATAGAAATACTTGTTTCATCACAACTAGATTCAATTCCCAAAATCAAAACATTTTCTTTTTTTTGCAATTTTTTAAATTTTTCTTGTGCAATTTCAAAATAATTTTCCATAATTTTATTGTACCATTTTATATTAAAAATGGCAACAATAACCACAAAACACAAGTTTAATAATTATGTTTTTAACAAAAAAACTAACAAATTGCTTGTTAAATTGTGCAAAATATATTAATATATTTATATAAAAATATACAAAATATTGTAAAGCACAATTTTGCAAAGGAGTTAAATATGAGAAGACTTACGCTGAACAATTTATTTTCGCTTATGTTAAGTTTTTTCTGCATTGCTCTTTTAAGTATTGTTGGTGTTATGGCTGTGGGCAAAGGTATGGGTATTAGTTTCTTTGTGCCAATTCAACCCGATATTTTGTGCAAAATTGAAGTTGCAGTTGACAAAGACAACAGCGGAACTCTCAACGGAACTGAATTTTTTGTTGTGATTTTTGACAGTTTGGCGGGGGATAATCTTGAAGATGCTTCAATAACAAACAAAACTATTTATCCAACCAATAACTGCTTTTCAAATTTATCTTCTGAAAATTTGTTGATAAAAATTACAAACTACACTCAAAAAGCAGAAAACGATGGTTTTTTTAACGGCCCCGCACTGAATGTTGGCATTGACACAAGCAAAATCCAAAATGGAGTTTTGCTAGAAATTGTTGGAAATAATGCAGACAATATCAAATATTATACAAAAGCAAAACCTTATACAAATCCTGCTGTTGTGGAAGAAGTTTCATACAAAATTTTTGTTTTAGACATCAATGTTCAATATCCAAGAACACTTGTTCAAATACCCTTGACAATGGAATTGCAAGATTATGAAGAATAAACTTGCTGGAGTTTGATTTTTTATGGAAAAAATAGAAATTGTTTGCAAAAAAGATGAAAAACTTTTTGAAGTTATTACCAAAAGTTTTTATCCGTTAAGTTTCTCATTGATAAATAAATTGATAAGGCAAAAAGACATAAAAGTGAACAATATTGTTGTAAAAGAAAATGTAAAAGTTTTTAAAAATGAAAAAATTGATATTTTTCTTACCAAAAATGAATTAACAAACACATACAAAAACAAGTTTGAAATTTATTTTGAAGACGAAAATATTTTAATTATCAATAAATTTAAGGGCATAGAAGTAAATAATGTTGAAACTTATAACATTGAAAAAGTTTTGAAAGAAATTTTCAAAAAAAATGCAATCGCAGTAAATAGAATAGATAGAAACACCGAAGGTTTGGTTATTTTTGCTAAAACAAATATGTTTTTTGATTTGCTTAAACAGGCAATGAAAGATGGAGAAATTGGAAAGTTTTATCTCGCCCAAGTTTGCGGTTTGATAAAATGGAAATTAAAAAACCAAAAAAATTATTTGGTTAAAGATGCAGAAAAAAGTTTGGTTAAAATTTACGACAAAAAAGTTGCAAACTCGGTGTTGGTTGAAACAAGATTTGGAGTTGTTTGTCGCAATTTAAAAAACAGCACTACATTATTGATTGCTAAAATCAAAAACGGTAAAACTCATCAAATAAGGGCGGTTCTTGCACATCTTGGCAATGCGATTGTAGGGGACAAAAAATATGGAAATAGCAAAATCAACAAACAGTTTAATGCAAAAACGCAACAGCTTTTTGCTTTTAAAATAGTATTTAATTGCAAAGATTCTAGACTTAATTATTTAAACAAAATTCAATTTAAAACATTTCCTAATTGGT
>JAQVWL010000005.1 GCA_028709705.1 Clostridia bacterium
GTATAATAAGCAAAACAACTAACTATTTGTGTTCTTGAATATGATATTAAAGTTGCACTTCCAACAATCAATAAAGCAATAGATAAAAAAACTCCACCAATCAACAAAACAAATTTTTTGATGTAGTTTGATTTTATTTTTTGCATAAATTTAACCCCTTTTACTTTTTGCCTATATTGTATTACAATATCTTTAATATTGTAACAAAAAAAAACAAAAATATCAACTAAAATGAAGAGGTTTTTAAGGGCGGAAGTGATGCCCCGCAGAATTTGGGGCATCGCTCCGCCCGAGCGGGAAAAAGGCACAGCCCAAAACAAGCATAATTTCGGCGGTGGCGAAAATTTCCGCCCAACTGTAATGCGTTTTAAAACCAAGCACAAAAGGCACGGTTGCAACTGCCAACTCTCCGTTTTCATTAATATTAAAAACAATATGCCCGCTTGTATCGGTGCGAAAAATATTTTCTGTTAAAACACCCGCAATCAAAATTCGGTTTAAAACATTTTCATTTGGGTGTCCGTAAGAGTTTTCGTCCACGGAAATAACTGCATAAGTTGGCGAAACTGCGTTTAAAAAATTTTGTGTTGATGATGTATTGCTTCCGTGATGAGAAATGTCCAAAACATCTGCTTGCAAATCTGCATCAAGGTTTAAAACTTCGTTTTCGTTGTTTGTTGTTGCATCGCCCGTAAACAAAAAAGATTTGCCATTGAATTCAAGTTTTATAATTGGCGAAAAATCGTTTGAAGAATTATATGTCATTTGATTTGGAGATAAAAAAGTTAAAGCATAATTATCGCCCAAAATTTCTTGCCCTGCAAAGTTGAAAAAAATATTACAATTTTCTGCGTAAACTGCATTGATAAAATTTTCATAAGGTTCGAAAAATTCAATTTCGCTAGAAATATAATAGTCCTCTTGCTCTGTTTCACTGCTAGCAAAAATGTAAGGTCTGTAAACATTTTTGACTTCAAATTTTTCAAAAACTTCAACCGCATTGTCCATATGGTCGCTGTCTGGGTGTGTTAAAATAAAATAATCCAAAACATTATATTCTGTGTTTTGGGCAAAAAATTTTTCATCAAGATATGTAAACAATTTTTCTTTTGCCGTATTTCTTCCACAATCAATCAAAACACTTTTGCCATCGGGTAGCCTAATAGCAATCGCCTTGCCTTGCCCAACATCAACAAAATGCACCGCAAGGTTGTTTTGATATTCCACAACATAAGTATTTGAATTGACAAAATCAACAAAAGGTTCTTTAAAAAACAAAGTGGATAGCAAAGCAATTGTAAAAACAATAGCAAAAACTATCCTAATATTTATTTTAAATTTTCTTTCGTGAATATTCATATTTTATTCAATAACCGGCTTGTCAATTTGATTTTTGAATATGTTTTTTCTGCGTTTTTTTAGCGGGTGCAATGAAAAGATTTTCATAATTTCGGGCATTTTATTTATAGTTTCTCTGTAACCTTCTTCAATCATATCCAAATACCCTTCCGTTCTGGTTGACCTAAATCTTTTGGTTTCGGGTTTTAAAATTATGTCGGAATATTGATAGCCTTTTACCACATTGCTTTCCATCAAAATTCGCATACTGCAAGCCAAAACATCTAAAATTTTTGTGCTGTCAGTGCCATAAAGCCTTGACTTGTTGACATCAACACCAACAACATAATCACAATCAAAAAGTTTTGGAATATCAGCAGGCAAAGTGTTTTTAAGTCCGCCATCGCAAAGCAGTCTGTTGTTATGTTCAACGGGTTGAAATACACCCGGAACGCAACAACTCCCTGCAACTGCTTTTGCCAAACTTCCTTTTGTTAGACAAACTTCATCGGTTGTTTTTAAATCAACAGCAACTGCGGAAAATGGAATTTTTAAGTCTTCAATATTTATATCCCCCAAATTTTCGGTTATTATTTCTTCCAAACTTTCCGTTTTTGAAGGCACGAAAACAAGTTTGCTTGTTCTTATGTCTTTTATTTTCAAATTTTTTGCCAAATCAAATATTTGTTGATAAGTGTAACCAGCACAATAGAAAGCGCCGACCAAACTGCCAGCACTTGTTCCGCAAACATAATCAAACTTGATGTCAAATTCTTCAAATGCCTTTAAAGCACCAAGATGAGCAAAACCCCTTGCGCCCCCGCCACTTAAAGCAAGACCTACTTTCAATTTTTTTTTCTTTTTAAAAAAATTCATTGCATCACACTTACCTTAAAAAAAATTATTCTTTTTTGTCTTCAACAATTATTTCAGGTTGTTCTTCTTCAACTTCTTCTTTTTCGTTTTCTTGATTTTCAGTTGTTTTTTCAACTGCTTTTTTTGTGCTTGCAACAACTTCTTCAATTTTGTTTTTAAGAACATTTTCAAAATTTGAATTGTCATTAATTTTTAACAATTTTTTTGGCAAAACAAAAATTATGCCCGCAATTATTACTTGCACCAAGAATGTAACAAATGTGTTCAAAAGCATTTGCCCAAATGTGAACAAACCAATTTCCCCAAGCATTGTAAAAACAAATGTGTTTGCAAAAAGAATAATGCAGAAAATCAAAAAGTTTTTAAAACTGTCATTAAATCTTGTAAAAAGTTTTGTGTGTTCCGATATAAAAAACCCAAGCCCCAAAGACAATGCAAACGCAAAAATTGAAATAATAAAAGGCAAAAATGTTGCTTCCAAAGTTGCCGAAAAAGTTAAGCCACCATATAACCCGACAACAAAACCAAATAGTGTATTAAACAAAGAAATTGCTACTAACACACTAGCAAGTTTTATACCTTCGCTTAAACCATATTTTTTGTAAATCAAGCAAATGGTTAAAAATAATGCAATAATGGAAACAATCGGCACTTCAACAAATGCAGAAAAAAGCGAAATAGACATAAATATGTTTACTGGATAATAACTGCAAAGAATCAAATTTATTCCCGCAAAAACATATAAGCCCGTTTTCCCCAAAAATTTTGCACTTAACCATAATGCGCCAAACACAATTGCTGTTAAAAATATTAAAATTGTAAAATTTAACATAAAAAATCAAAACCTCCAATATCAATAATATATTATCAAAAAAAAATTTTGTCAAATAAATATAGTCTTTTTGTATTTTAACCAATATTTATCCAAAATTGCAATTTGTTTGACAAAAATATTTTGTAATGCTAAAATTTTTTAAATAGGAGCAAAAAAATGATAATTGAAGAAATAAAAAAAGCAAATATTACTGCATTAAAAAACAAAGACACTATTGCAAGAAACATATATTCTGTTGTTCTTAACAAAATTATGCTTGAACAAATCAAAAAAAGAGAAAAGGGCGAAGAAATGAAAGACGGTGACGTACTTGTTATTTTGCAAAAAGCGTTAAAAGAATTAGAAGAAGAAAAAGCGGGATATGAAAAAGTTGGAAATAAAGAAAAAGTTGAATATATAAAAACGCAACAAAAAATAATACAAAACTATATGCCCAAAATGCTAACCGAACAAGAAATTTTTCACATAATTGCAAATCTTGCAGACAAATCTATTGGCAGTGTTATGAAAAAATTTAAAACCGAATATGCCGGCACTTGCGATATGAAACTTGTTCAAGAAGTTTTAAAAAGGTTTTAGGTTATGAAAGTTTTTGCAATAAGCGATTTACATTTGTCTTTTGGTAGCAACAAACCAATGGATATTTTTGGCGGAAATTGGGAAAATTATTTGCAAAAAATTGTGAGTGATTGGAACGCAAAAGTTGGCGAAGAAGACATTGTTTTAATAGCGGGCGACATAAGTTGGGCAATGAAACTGGACCAAACTACGGAAGATTTTGATTTTTTGAAGAAACTTAAAGGCAAAAAAATAATAATTCGTGGCAATCACGACTATTGGTGGGTAAGCATTTCAGGCGTTAGAAACATTTTGCCCGAAAATGTTTTTGCAATTCAAAACGATGCAATCAAGTTTGATGACATAATAATTTGCGGAACAAGGGGCTGGACCGTGCCAGAAACAACTTTTGAAACCGAGCAAGATGAAAAAATTTTTAAACGAGAAGTTATAAGACTAAACCTAACTTTGCAATCAGCAAAAGCCTTGCAAAAAAACAACGAAAAAATAATTTGTATGATGCACTATCCGCCAACAAATTCAAAAAAACAACCCAGTGAATTTACTGCACTTTTGGAACAATATGGCGTTAATAAAGTTGTTTTTGGGCATTTGCACGGCAAAAAAGTAAAAAACAGTTTGCACTTTTCCATCAATCAAGTGGAATATTTTCTTACCTCCTGCGACCTTGTTGAAAACAAACTTGTTCGGGTGGAATAGTTTTAATAAAAAAAATTGCCTAGGTCATATTTGGTATGACTTTCGGCAATTTTTTTTATATATTCAATTCTTTTTCTAAATCAGAATAACTTACTTTTATTCGGTTGTTGGTTTTTCTATCTTCAAAATCATACGTTTTATTGTTGATAAATTCATTTCCAATAATAATGATTTTTCTAATTCCAAACAATTCATTGTCTTTGATTTTTTCGCCAAGTGAATAGTGCCTATTGTCAAAACAAACTTTCACGCCTTTTGCTTTAAGATTGTTATAAAGATTTTCGCCTTCGGCAAGGCAAATTTCATCATTTTTGCAAATAATATTAACATCAAATGCGGAAACGCTATCTTCCCAAATAAGTTTGCCAAATTTTTTCATTTGATTAACCGCTAGCAGGGCAACAACTCTTGTTATGCCAATTCCATAGCAACCATTCCAATAATATTCCTGCTTGCCTTCTTTATTTGTAAACGTTCCGTTCATCATTTTTGCATAGTTTTGGTCGTTTTGAAAAATATGCCCAAGTTCAGTTGCTTTTCTTTTTTCAAATTTTGATTTGTCTGTGTCTTTGTATTCCCCAAGAACATATTCTTTTAAAGTTTGGTCTTGCAAATCAAAAACTTCTTCGTTAACATAAAGATTGAGTTCATCGTTGCAATAAATTGTGTCTTGCCCGTATTCCTCATCAAAAAACATAAATTCGCTTGCAGTTTTTCCGCCCATATCGTTGATAGATTTTATGTTTTTTATGTTATCAAAACCCAATTCTTTGAAAATTTTGTGATAAGCATCAACCATTTTGGCATAATTTTTTTCCATATTCTCTTTGTTTTCATCAAACGAATATGCGTCCATCATATTAAATTCTTTGCTTTTAACGAGCCCGCCTTGGCACCTGATTTCATCTCTAAACTTTGTGCCAATTTGATAGTGAATAAACCCTAAATCTCTATAACTTTTTATGTGGTCTTTTACCATTGCAACGCTTAATTCTTCCGCTGTGGGAGAAATAGCGTATTCGCTTTGGCGACCGATGGTTGTAAACATTGTTCCTGATTTAACATACTTTTCCCATCTGCCCGATTGCACCCAATAGTTTTTTGGTTGCAAAATTGAATATTGCACTTCCGCACAACCAATTTCATCAAAATGTTTTCTTATTATATCTTCAATATTTCGTCTGATTTTTAACAGCATTGTTCCAAAACCAAAACAACCTGCTGCATATTTTTTTAATTGCCCGCTTTGTTCCAAAAATTCACTTATATAGCAATCTTCTGTGCCAATTGTTTTTTTTGTTCTTAATCCTAAATTTGATAATTTCATTAAATTCTCCCCGCTTGTTTTGTTAAATATTAAAAAATACTCTTTTTTCAAAATTTATTTATTAACAATATAAATTATTGAAAAAAAAAAGTCAATATAATATACCATTTCACCAAAATTTTGCCAAATTGAGATTTTTTTATCCAAGAAAGCACAACTTGGCATATCACCCAAGTGCGTTAGTCTTGCATATCATCAAGCGTTTTCACTTTTGCTATATCATCATAAAACTCAAATTTAAGATCTCAAATAAATTGTGTTAAATAAAATGTAACAAAAAATAGTAAAGCATTTTTCTGTTTTGCTAGCAAAAAATTAATTTTGCTTAAACAGTATTGTATTAGTTTTAAAAATATGCTAAAATTAAGTTAACAAAAATGTTGTGAGGTGGAATTATGGCAGATATAAAATTAAGAGATATTATCAAATTATCTAAAATATCGCCAGTGTTGGTGGTTGGTTTGCCAGCCACAATATTTGGAGAAGCAACAGTTATAAATGCAGATATTCCTTCCAAAAACTTGGGGATAGTAAACACTGCAAATGGGCTTAAATATCCATCTTGGTTTTTTGAAATTTTAAAAGGAACAGCAAGCCACCAAATTATTATTAATGGCATTGACAAAATTGACAAAGAAAGCCAGGAAAAATTTTATGAATTATTGAAATACAAAGCAATAAGCAATGTTGAATTGCCACACGATTGCAATATAATTGTTATTGCGGAAAACCTAAAAAATGTGTCTGCCACAATTTTAAATCATTGCCAAGTAATAAAATAAGAGTTTTTTGATGGAAAATAATTTTGATGTTGATTTAATAAAAAAACAAATGCTAAGGAAGTATCCTTATTTTGGTGCTATAATCAACAACTTAAAATATGAAATTGCAAAAGATAATAGCGGAACCGAAACAGCGGAAACAGATGGCAAAACGATTTATTTTAATCCAAATTTTTTAAGCAAATTGCCCGAACAAGAGCAGGTTTTTTGTTTTGCACATGAAGTTAGTCATATTGCACTTGACCACATTATGCGAAGCAAAGGCAAAAATAAAAAATATGGAACATTGCCACCGATGCGGTTATCAATCAATATTTAAAAAAAGATAATTTGCCAATCATAAAAGGGACAATTGACATTCCTGAAGCCATCAATTATGATGCGGAAGAATTTTATGAAAAACTTATGGCACAAGAACAAAAACAACAAAATCAGCAGAGCAAACAACAGGGGCAAAGTGAAAAGAGCGAAAGCGGACAAGGCGAAAACGAAAGTCAAAGCGGGCAAAACAGCCATTCAATGTGGGAAGACGCAGTAAAGCGCGCCGAAGAAGAAAAGAAAAACAGCCAAAACAAAAAACAAGATGAAAAACAACAAGAAATTGAAAAAGCAAAAATAAGCGAAAAGCAAACTTTTGAAAACAATGAAAAGGCAAAAATTAAACGCGCAGAAGAAATAATGAGTAAATTAAACAGCACAAGACGTGGAATGGGTGGCGAAAGCCAAGAAGTTGTTATTGGAAATGTTGGCAAAGCAGGCAAAGCGGTTGTAAATTGGAAAAAAGTTCTTATAAGAAATTTGGAAATAGAAGATGAACATTGGGGGCATAAATTTTCAGACAAATCAAACGGTTACGCTGCCAGGATTGAAGATATTGAATATGATGAGAAAGCAGAAACAGAAATAATTTTAGACACAAGCGGTTCTGTTAGTGTTGATTTGTTGAAAAGTTTTTTAAGACAGGTTAAAACAGCACTTAAAAACTCAACAATAAAAGTTGGAACTTTTTCAAACGACTTTCACGGCTGGACTGAAATTAAGCGGGAGTCTGACATTGATAATCTTAAAATTAGAGTTGGCGGTGGCACGAATTTTGATTCCGCTTCAAAAGCGTTTACAAAGCGAAAAGATGTTAACAAAATTTGCTTTACCGATGGCGAAGATTGTGGTGATGCCGGAATTAAAGACAAAAGAAAAGGTATTCTTTGGATAAGTTTTGAAAATTCACATTTTAAACCTGACAATGGCAAGGTTATTTTTGTGCACCCCAATTTAATAAATTTAGAAAAAGAAATCAAGAACAAGAAAGGAATTTGTAAAGATACTTATTTACAAGATAAATAAAATTTGCTTTTTATAATTACGCCATTAACAATTTTAAAAAAGCCTAAACCGTGATATTCGATTTAGTTTTGCCTTGGTGCGGATAGAGGGACTTGAACCCCCACTCGTGAGAACTAGATCCTAAGTCTAGCGCGTCTGCCAATTCCGCCATATCCGCAAAAATTGGTGTAAAAAAATTACTAAGATAATATACAACAAATTTTTTTTGTTGTCAAGTTTTTGCAAAATTTTTTTTAAATAACTATTTTTTCAACTATTGAAAAGTGATAAAAAAAAATTTCTTTGTGTTAATATTCATTTGCACGAATTTCCTTTTATTTAGTTTTAATCACTAAACATATTAGCACAAATTCGTGCTTTTTTATACTATTTTTTGTTGCAATTAGAATTTCTATCGACCCATCTAAAAATTATTATTGACACAAATATTTTTGTATGTTAAAATTAAACTACAAAAAGTTTTAAAATGAAAGAAAAACCTAAACAAGTTATAGACTACGAAAAAAATATAATAGATAAAGACAAATTTGAAGTAGTTATTACAAAGTATTACATAATCCCGTATATAGATGGACGCATAAAAGGGAAATTGTCACTTTTGATAAATAATTATGACTTGCATGATTTGGGAATTTCAAATAGCAAAATGGTGCCATTGGAAAAACTAGGTGATAAAAATATTTTACCTAACAAAACCATTGCCTTCAAGATTGCAAGTAAAATTATTAGAAGAGTTTATAATAACAATAAAGAACTCTTGTCTGTTAAAAAAGAATTTGTAGAATACAATGGCTCCTATTTTGCGGGAAAAAATTTTGAAATAAATAAATTAGACCCTAGCTTCCCATTGACATATTTTAATAGTCAAACAAACAATAATTATGCCTTTCGATTGGGTTTGAACAAGGAAAGAAAACGTAAACACTATACTTGCGAAGAATCAAGTTTTGACTTTAAGCCAACTTTGTTGGAAAAGTTGACAGATAGAATCTTATAATTTTTTAAAAAATATAAAATTTATTGCCTTGTGCGTTCAAAACTTTTCGCAAATAAATTTTGGGGCATTAACAATTCGGGGGAAATTTGGTTTGTGGTTATCGGATTGCCTGAACTAAAATTTACCAATTTTCTATTTTCAAGTTTATAGCTGTGAAAATCACTTCCACCACTTATTTTAAGGTGGTTTTTTTCTGCAATTTTTTTCAAAATTGGCAATTCCTCGGGCGTTATTTCAGAGTGATATAACTCCAATCCGTCAAGTCCACACGTTTTTAAATTGGTAACTAAATTGTTAAGGTCAAAGTTGTTTAACTTGTAATCCATCGGGTGTGCAAGAAACGCCATTGCACCTGATTTATGTATTAAATCAATAATTTCAACCGCATTTTTGAAAGGTTTTTGTACCTTACTTGCCTTTTGTCTCATTGCTTTGTAAATTGAATTGACATCAAAATTATAATTGTTTTCTTGCAAATAAAAAATTATTCTGCTCGCAGAAATTCCATAATTATTTTCAAAAATATTTTGATAAAATTCTCTTGGAATATTTAGTCCATTTTTTTCCAAAACTTGTTTATATATTTTCAATCTTTCAAATTTTGCTTGTCTTAAAACTGTAAAGTATTGTTTAAGTTCGGGATTTTTAAGGTCAAGTCCATATCCCAAAATATGAATACTTATTTCATCAAATTTTGTTGTAAACTCACAACCTTTTATTATTTTCAAATTGGTTTCAGAGATTATATTTTCGTAAGCACTGATGCTATCGTGATCGGTAAAAGATATATATTCAGCACCCAATTGCGATGCTTTTTTCAATATTTCATCAGGGGAATTTTCACCATCAGAAAATTTTGTGTGTATATGTAAATCAACAAATTTGTTCATAAAAACATTGTAGCATACTTATTAGTTTTTGGCAAGGTTTATGAGATTTTCTACAACTTTTTTAAGCTAAGATTATTTTCGCTTGTTTTAATTTTTTTATCTTTTTTAATACTTTGTAATTGTTTTTTTCTTAACTTGTAAATTCTTAAACTTTTGTGTTCTTTTCTAAAAAATTTTCCTATTTTATTCATTAAAGAAATTGTTCTATCAAAAGACAAATTTTTCATACGCGCCTTATGTTCACGCAAAAAAATTCTATCTGAAACAGATTTTAATTTTTTTATGGAGTTGTTTTTATTTGTAAAAATTTCTTCGCTAATAGTTTTTCCGTAACGATAACCGCTTTCAAACATTTTTTCAATATTTTCGGTTGTAAAATCATAATGCTTTTTTTCAAAACTGCTTTCAAATGAACAATCCAAGTCTAGCACCGCAACATTTTCATCATACGAATCAGTTCGATAATCGTAATGTGCATCAAAATGAAGAATTAAAATTAAGTCTAAATCATAATCTTTACAATTGCGAATGCCTTCTGTTGCGTTGCTATGTTTCAAAAGTGGGTATAATGGAATATTATCGGCCGCACCGCCATCAAAACACAAGTGTTTATATAAAAATTTGGGGGAACCCGCAAGAATAGGATAACAAACCACCGCGCCAAAAAAGCGTCGCATACTTGAAGTTACTGCTCCGCTAAATCTATAATATACAGGTGAAAAAATGGGAAATTTTGTTATATTAACATAAAAAGGAATATAAATTTCATCATTAACTGGGTCAATTAAATTATTAATTGATTTTTTTACAATTTTTTTAATATAAACATTATATAAAATTTTAAAAAGGCCTTTGCAATTTACTTGTTTATAAATCTCTTTCATCTTTCCAATTTTATTAGTGGCAACCGCATAAGTATTTAAGGCACCAATTGACGCACCTGAAATTATTTTTATGTCTTTATAATCTATTTTTTCAAAAAGTGCTTTCAAAAAACCTAGTTGATACGCACCTTTACTCATTCCCCCCGATAGTACTAGCCCAATTTTCATTTCTTTCTTATATTTTCGCCTTTTTCCGTTTTTAAATTATCGTTTTCAAGGGTTATATCATGATAGAGGAGAAAAGTTTGGTATGTTTTTTAAATAAAAATTTAATTTTTCCCGCAAAAAAATTTTTGGATTGGAATTATATTATTTGCCTTACAAATATAGATATAAAATTGAACCTTAATTCGCCCAAAGGGCGAATATCATTCACGAAATAAATATTATTGGGATAACAATATCATTGAACCGACAGGTCTAATTTCATTCCAAAAAAAAGCAGAAATTTTTCTGCTTTTTTGTTTGCTTGCTGGCTCACCCAATGAAAGAGTTGAACGCGTCCTGTGGAAGAATCAAGTCCGGAGGGCCAGAGTGAAACGATGGCGTGAACCCTTGGGTTCGAATTACGGCTGAAAAAAACGCCTTTCGGCGTTTTGGTGGCTCACCCGGGATTCGAACCCGGGACCCCTTGATTAAAAGTCAAGTGCTCTAGCCAACTGAGCTAGTGAACCATAAAAATTTGTTGGCCTTTTGGCTTGTTTTGCTCCGCTTCGCTCCGCAAAAGCATCGCTCTTACGGCCACAAATTTTTCTTCTAGCGACCATTCGCAAACTCCGCTTTCGCTGGGAGTTTGGTCGCTACTCTTTGTGATTAGCATTTCTTCGAAGTCTTTAAAGCAGTTTGTTTTTGGTTTTTGCCTTTCGGCAGGTTTCGACATTTTTGTCAAAAACTTCTTGCAGTCTAACACATAATTAAAATGCTGTCAATAACTAATTTTAACATTTATATGTGCGTACTTTAAGAATGGCTGGGGTGGCAGGATTTGAACCTACGCATGCAAGAGTCAAAGTCTTGTGCCTTACCGCTTGGCGACACCCCAATATTGTGGCTGGGGTACTAGGATTTGAACCTAGGAATGTGGGAGTCAGAGTCCCATGCCTTACCGCTTGGCGATACCCCATTGTGGGGTGAGTAAAGGGAATTGAACCCTTGGCCTCCAGAGCCACAATCTGGCGCTCTAGCCAACTGAGCTATACCCACCATATCGGGTTGCTTTTAATAAGGCTTTCCTAAATTATTCTAATACCTTTTTTGATTTTTCAAACAATTTTGCTTTTATTTTTTTGAGCAAAGAACTTGCCACAGGCAACTTTTCTTGTCCGCCCGTTCGACTCCTTGCAAATTTGTTTGTCTGCTTTATTCTTACATAACACTTTATGCAATTTCAAGTATTGGTGCGTCTGAAGGGAGTCGCTCCGCTCCGAAGTCGTTCGCCAGAGGTCGTCGCTCGCTATCACGCCGGGGCGGGAAAACTTGCTACAGGCAACTTTTCTTGTCCGCCCGTTCGACTCCTTGCAAATTTGTTTGTCTGCTTTATTCTTACATAAAACTTTATGCAATTTCAAGCATTGGTGCGTCTGAAGGGAGTCGAACCCCTGACCTCTGCCTTAGAAGGGCATTGCTCTATCCAACTGAGCTACAGACGCAAGGGTTAGTCGTTTTTTAACAACTATTGGAGCGGGTGAAGGGAATCGGACCCTCGCAGCCAGCTTGGAAGGCTGGAGCTCTACCACTGAGCTACACCCGCAAAATTTTGTGTTGTCGTCTTGAAAATTGCAGTCAATTTATTTGTCGTTTCAAAAAGAAACTTCAATTAATATATCATAAGCAATTCGCTTTGTCAATAAATATATTGCAACATTTTGAAAAAATATTTGAAATTTTTGACCTTATCTATAAAACAATAACAGTAATTCCCATATTGCCTTTGCTTAAATCTTCATCATTTGTGCAACTGGGGCAATTGTAAGCCAAAGAAAGCGTTTTTTGGTTTTGTAAAGACCATTCACTTCCGCTTATAATTTCTTTAATAATTTTTCTTTGTTTTGCTGTCAATAAATATTTTTTCACAGCTAATCTAATTGCACCGCCCTTGCCATGCGAACCATATCCGTGAATAATTTTCATGCCTTTTGTAAAAGTATGTTTTGCCAAATCAAGTTGGATTTCTAAATTGGCAATAGCCAACTCAACGGTCGGCGAAAACTCTTTTAAATTTATTACAACAAATTCCACGAATATATTATTTCACAAAAACTGATTTTTGTAAAGTTAAAATAAATAAATAAATTAATAATAATTAATTATTATAAAAAATTAAATTAAAATTAATATTTTTTTAATTTATTTTATTATTTTTTATATATTTTATATAATTTGTAATTCTTTTTTTTATTTCTAAACAATATAAATTGCTTATATTTTTGTCAGTTGTTTCGACCATTATTCTTATTTTGGGCTCTGTTCCACTTGCCCTGACAATTATTTTGCCCAAAGAACCTAATTTGTTTTGATAAAAAGAAATTAAATTTGAGATTTGCGAATTATTTAAAATATTTTTATCATTATTGTTTAATAAATTAATATTTTTTGAAATTTGAACATATTTATTTTCTTTCACTGTATTAAAAATATTTTTGTTTTCCAAATAAACACTTGTCAAAATTCTTGCAGTTAAAATTCCGTCGCTCGAAGGTATATAGTTTTTTAAAATTATATGTCCCGCTTGTTCACCACCTAAAATATAATTATTTTTTTGCATTTCTTCAATTATATATTTATCACCCACTTGTGTTCTTTTTAAATCTACACCTAATGCTTTAAGTTTGTTTTCTATGCCTATATTGGTCAGCACGGTTCCCACAACAGTGTTGTTTTTTAATATATTGTTTTTTTTGTAATACCAAGATAAAACATATAAAATTTCATCGCCATCTAATTTTTCTCCATTTTTGTTAACCGCTATAACCCTGTCTGCATCACCATCAAACGAAAAACCTAAATCTGCTTTGTTTTTTATTACTTCATTTACCAAAACTTCGGGATATAATGCTCCACACTTTTCATTGATATCTCCTTTTGTGTTTATTGCTATTACTTCTGCATATAATTGGTTAAATATTTCCGGTGCAATAACACTGCTTGCACCATTTGAACAATCAAGCACAATTTTAATTTTGTCAAAAACGTTGCTGTCAATGTTTTTGATTAGGTCTATATATTCTTTATTAAAACTTTTGGAATTGATAACTCGACCTTCTCGTGTCTTCTCTCGGATAATATTTTTGTCAAATAATTTTTCTAAATTCAACTCTTGCTTTTCTGAAAGTTTTATTCCTGTTTTGTCCAAAACTTTTATCCCATTATATTCTTTTGGATTGTGTGAAGCAGAAATAACAACTCCAAAATCGGCCTTTAATTGTTTTGTGTAAAAAGAAACGCAAGCGGTTGGAATAATGCCCAAATTTATTATTTCGGCACCATATTTTTTTGCTTCCGAAAAAAATATTTTGGAAATTTCTTTTCCACTATCTCTTGTATCCATTCCAAAAACTATTTTGGGTGACTTGTCAAAACACAAACTTTTGGCAACATTTTTTATCAATTGCTTTGTTAAGTCTTGTTCAAAAATGCCTCTTATTCCATCAGTGCCAAAAAATTTTTTTGTTATAGTGTTATCAATTTGAGTTAGGGGAGCAATAATTGAACCCGACTCGATATTACATTTTTTTAAAACAGATTGATATATGTAAACATTTTCGCCAATAGTGCAATCTTCAATAACACTATCATAGATTTTTGTTGTTTCGGCTATTAAGTTTTTTCCAAAAAATTCGCAACTTGGAAATTTTGTTTTTAGTTCCAAATTTGAAAAATGTATTAATTCATTTATTTTACTCATAAAAATATAATATTCTTTTGATAAAATTATAGTGCATTATATATTTACAAATTTTTGATTGTATGATATAATTTGGAGAAGGAGTTGGAAATGAATTACAAAAAATTTGGAAATAACAACAAATTGATATGGAAGGATAGAAAAAGATGGGCAGGTTTGCCTTTGTCTTTTACCAGATATTTTTTGATTGAAAAAGAAGACCAATGGGTTAAATTCTTTTCTTCGGTTGGTTTGTTTTCTACCATTGATGAAGAACTTTACTTGTTTCGAGTTTTTGACATAACGGTAACTCAAACATTTTGGAACAAAGTTTTTAATGAAGGAACAATCATTTTGCATGTAAATGAAGAAAGCAACGGAAAAGTTATCATAAAACGAATTTTAAATCCATATAAAGTAAAAGAAATGATTGCCGATTATGTTGAATTTGAAAAACGCAGAAGAGGCTTCAAATTTGCTGAATTTAATACATAAAATTAAACACTAAAAAGTAATTTTTTTTAGTGTTTTTTATTTGTTATCATATTTTTTCGTCAAAGTAATTTTTATAAATTCACTTGCAAATAATGTTAGAATGCAACTCAAAAATATAACAAGCCACTGCAATAGACCAAGCGAAACTAACCCCAGATAAATATGAATAGGGGTTAACGCAATAATTGCCATAATTCCAAAACAGAACAATACTGCAAAAACCGCCCATTTGTTTTTGAAAATGTTGTTTTTAAAAACACTGCCCTTTGCTCGCATAGAAATAAAGTAAAAAAACTGAATTATGTTTAGTGCATAAAAAGCCATTGACATTGCCACTTTTTCTCCGCCAAAAACAAAATTGCCAAGCAAAAAACAAGTTAACATTATAATACCTTGAAAAAGTCCCATAATTATTATCGAATGACCCACACCATTGCTAAACAAATTTGCCTTTTTGCTTCTAGGTTTGGTTGCCATAATATTTTTTTCTGCTGGCTCCAAACCCAAGGCAATAGCAGGCAAAGTGTCTGATATCAAATTTACAAACAGAATTTGAACAGGGTTCAAAAATATTATTGCCGGAAATAGAATTGTTCCCAAAAAAATTGCTGTTATTTCTGCCAAATTTGCACTAAACAAAAATTGCACTGTTTTTTGTATGTTGGAATAAATTTTTCTGCCTTCTTCAATTGCTATTATTATTGTTGCAAAATTGTCATCAGTAACAATTAAGTCTGCAACATCTTTGGTTACATCTGTTCCCGTTATACCCATTCCCACACCTATGTTTGCACGCTTGATACTTGGGGCATCGTTTACGCCATCGCCTGTCATTGCCACAATTTTGCCTTGTTTTTTATAACCTTCAACAATTCTAACTTTGTTTTCGGGGCTTACTCTTGCAAAAACAGACACTTTGAAAAGAATTTTGTTAAATTGCTCATCATTCATTTTGTCAATTTCGGCACCTGTTATCACTTCGTTGTCATTTATTGCCAAACCTATTTGTTTTGCTATTGCTATTGCTGTGTTTTTGTGGTCGCCCGTTATCATAATCGGCCTTATTCCCGCCGTCTTGCATTTTTCTATTGCTTTTTTTACTTCTTTTCGTGGTGGGTCAATCATACCCGCAAGCCCCACAAATGTTAGATTATTTTCAAAATTGCTATCATTGTTTCTAGGCAAAATTTCTTTGTAAGCAAAACCCAAAACTCTTAACGCATTGCTCCCCATTTTGTTGTTTGCGGTTAAAATAACGTCTTTAAAATAAGAGTTTAATTCCAATTTTTTTCCATTTATCAAAATTGAAGTGCATTGTTTTAAAAGTTCATCAACTGCTCCTTTTGTGTAAACAACACAAGATTGATGAAAATAATGCACTGTTGTCATCAATTTTCTGTTCGAGTCAAATGGAATTTCTGCTATTCTTTCAAATTCTTTGTCAACAAATTCTTTTTCTAATCCAAAGGATTTTGTATACTCGCAAAGCGCAATTTCGGTTGGGTCGCCAATAAATTTTTCTTCACTTTTGCTAGTGTTGTTGCATAGAAGCATTGCATTACTCAAAAACAAAAACTCATTATTTGATATATTCGGTTTTGCTTTTAAATCAAGATTGTTATTATAGAATAATGCTTGTATTTTCATTTTGTTTTCAGTCAAAGTGCCTGTTTTGTCAGAGCATATAATTTCACAACTGCCAAGAGTTTCTACAGCATGAAGTCTTTTTACTATTGCCTTTCTTTTTGCCAATCGAGCAATACCCAAACTCATTATAATAGTTATAACAGCAGGCAAACTTTCTGGTATTGCTGCAACCGCTATTGCAATGGCTGTTAAAAATGCTTCCAAGGGTTCACTGGGGTTCGCCCAAAATTCTATCGCAAAAGTGACAACACATATTGCCAAAATCAAAAATGTTATTATTTTGCCTATTTGATTTATGCCTTTTTGTAACGGAGTTTCGTCTTTTTTGCTCTCTTGAAGCATATTTGCAATTTTGCCAATTTCAGTGTTGTGTTTTGTTGCCACAACAACAGCAAGTCCCCGCCCGTTAGAAATAACACAACCACTATAAACCATATTTTTTCTTTCAGCAAGAATAGTGTTTTGCCCCAAAACTGCCTTGCTATCTTTTGTTGTTGGAACGCTTTCTCCGGTCAAAGAACTTTCATCACATTTCAGCATTGAACTTTCAATAAGTCTGCAATCGGCAGGGATTATATCACCCGCTTCAAGAACTATGATATCACCTACAACACAATTTTTGCTGGGCATTTTTTTTAATTCACCATTTCTTACAACCTTTGTTTCAGGTTCGGTCATATTTTTTAATGCTTGCAAAGAATTTTCGGCTTTTCTTTCTTGCACAAAGCCAATAATTGCATTGAGAAGAACAATGCCAAAAATAATAAAACCATCAAGAAGTTCGCTTGATGTTTGCCTAAAAATGGCAATACCTATGGAAAGTGCCGATGCAATAAGCAAAATAATTATCATAATGTCAGTAAACTGTAAAAGAAAAACCAAAATCAAGTTTTTCTTTTTTGGTTCTTCTAATTTGTTTTCGCCGTCTGTTTTTAATTTCGCTTTTGCTGTTATTTCTGACAATCCCCGCTTGTCAACACCCAAAAGTTTTAAACATTCACTTGTTGTTATTGTGTAAAAATCTTTTTTTATCATAATTTTATTTATATTCAACTTGCATTTTACAAATTACAAATGGGGGAATAAAAAAATATAAAAATTTATTTTTTTTAGTCTTGTTTTTGCTTTTATTATATGTTATATATAAAATACAATCTATAAAAAGGAAATAATTTACATATGCAGAAAGAAATGAAAAATTTAAGTTTTTTGGAACTGGAGCAACTGGCTTGCCAAAATATTGAAAAATGGCTTGAAAGAGCAACAAATTTAATATATCTAGAAAGAAAAGTGGAGTTTGAAGACTATATTAGCAAACACATAACTTGCACTTATCAAAGCGACAAAACCGAAGCAGCAATTTGTATTATGGAAAAATTGGCAGAAGAACCAGACATAAAAATTGTTGCCGAATATGCCAAAAAGGTCTATAAAAATTTTAAAAACAACGAAGTTGTGGAACTGATTGAGCCAATTGTCACAGTTTTTTCTAAAAGGGGTGTGGAACTTTATGGTGCCACACACAAAATAAGACCGCGTAATATGTTTGTTAAACACATCGACAATGAAAATCAAATTTATAAAGCAAACGAGCACGCAAGAAAAATTGAAAAAACAAGAGAAAAATAATGGGTTGTTGTTGCAATGTTTTGTTAATTGTGGTATAAATAAATGTTATGGAATTTAAAAACGAACTTGCAAAATTTGCAGAAGTTAATGAAAATCAAATCCTCGTTTCACCTAAAAAGGAAATGGGGGATTTTTGTTTGCCTTGCTTTGAGTTTGCAAAACTTTTTAAAAAACCGCCGAACATTATTGCAAAAGAATATTTGCAAAAATTAAACACAAAAACTTCAAATTTGATTGGGAAAATGGAAGTTGTTGGCGGGTATCTTAATTTCTTTTTAAACAAAAACTTGATAACAAAAGAAATATTAAAAACTTTTGCTGACTTTGACTTTAAATATAAAAACATTGGAAAAGGCAAAACTGTTTGCATTGATTATTGCTCTGCAAATCTTGCCAAATATCTTCACATCGGGCATATGTCAACAACTGTTATTGGCGAAAGCTTGCAAAGAATTTATAAAACTCTTGGCTACAAGGTTATAAAAATAAACTTTTTGGGCGACTATGGCACACCTTTTGGCAAAATGATTGTTGCAATAAAACTTTGGGGCGACATAGAAGACATAAAAAACCGCGGAATTGATGCAATTCAAGACCTTTATGTTAAATTTGCTAGCAATGAAACCGAAGAACTTATGGAAAAGGCAAGATTTGCTTCAAAGTGCGTTGAAGATAAAGTCGGCGAAGAATATAAAATTTATAAACTTATTATTGACATTTCTATTAGGGAATGTAAACGGATTATAAATTTGATAGGTATAGATTTTGATGATTGGCGAGGCGAAAGTTATTATAACGATAAAATGCAACCAATTTTGAACGAATTGCAGGAAAAAAATATTACAAAGGTTGAAAACGGTGCAACTATTGTTGACCTAAATGACTTTGACCTTTCGGTTGCCGTTATAAAGCGAACTGATGGTGGAAGTATGTATATAACTCGCGACCTTTGTGCAGTTGAAGACAGATACAAACTTTATGATTTTGATGAAATGCTTTATGTTGTTGCAGTTCAACAAAAATTGCACTTTGCACAACTTTTCAAAGTAGCTGAACTTTTAAAAAAGTCGTATGCAAATAAATTAAAACATATAAGTTTTGGTATGTTTTCAACTCCCGAAGGCAAAATTGCAAGCAGAAAGGGAAAGCAAGCAATTTTTGTGGATATTTACAAATCCGCTTGCGATTCTGCCAACGAGATAATCAAAGACAAAACTTTTCAATATGAAAACAAAAGCACAGTGGCACACAAAGTGGCAAAAAGTGCTATTTCATTTTCAATTTTAAAGGTTGAAAGAAGCAAAGACAAAATTTTTGACCTTGCAAAAGCAATATCTTTTGACGGCGAAACTGCACCATATTTGCAATACACATATGCAAGATGCTGTTCTTTAATAAGAAATTTTGAAAAACTTGAAAAAAATTGTAATACAAATATAAATAATAAAGAAAAATTGAACGAAATATATCAAAATTATTTTGACATTTTTAAAATTGCAAATTCTTTTCAAGATACCGTTTTGCAAGCAAAAGACAAAGCTGAACCTTGTTTGATAGCAAGAGAACTTTTGGATTTGGCACAAGTTTTTAATAAATTCTATAACGAAATAAAAATTTTGGATAACAATAATTTTAAGTTAAGCAAAGATTTGATGGAAATTGTTAAAATGGTGAAAACTGTTTTGGAATTTGGTTTGCCTTTGGTGCTTGTTGATATTGTTTCCGAAATGTAACTTTAAGGGAAATAATATGGAAAAAGAAATTTTAGATTTTGTTGATAAATGCGAAAACAATCTTTCTGACATTTTTAAACACTACAACGAAATTTGCCTTTTAAACCAAGAAAAAGTGCTTACCGCTTTTAGAAATAATCGAATTGGTTTGCACCATTTTAATGGTTCAACGGGTTATGGTTATGATGATCAAGGCAGAGAAAAACTTGGGGCTTTGTTTGCCGAAATTTTTGAAGCGGAAGCCGGTGTTGCTTCTCCGCTTATAACTTGCGGGTCTCACGCAGTTGCAATGGCGTTGTTCGGACTTTTAAAGTCTAACGACACAATGGTTTCCATAACCGGGAAACCATATGACACGCTAGACGAAGTTATTTTGGGCGAAAACAATGGCGGGTTTAAAGACTATAACATAAACTATCATCAAATTGATTTAAAAGATTTAAAAATTGATGAGGAAAAAGTTTACAATTATGTGAAAACTAACAAGCCCAAACTTGTTTTTATTCAAAGGTCAAGGGGTTATGAAATAAGAAAATCACTTTCGGTTTATTATATCAAAAACATTGTTGAAAAAATTAAAAAAATTAGCCCTAATACTTTGGTTATGGTTGATAACTGCTATTGCGAATTTATGGAAAAAGTGGAACCTTGTGCAATCGGTGCTGATATTTGCGTTGGTTCTTTAATAAAAAACCCTGGTGGAGGAATTGCACCAAGTGGTGGTTATTATGTTGGAACAAAAAAGGCAGTTGATTTGATAAGCGGAAGATTTACAAGTCCTTCTCTTCACACAAAAGTTGGTTCTTTTGAAATGGGTTACAGAATGTGGTTTCAAGGCTTGTTTATGGCACCACACACCACAAATCAAGCAATTAAGGGTTCATATCTTATTGGCGAAGTTATGAAAAATTTGGGATACGATATTATTCCAAATTCAAACGAATTTAATTTTGATATTGTAAAATCTATCAAGTTTAACACAGCAGAAGAACTTATTGACTTTGTTAGAATTGTTCAAAAATATTCGCCTGTCGATAGCGATGCTGTTCCCTTCCCTTGGAAGTTGCCAGGTTATTCTCACGAAATTATTATGGGTGCCGGCACTTTTGTTCAAGGTGCAACAATGGAACTTTCTTGCGATGCACCAATCAAAAAACCTTTTTGGGGGCATATTCAAGGCGGGTTAACATACGAACACGTAAAAATTGTTGCAATTCAACTTGCAAAACATTATTGGAAAGGTTAAATTATTTTAAAAAAATTTAAAAATAAAAAAGGAAAATTATGAAAAAACTAAAAAAATTGTGGAATTATTTCACAACCTATGAAAAAATTTGGTATCTTTCTTCTTTTGGCATAATGGCATTTTTGTTGGCATTTTGCTTTGAAGAAGTAATTTCTGTTGAAGGTGAAGATAGTTTTATTGGAAACACAACATTTGTTATTTGTACAATTATGGCAATTTTTGCTTCATTAACTTGTGAACTTTTGATAGCAAAACAAAGTCGTTGGAATTTTATTGTTTCGCTTTTCTTTATTGAAATTTGCGAATTTGTGATATTTTTATCTCTCGGAGATTTGGCAACCGCTTGTATTTCTCTTTTGTTTTGGATACCTGTTGACATTATCAGTTTTGTTTTGTGGATAAAACACAAAGACAAAGAAAAACAAGTGTTAACCAAAGTGAGAAAATTTACTGTAAAGCAAGATATTTTTATTGCAATTGCAGTTTTGACTTTTACAGGCATTGTCGGTTATCTTTTGCAATTTGTTGGCGGGGAAGAAACTTATGTAGATGCTTGCGTTGCGGCTCTTGGAATGGTTAACGGACTTTTGATTTTGTTTAGGTTTAGAGAGCAATGGGCAGTTTGGATTTTATATCTTATAGTGGAAGGTATTTTGTGGATACTTAATGGACACTTTATAATGCTAATAAAAACATTTGCACTTTTAATTAATTCAACCTATGGTTATATTGTTTGGACAAAATACATAAAAAAACACAAACAACAAGAAGAGAAAAATAATATAATTGAAAAAGAAAAAATAAGTGCATAATAAACAAAAAAAATAATTTTATTGTAAAAAATAAAATTATTTTTTTATTTATTTAATTATTTTTTGAAACATTTAAAACCAAACAATTTTTTTGCAAATCACCTATTATTTTGTTTACCAAATTCAATTTGTTTTTAAATTCATTTTCTGGGGCAAACTGAATCAAGTTTTTTGCATAAGCATATAAATATTTCAATTTTTTGTCTTCGCTTATTTGCTTGTTTGCAAGAGCATATAATTTGTTTCGATAGTTAAACATTTCTCTCAAATATTCAACACCTTTATTGGCACGGTTTTTTGCTTTGTAAACATATTCGCTTGCAATGCAGTCTATGTTTGATATTTTTGATAACATAATAAGGGCAGAATCATAATATTTTTCGCACAAATTGTTTTGCGGAGAATTTTCAATATTTTCAACTCTTTTATTAAAACCGCTTGCCAATTTCCATGCATGAAGTGCCATAAAATCTCTGGGTTGTTTTACAAATTTTTTTTCTATTTTAAAAATATTTGAAACAATTTTGGTGTTCAAACAAGTTACTGGTGATAAAGTAGAAAAATAATATTCAATAGATTCTACTTGACCTTGTTCAGCCAATTTGGTTATTATTTTTTCTAATTCTCGTGTATCTTTTTTTTCTCTTTTATAGCCCAAAATCTTCAAATATATGCTTGCAAATTCATAGTCTATTTTGGTTAGGAAATTGTTTAAGGTTATCATTCACTCTCCTAATTTATATTTTTAGTATATAAATAAATAATTAATTGTCAATTAAATTGACATTTTTTCTTAATTTTTGATATTTATTTTTATTTATTTTATTTTATTTTTATTTAAAGTTTTACTTTTTTGTAAAATTATGCTATAATTTTTTTAAAATAAGGAGTAAATTATGAATATACTTTGGTTTAGAAAACCACAAATAACAGAACCCTTGCATCACGAAGATGAAGACAACTTAAATCTTTCTGATGGGGCGCATATTTTGGTTAATTGTAAAAATGTCGTTTTGTGTGGCAGTGCTTGCGTTTTGGAAAGCACAGATACTGATTATCTTGAAGTGGGTGGAGCATCAAAAATTCAAATATTTCACAACGGACATATCAAAACATTGTGCGGTAAAGCCAAAATTGGAATGGTAAAAACCGGAATTATAGAAAAAATGACTGACAGAGCAATTATTACCACAATCAACTTTTGCGAGTTTGAATATGTTAGCGGAAGAGCAAAAATTGGAACTTTTAATAATGGAATTATCAAATTTTTGGACAAAAATGCTTGTATTTCAACCTTTAATTCTGGCAAAATAATGTTTATGCGTGATAATGCAAAAATTGGCACTTTGATAAGCGGAAAAATTGATGGTATGACAAACAACGCAAATGTCGACACAATAATGAATGGTAAAATTGGTTATATGCTTAACAAAGCAAAAATTGGCACAATAAATTTGGGTGAAATTCAAGAAATTTGCGATACAGCGCAAATTGACACTCTCAATGATGGTAATATTGTTCACATGATGGGCAACTCAATGATTTATCAACAAATTGGTGGCAATGTAAAAGAAAAAACAGGTCAAGCAATTTTGATATATACACAAGAAAGACCAAAAAACAAACTGACCGACCAAATTGAAATGAATATTAACGAAGTGATAATTAAAAAACCAACAAAAAAAGAAAATAGAAAAGTTTTGGATATTATTGAATAGAAAAAGCGGGAAATTCCCGCTTTTTTACCTTATTATTTCAATTTGTTTGTCTTTTGCTTGTTTATATTCAATTTCAACAACCGTTCCTACTGCCTTTATGTCACTTTCAAACTGCTTAATATCTTCGCCATAACCGCTTAAAACAACTTTTTTGATTTCTTCTTTTAAAGAGATATTGTTTTCGCTTTTGTATCTTCTTAAAGCAGTGACAACTTCAACCATATCATCGCCTTGTTGTATTATATTTTCTTCAAAATTATTTTCTATTTTTGTTATTGTGGTTAAATGTATTGAAGGTTCTTTTTCAAATTTTTCAAAAAAATCTTTATAAATTTCTTCGGTTATGTGTGGCATATAAATTGCAAACAATTTCAACATTTCTTTTAAAACATTAAACGAAGCAAATTTTGCACTTTCGGTGGCATCTTCACCAAATATTTGTGGATTGTATAACCTTCTTTTTGCAATTTCTATATAATTGTCGCAAAAGTTCCAAAAAAATCTTTCAAGTTCCCCTATTGCAAGACCAATCTCATATTTTTCAAAATAATTTTTAAAATATTTTTGCATTTGATTAAATTTGACAATAATCCACTTGTCTATTGGCAAAAGACTTGTTTGTTTTGGCTTGTAATCTTGCAAAAATGAAAGCACAAATTTCGAGGCGTTCCAAAGTTTGTTTACAAGCTTTGCACCGTTTTTGAACTCTTCTTCGCTAAAAACTATATCTCTTCCCAAACTGCCTGTGCTTGCCCAATACCTTGTAACATCGGCAGATTTTTCACCAATCAATTCTTTTGGCGAAAGTTTTGAATTGGACTTGCTTTTACTTATTTTGTTTTCTTTGTCCGCCATAACAAAACCACTTATCATAACATTTTGCCAAGGTAATTGCTTTGTGTGATAAAATGATTTTACAATAGTATAAAAATCCCAAGTTCTTATGATATCGTGGGCATTTGGTCTTAAAGACATTGGATAAATTTTGCTCATCAAATGGTTTTTTTCGCCCCATTTTGCATTTATAAGCGGGGTGATTGAAGATGTTTGCCAAGTATCAAAAATGTCAATTTCTGGTATAAACTCACTTGACCCGCATTTGCATTTGTGAAGCGGTTTGTCAGTTATTGGATTTACTGGAAGTTGACTTTCATCTGCAAAAATAATTTCGCCACAATTTTTGCAATACCAAACAGGAATAGGGACCCCAAAATATCTTTGTCTTGAAATGCACCAATCTCTGTCAATATTTTCTACCCAATTTGTGTAGCGACTTTTCATAAAGTCAGGATACCAATTTATTTTTTCGCCATATTCCAAAAATTCTTTTTTGTGATTTAACAAATCAATAAACCATTGTTTTTTTATATTAATTTCCATTGGTGTGCCACACCTTTCGTGAGTTGAAACAGAGTGAATTATATTTTCTTGTTTAAAAATATAACCTTGGTCTTTTAGGTCCTTAATAATTTCTTCCCTTGCAACTTTTAGTTTCAAGCCAGCATATTTTCCTGCCAATTCTGTCATTCTACCGCCATCATCAATGGCAGTTTTTATTGGCAATTTGTGTTTTTGTTGCCACTCTAAATCAGTTTCATCGCCAAAAGTGCAACACATAACCGCACCCGTTCCTTTGTCAAGTGCAACTTTTTCATCTGCCAAAACTTCAACTTGAAAATTGTAAAGCGGAACATTTACTTTTTTGCCTATTATTTTTTTATATCTGCTATCATTTGGGTTAACAAAAACGCAAACGCAAGCGGACAAAAGTTCTGGTCTTGTGGTCGCTATTTCCAACGCACCATTGCCATCTGCAAATGCAAATTTTAAATAATTGAAAATTGAAGGTATTTCTTTGCTTTCAAGTTCGGCTTGTGCTATTGAAATTCTGCATTCTGGGCACCATATTGCAGGTTTTTCGCCATAATAGGCACAACCATTTTGGGCAAGTTCCAAAAATGATTTTTGGCTTGTTTTTTGCACTTCGGGATTTACAGTTGAATAAAGCAAATCCCAATCCGCACTGCTCCCCGCTTTGACAAAAATATTTTTAAAATCTTGCTGATAACTTTCCGCCACTTCCATACAAATATCTCTAAATTCTTCTCTTGATAATTGATGAGCTTTTATTTTTTTGTCTTTTTCTACCAATCTTTCTGTTGGCAATCCATTGTTGTCAAAACCAAATGGATAAAAAACATTGAAGCCTGTCATTCTTTTATATCTTGCAACAAACTCTGCCTGAGTGTAAGAAAAAATATGTCCAATATGAATACTTCCACTTACTGTTGGTGGTGGAGTGTCTATTGAAAAAGTTGGTTTTGATGATAAAAAATCATATTTGTAAATTTTGTTTTTTTGCCAAAATTCCTGCCATTTGCTTTCGCTTTCTTTAAAATTATATTTATCTAACATTTTTGCTCCCTAAAACACTAAAAAATTTATGAAATTATTATATAAAAACATTGACAAAATGTCAAATATATAAATAAATTGTATTTTATATAATTTTTTGCAATAGTTTTTAATTAAAAAATTGTTCTTGTAATATTTATAATTTTAATATATAATAAACTAAAATAAAAATTAAGGACTTTTTAGATGGAAAACATATTAAAAACAATAACAACAAATAAATTGATATCCGCTGGCGATGTAATAGGTGTTGCAGTAAGTGGTGGCAGTGATTCAATGGCATTGCTTCACTATCTTAATTCTATTTCAAAAGAAATTGAATTTGAAGTTGTTGCAGTTCACGTTGACCATTGCATTAGAGAAGTAAGTGCAGAAGATGCTGAATTTGTTGTAAAGTTTTGCAGAAAAAATAATATAAGAGTTTACAAATTCAAAGTAGATGTTCCAAAACTTGTTCTGCAAAGAAAGCAATCTGTTGAAACCGTTGCTCGTGATGCAAGATATGGTGTTTTTGATGCACTTGTAAAAAAAGATGCAGTTGACAAAATTGCCATTGCACATAATATGAAAGACCAAGCAGAAACAATACTTTTAAACTTGTTTAGGGGAACGGGCCTTGAAGGTGCAAGCGGTATGAATGTTGTAAGAGATGAAATATATATTCGCCCAATGCTTAACACTTCAAAAAAAGCAATTTTAGATTATATTTTTTTAAACGACATACCTTTTGTTGAAGATGAAACCAACAAAGATAGCACATATTCAAGAAATTATATTCGCAATATAATTTTTCCTTTGATAGAAGAAAAATGGACTGGTGCAACACAAAATATTGTAAATTTTGGAAAACAATGTGCCGATGACAACAATTATATAAACAATCAAGTTTTTACTGATGCTATTATTTTTGGTGACAAAACCGCCAAAATACCAAACTCTTATTTTCTTTATCACAATGCAATAGTTTCAAGGATTATTTTTGACACCTTAAAAAAATTGGGAGTAAAAAAAGATTTGGAAAGAGTGCATATTGAAATGATAAAGGACCTTGCCTTTAACGGAGAAAATGGTAAAAAAATCAAATTGCCACTTTTTGTTACAATTTACAAAGAATATGATTATGTTACTTTTGTCAACAAGGCAAAAAAAGAAATAGTGCTTGAAGAACCTTTTGGGTCTGGAACTTTTGAAGTGGAAAATTTTGGAAAAATAACCGTAAAAAGAGTCAAAGATTTTAATCTAAACAAAGGTGAATTGCTTTTAGACGCAAAAAAATTGCCCAAAGATGCTATTTGGCGTTTTAGGCAAAATGGAGATATCTTTGAAAAATTTGGTGGCGGAACAAAAAAATTGAAAAGTTATATGATAGACAAAAAAGTCCCTAACCGCTTGAGGTCAACAATACCTGTGCTTGCTAGTGGCAATGTTGTCTATGTAATTGCTGGTGTTGAAATTGCTGATAGTGTGAAACTTGATAAGGGTGCTACCATTGCCACAAAAATCATCGTTTCATAATATTTGATTGTGGAAATGTGGATAACTAGACTTATAACTCTTGTAAATTATTAACTTTTGTACAAAATGCTATAAATTTTATAATTATAGATGTAAATGTATGAATATGCAAGTGTGGAAATGTGGATAACATCAAAAACTACTAAATAATCAATTGACTTTTTGGTTTTTAGACACTATTATTTATTATAAAGGAAAATTTTATGCAAAAAACAAAGGCAAAAACTCTTGCTGGCTTTTTGGAATTGGAGCCTAGAAAACAAATTGTTTTTGACAATATGAAAGAAAAAATAAAATCAGTTTTTGAACTAAATGGTTTGTCCCCTATGGATACGCCAATTTTAGAATATAGCGAAGTTTTGCTTGCCAAAGCGGGCGGAGAAACTGAAAAACAAATTTATAGATTTACAAAAGGTGAAAACGATATTTGTATGAGGTTTGACCTTACTGTTCCATTTGCAAAATATTCTGCAAAATTTGAAAATCAGTTGATTTTTCCTTTTAAAAGATACCAAATAGGCAAGGTTTTTAGGGGCGAAAGAGCACAAAAAGGTAGATTGAGGGAGTTTTTCCAATGTGATATGGACATAATTGACGAAGGCGAACTTTCTATTTGTGCAGATGCCGAATGTGTTAGTGTGTTAAGTCAAGTTTTTGAAACTTTAGACTATTTTATCAAAATAAGAATTAGCAATCGCAAACTGCTTGGCGGAATGTTAGATTTTTTTTGTTTGAAAGAACAAACAACTGAAATTTTAAATATTTTGGATAAACAAGACAAAATTGGCACAGAAAAAACTTTGGAAGAATTGTTAAAAATAACAGACAAAGCAAAAGAAATTTTGCAATTAACTGCTGTTAACACAGTAGAAAAATTGGAAAAAGTAAAAATAAATAATACAGAGTTTAATCAAGGTGTTGCAGAAATTAAACAACTTTTTGAAATTTTAAAAATTTTAAAACCAAAAAATGAAGTTGTTTTGGATTTAAAAGTAATAAGAGGGTTAGATTATTATACCGGAACAATTTTTGAAGCAAATTTGCTAGGGTTGGGCGAACCAATATCAGTTAGTGCTGGCGGAAGATATGACAATTTGGCAGAAAATTATTCAAACAAAAAATTGGCTGGCGTTGGCGTTAGCATTGGTTTGAGTAGACTTTTCGATATTCTTGACAAAAACAATTTGTTGCAATACAAAACAAACACAAAATCACAAGTTACAATTATTCCACTTGGAAACACAACCAATTTTTGTTTTGATATTTCAAAAACACTTAAAGAAAATAAAATTAATTGCGATGTCTTATATTTTGATAAATCATTTAAAAGCAAACTCAATTATGCTAATAGGAAAAAAGTGCCTTACATAATTGTTGTTGGGGAAGAAGAAATCAAAAACAAAACATTTGGTTTAAAAGATATGGAAACAGGTTTTGTTGTTGAAGACAAACTTGAAAATTTGATAAAAGTTTTAAGGAATAAAAATGAATAAAAATTTTTTGATGCCTTTCAAAAAAATAAATTTAACAGAAACATCACCTTTAACACTTGCTTATATTGGTGATGCAATACACACACTTTTTATCAGACAATATTTATTGCAAACAACAATGATAGAAACGGCAAAAAAATTGCACAACACAAGCACAAAATTTTGCAGTGCAAAGGGTCAAAGTGAAGCGTTGGATTTTTTGACACCAATTTTGGATAAAGAAGAAAGCGAAATTGTAAGAAGAACAAGAAATCAAAAAAATCATAATCCACCAAAAAGTTCAGACATTGAACAATACAAAAAAGCGACTTGTTTTGAAGCATTGGTCGGTTATTTATGGGCAAATGATGAAGAAAATAGATTGAAAGATTTGCTAGATTTGTTTATGGAATTTAAACTAAACAACCAAGATTTTAGAGTTATAAAAAAGGAAAATATATGATTATATATGGCAAAAATGCAATCAAAGAAGCAATTTTAAGCAATTTGACAATCAACAAATTATATGTTGAAAATGGTGTCAAAGATGAAACGGGTCAAGCAATTTTAAACTTGGCTAAACAAAATAAAATAAAAATATCTTTTGAACAAAAAAATATTTTGTTTCAAAAATGCCAAACGCCAAAACACCAAGGCTTTGTTGCCGAAACAACTGAATTTGAATATTGCAAAACAAGTGATATTTTAAACAAAGCAACAAAAAAAGAAGAATTGCCTTTTGTTTTGATATTGGACGGAATTATGGATCCGCACAATTTGGGAGCAATTATTAGAACAGCAGAAGCAAGCGGAGTTCACGGAATAATTTTGCAAAAGGATAGGGCGTGTGCAGTAAATGAAACTGTTTTTAAAACAAGTGCCGGTGCTTTATCTAATATGCTTATTGCAAGAGTTGTAAATCTTTCAAAAGAAATTGAATATCTAAAAAAACAAGGTTTATGGGTATTCGGCTTGGAACTTGGCGGGGCTGGAATTTTTAAATCTAATTTGACAGGCCCAATCGCTATTGTAATTGGTAGCGAAGGAAACGGTTTAAAAGATTTGGTAAGAAAAAATTGCGACAATATCATCACTTTGCCAATGAAAGGGCAAATAAATTCGCTTAACGCAAGTGTTGCAACGGGTATTGCGGTTTATGAAATTTTAAGACAAAGGGGAAATTAATGCAACAGCAGTTAACTGATGAAGAATTGATGAAAGATTTTAAAAACGGCAATGAAGCAGTTGTTGATTATATTTTGTCAAAATACAAAACTTTGGTTAACAGTGTTGCCCGCAGATATTATTTGATTGGTGCAGAGCAAGAAGATTTGGCGCAAGAGGGTATGATTGGGCTTTATAAGGCGTGTATGGGTTATAAACCAACCGCAAACAATTCTTTTAAAACCTTTGCTTATCTTTGCGTGCAAAGGCAAATTCAAAGTGCCATTAAGATTGCCAACAGGCAAAAAAACTTGATTTTGAATAATGCTTTGTCTTTAAATTCTCAAAGTGGACTTGTTTTGCGAAACGGCGAAGATTTGGGCGACACAGAAACTTTTTTATATTTGCCATCAAGCGAACCAACACCAGAAAACAAACTTATTGAAAAAGAAGAATACAAAGAAACAATTCAAAAAATAAAAAATGTGCTTTCAAGTTATGAGTTTGAAGTTTTGAAACAATATTTGAAAGGTTATAAATGCGAACAAATTGCACAAACACTAAAAAAAGATTTTAAAAGCGTAGACAATGCTTTAAGCCGAATAAAAACAAAACTTGATTTTATAAAAAAATGATATCACATACAATTAACAACAGACAACATAATATCATTGACCGACTTTTTTTCAAGTGAATAAATTATCAGTTTGCCAACTCTTTTAAAGGCAACTATTTTTTCACTTCGCAAAAGTTGCAGTTGGTGGCTAACTGTTGTTTGATTTATGCCAAGCAGTTTGGAAATGTCATTCACGCACATATTGCACATACAAAGGCAAGTCAAAATTCTAAGCCGTGTATAATCTGAAAAATTTTGAAAAAAGCACGCCATTTTAAGCATAGAGTTTTTTTCTGGCATATATTCCAAAATTTCATTTTTGTTTCTTTCGCTTAACACCAAAAAATTGTTTTTCATATTCAAACTCCTTGCAAATTAACATTTATTTATTTTTTCTCATATATAAAAAAAGTACATAAAAAAAATATTTTTGTCAATGTTTGCATAACACAAGTTTTAAGAAAATTTGCAAAAAAAAGTCAAAAATTGAACTTTAAGGAGGATATTTATGAATTTTTCACAAGATATTTTATTGGTTTTACTGCTTTCTATTTTTGCACAAAGCACAGGAACGGAACTTTCAACCAACTCTAACTACTTACTACTTTTACTTTTAGCGCTTTCTAACCAAAATTGTGGGTGTCCTAACCAATGTTGCACAAATCCCTGCTGTAATCCTTGCGGAAACCCATGTTGCAACCGCTTTTTTTAAAATATAACACCAATAAACAAAACTAGTTTAAAAAAACTAGTTTTGTTCCTTTATTGTTTTGCCATATCTTTTTTCATCAATTTTTTGTTTTCAATATATTTATATAATTTGATAAAATCAACATAATATGGGTTTTCTTTGTCAAATTTTAAATCAGGTATTGATAGTGTGTTGTCAATAAGGTCGGGAATATTAGGTTGAAAACCCCAAAGTGGACCTTCTCTTAAAATCATTTCTCCTTTTTCGCTGACAAAAAATTCTGACCACGCAAGAATACTTTTTTGTGTTGATTCTGGAAGTTTTTCCCAACTGCTCAACTTGTCAATAATACGATTTATTTGTTCTTCTTCATACTTTTCTGATGGTCCATAAACTTTTCCTAACAAATATGACAACAAATATTGTGTGTCAAGTTTTTTCTTTTTTTTGATTGCAAAAATAAGAATGCTTGTATTGTCGCAAAACAATTTTTCACAATAATCTTGTTTTTCTGTGTCTGTTTTTAAGTTTTTGGGGAAATTTATTTCCTTAACAGAATTTGTTAAATTAAAATCAATTTTGGGTGCATAAGGTTTTATTACCATATCTTTTCTCCTTATTTTTTTTATAATTATATCACAATTATTTTTTTTTGTAAAGAGTCAATTTTTTAAAAAAAATTTTATTGGGTTTTATCCATTTCATTTTCAAACAATTTTTTCAGTTCTTCAAATCTTTTTGGCGCTCCTTGATTTTTTTCATCAATCCTTTCAACAACTAGTGTACTATTTGCTTCTGGCGTTTCTTCCTTTAATTCTATTATTTCTGTTTTTACGACTGTTGTATTTGTATTTGTTTCCGCCTTCAATACTTCTTCTTTTCTAATATCTCCCAAAAGTTCTCTCATTTCAACAAATTGACTTTCTATTGATTTGTAAAAATCTTTTTGATTAACTTTTTCTTCTTGTTTTTGCTTTGCTTGCGGTTTAACTTTTTTTTGTGGAGTTTTCTCTTGGGGTTTTTCGCCTTCCGCCTTTTCTGGAACTGGCTTTTTTTCTCTTAAACCTTCAAAAAATTTTTCGCCAAACAAAGAACTAGTGTTGCCTTTGGCTTTGGTATCTTCTTTTTTGCTATCGCCTCCACCCTTACTGCCTCCGCCACCACCGCCTTTACTTCCACCACCGCTTCCACCAGGACTTTCGGTTTTTGCTTTTACGCTAGGTTTTGAAGGGCTTTTTGGTTTTAAATTATTTGTACCCAAAATGCCTTCTTTTTCTTGTTTTAGGTGTTTTTCAATAGTTTTCAAGTCTTCCAAAAGAGTTGTGCGGGCTTCTTTGATTTTTTTATTTTCTTCTATATCAAATTTACTCTGCAAAATTTCTTCATCAACGATTTTATCCAAAATTTGCCTAAAAACCAAAAATTTGTTTTGTGCATTTTTGTCAAGTTGATTTGTTCTAACCAAATTGACAAATTTTTTTACAACTTCATTCCCGTTTTTGGCAGTTTTTAAAAACTTGAAAATGGCACTTAAATATTTGTTTTCAATATCTTCATTTTCTTTGCAAAAAATAGACCAAATGTCTTGCTTCTTTTTCAATTCAGTAAACAATTCTATCGGAGGACCAACATAATTTTTTAGGTCAATCTTTCCATTCAATTCTTCTTTGGAAACCAAGTGAAAGGCTTTTTTTACATTAAACAAGAAATTGTCAGTATTATTTTCTGTTAATTTTGCAAGTTGGGTTGTTATTGAACTTTTATAAATTTTTGCAACTACAAAATCTTCTATCAATTTTAAGGTTGCCATTTTTTTGTTTTCTGGCAAATCTTCTATTGTTACAACAAAATTAAGTTTGACTTTGTTGACGACAGCAGTCGCTTTGTATTGACTGTCATCTTTAAACTCTATCAACTTTTGCAAATTTATTAGTTCTTTTATTATTATATCTAAAATAATGTATTCGTTTTTTTCATTAAAATTTCCAACAAGTGAATTTTCACATGCTTCATATTTTTTTGTATCTTTCAAATATTTTGTTGCAAATTCATTCAAAATTTCTTGGTCTGATTTTGTTTCAGCGTTTTCCATATAAAACCTCCAAGCATTTGCTTGGTTCAGTATAACACAAACAAGTTTATTTGTAAATATTTATGCAAAAGTATTTATTTTTTTGGCATTATGTGATATTATGTTAAAAAACAAAAAGGTGGTTTATGAAAAAGGAAAGCAATTCAAGAACTTATGCAATTTGGTTGACATTGTTTTTGGCAGTTGTTGCTGTTGTGTTATTTTTTGTTATTCCAAGAACAGATTATTTCCTTGCATTTAATAATATAAATTCAATAAATGAAAACTACAATTCAACTGACAGTAGCAACAACTCAATAGAAAATTATATAATTTATGTTTGTAATTTGAATGGTTTGACAACCACAAATACACAAAGAATAACCGCAGATAATCAAATAAGAGCATCATTGTTTATGTCTAACACTTTTGTCAAAAAATCGCTTGCTTTTGTTTCTCACAATGCTGAATATAATAGAAATGTTAATCTTCAAAACAACGCAAAAAATGTGCTTTTGAACCAAATACAAAGCATACAAAATTATTGCAAAACAACTTTGGCGGTATACTTAAAACCTGAAACAGAAAAAAATCCGACCACCAACAACCAAATTGCAAATATATTTATAAACCAACTTGAAAATCTTACTTTGGCATTTGCAAATTTTTATAACGCAACAGCACAAATAATTGAAAAAAGTGCCACAAGTTGTATGGAAGTTAACGCCTTGACAATTTCCGTTAACTCAAACTTTAATGATTGCATTCAAAGACTTTTAGTTCAAGAAAACATTTCTACGACTACAACACAAAATTTATTAAACACAATAACTTCAATGTCTGATTCCAATTATTATAAATATTATTTCGACAATTCAGTCACTGTTAGCAATGTAGTTTCTACGTTTAATGCAATTGCATAACCACAAAAGGAAAAAAATGAAAAAAAGTATATTTTTGTTAATGTTAATAGTTCTGTGTATTCCATTTTTTTATGCTTGCGATAACGACAGCACAATTTGGGTAAAAACTAATGCAACTGTAAGTGCTTTTTTGAATGGTGAAACTACGAACTATGACGAATTTATTGAAGGAAATATAACTTTTTCTAGTGAACTTGAAAACAAAAGAGATGAAATAGATAGCAAGTTTTATGACTTAATATATTATGAAAATATTTTGGGCACTTGCTTTGTAAACGCCCAAAAGCATATAGGCAGTTTTGCAATAACACCCATACAAAATCAAAACAAAGCAACAAGTTTGTGTTTGAAAATAGAAAACTCTTTAAGCAATTTGATTAAAGAAATTGAAAATTTTAAAACTATCAAGCAAAAATTTTTGGTTGACACAAATAGCCGAAACTATAATGATGTTATAGCATTATCCAAATTGAAAAGTTTTAAAGTTTCTTTTTATAATTTGATAAAAAAAGCAAATACTTTTAACATAGATTTTACAACTGCATATGCGACCTTGTATGGCGGAATTGTTGACGCAGATATTGCAAATTCAAACACCATTTTTAATTCTGTTAGTGTTGTTTTTACAGACTTGATAGACACATATATCAAATACGGTTTTGCAGAGTTTGGTGGCGATTGCGCGCAAGAAAATAATTTTTTTGGTAGTATTTTGGAACTTAAAGCAAAACTTGAAAGCAGTCAATGCTTGGGTGCAAATTATGCAAATTGGCTAACTATGTATTCAAGTTTTGAAGGCGAAAAAAATATATTTTTAACCGCACTTGCAAATATTGACTTAAACGCAAATAACTCAAACCCCAATGAATTGCAACAAGTTTATTTAAACAAAATAAACAGTTTTGTAAATGAAAATGCTACTTTGTTTATCAACCATACCAAACAATTGTTTAATTAAAAGGAAATGAAATGGACAACAAAAAATTAGCAAATTTATTATACCCAAACGCGAAACCAACAGAGTTTTGGGAAAACAAATATCCAAAAAGAAATCTTCCCAAAGGTGCAGAAGTTACAAGATTTGCACCAAGTCCAACTGGTTATTTGCATATTGGGCATTTTTTTCAAAGCTTGTGTGATATGTTTATTGCCAGAAGCACAAATGGAGTTTTTTATTTTAGAGTTGAAGACACAGACAAAAAAAGAGAAGTTTCAGACTCAATTGATGTTGCAATTCAAACATTGAATTTGTTTGATATTTTTTATGATGAAGGTGTTTTACAAGGTGGAACAGAAAAGGGAAATTATGGACCTTATACGCAAAGTCAAAGAAAAGAAATATATTATTCTTTTGCCAAATATTTGGTTGAAAAAGACAGGGCTTATCCTTGTTTTTGTGAAAAACCTGAAAATTTTGCAGAAATTTTGGAAAAAAGAAGTGAACAATTAGAAGAAAATGAATTTTTGGAAGAAAAAGATGTTTGTAGAACTTTGAGTTTTGAAGAAATTGAAGAAAATTTGAAACAAAACAAACCTTTTGCATTAAGATTGAAATCGCTTGGCAATGCAGAAAAAACTTTAAAGTTTGTTGATGAAGTTAAAGGCGAAAGAGAAATTAGAGAAAATCAAAAAGATATAATTTTGATAAAAAGCAACGGTTTACCCGTTTATGCTTTTGCACACGCAGTTGATGACCATTTGATGAGAACAACTTTGGTAGTTAGAGGCGAAGAATGGTATCCATCAGTTTCTGCACACTTGGAACTTTTTGATGCACTTGGTTTTGAAAAAGTAAAATACGCACACAACCCCGTTATTTGCAAACTTGACGAAAACGGAAACAAAAGAAAAATTTCCAAAAGAAAAGACAAAGAAGCGGATATGAGATTTTTTGTACAAGCGGGTTATCCCACAAGTGCAATTTTGGAATATCTTTTAAATTTGGCGAACAGCAATTTTGAAATTTGGCGAAAAACTAATCCAAATGCTCGTCTAAGTGAATTTAATTTTTCTGCAAAAAAAATAACCCCATCGAACCCAATGTTTGATTTTGCCAAACTTAATGACATATCAAAAACAATAATTTCAAAAATGTCTGCCAAAGAAGTGTTTGAAAATGTTTTGCTTTGGGCAAAAACATTTGACAAAAAATTTTATGAGATTTTGTTAAAAAATTTTATGTATTGCTTTGAAGTTTTTAATATCGACAGAGAAACTGCAAACCCCCGAAAAGATATTGCAAAATTTGAAGATGTGAAAATTGTTTGGGGTTATATGTTTGAAGAATTTTTTGAAAAAAAATATGAATTGGAAAAAACAAATCAAACAGATTTGAAAGAAGTTTTGAAAGAATATTGTAATATTTATAACCACAACGACACCAAAGAGCAATGGTTTGACCGTATAAAAGAAATGTCTGCAAAACTTGGTTATGCAATTGACAACAAACTTTTTAAGCAAAACCCGCAAAACTTTAAAGGTAATGTGGCATTAGTTTGCGAATATATAAGAATTGCTATAACAGGCAAGAAAAATTCGCCCGACTTGTATTCAATTTGTCAAGTTTTGGGCGAAGAAAAAACAAAAAGCAGACTGCAAATATTGCAAAACAAATTATAATAAAAAAATCCTTTTTGGGATTTTTTTATTTAGTTATGCAATTTGTTAAAATCGTTTACATTAATCGCAAAGGTAACCAAATCTGTATTAGCATCATTAAATTGGTCTTTAAGTACCTTTTTTATTTTGGCAATAAATTCATTTCTCATAACCGAAAAAACAATTTCTTTGTTGCTGTTTATTTGCATTCCCATAAATTCGTTAAAGTCTGCACCGCCACCTCTTGCATCAAAAATTGTCACACCAGATTGACATTCTTTTCTTATGATATCGGCAACTTTTTCGCCCTGACCGGCATTTATTATTGCCACAAACATTTTGTTTTCTGTTTCCATTTCATCATCTCCTAAAATCGTGAACATTATTCCATTGTTTGGTTTGTTGTAATTTGCTAATATATTTTTTAAAATAACTCGTCTGTTTTCTTCGCTAGTTTGAAAAATTATGGCAACCCTTTTATTTTCTGCAAAACCAATGAAATCTAAAAAATTTGTATTGGTTGTGTAGCCTTTACAGTTTGGAAAAACCATAAAATTTATTTCCAAACTTTTAAGCAAATCAAAAATTTTTTCGGCAATAGTTTCTGTTGTAATCAAAAACTCAAAATTATTATTCAATTTCGTTTTCCTCCTTTTTTAAAATTTGCTTCTTTTTTAAATTATATATTAAACCAAGTATCTGAATTGTTAATATTGGTAAGGTCGCAACCAAGCCCGCTAAACCAAAACCATACAAAAGTATGTCATTTCCAAGTGCAGTACACATTCCCATACAAATTGGTAAAATAAAAGCAACAGTCATTGTTCCTGATGCTATACCTCCGCTGTCAAACGCTATAGCAGTAAAAATTTTGGGTATAAAAAAGTTTAGTATCAACATCAAAGCATAAAGCGGTGCAAAAATATACCACAAACTTATTTTAAATACTATGTGGAAAAAAGTTATAAGGATTGCCAAAGAAACGCCGATTCCAATTGTAATAAAAACTAATTTCTTTTTCAAAAAACCTGAGGTAACTTTTTCTATTTGTTGAACAAGTACAACTGTTGCTGGGTCTGTATAAACAATTACCATACCAATCAAAAGTCCAAAAACAAAAATTATCCAAAGATTTATTCCGCTTGCAATATTTTGACCAATAAAAGTTCCCATTTCAGAAAATCCAAAATAAATACCCGTTAAGAAAAATATAAGACCAAGCCCGGCAGTGACAAGTCCAACAACAATTTTTATTGCTTGTTTTAATGGCAATTTTAGCATAGAAAATTGTGTGATTATAAAAGTAATAATCAAAGGTGAAATTGCAAGACAAACATCTAAAAATTCGTTTTTAAAAATGCCAACAAAACTTGTTGTAAGTTCGCCACTAGAAATTGTGTTAGCGGGTTCGCCAAAAAGCACGCCCAAAAGCAAAACCGCAATTATTGGACCCGTTGAAGCAATAGCAACTGCACCAAAACTATCTTTTTTGCTGTTTTTGCCTTTTATTGCACAAATTCCTATAACAAGTGCAAGTATAAAAGGCACGGTTATTGAACCCGTTGCAACTCCGCCCGCATCAAAAGAAAATCCCAAATATGATTCTGGGCAAAACATTGCAAGAACAAAAATAATTGCATAAAGAACAATCAAGACCCATCTTAATGAAATGTTTTTTAAAATTCTAAATATCGCAAAGCTAACCAAAAGCCCGCAACCAATACCAATCAAAGAAAGTAGCATAAATGTTGTAAAAAAAGAACTTATGCCCGTTAATTGCCCCACCAAAACTTGAACATCGGGTTCAGCAATTGTTGAAACCATACCAAACAAAAAGCCAAAAAGTATTATTATCCAAACTTTTTTTATTTTCATAAGACTAGATCCTATTGACTCGCCCATTTTTATAACACTTTGGTCAACAGATACCAAAAAAATTGCTTGCCCCAAAGACAACAAACCCGCCCCAATTAAAAACTTGACAAAAATTGTGCTATCGTAAGGAATAACTCCACATAGCAACAATAAAAAAACCAATGCCACTATTGTTGAAGTCGCAAGCAACGAAGAAAAAAATTGCTTTAAAAATTTCATTTGTTATATTTTACATTTAACCAATGTTTTTGTCAAACAGAAAGCATAATAATTGAAACAAATTTACTCTCGGTAGATTAAAATGGAAGCGATAAAGCGAATAAAATATAATATTGAAACAACAAGGCTTGCGACATAGGTTTGTGCGGCGGCATTAAGAACAACTTTTGCGCCCTTAACTTCGGTGGTATCTAATGCTCCGCTATCCACTAGGCAAGTTAATGCTCTGCTTGAAGCATTAAATTCAACAGGCAATGTGACAAGCGATAAAACTACTGACACGCCAAAAAATATTACGCCAGCCCAAAGAAAAACATCGCCCAAACTTGTGTATGCGCCAAAAGAAAATATCATTCCAATAATAATAAGTGGCCACAAAAGAGTTGAGCAAATATTGCTAACAACAACCAAACTGCTTCGAATTTTTAAAAAAGCATAGCCATCTGCGTGTTGTATTGCGTGACCTGCTTCGTGTGCGGCAACACCTAATGCGCTAATAGAAGTTGAATTGTAAACACTTTCAGACAAACTTAAAGTTTTTGTTTTGGGGTTATAATTGTCAGTCAAGTTTCCGCTTATTGCTTTTATTTCAACATCTGTTATGCCCGCTCTTGTCAAAATTATTTTGCAAGCATCTTTTGCTGTATAACCTTTTGAACTGTGAACGGTTTTATAAGTATTAAAGGCATTATGCACTTTTGCTTGAACAATAATTGCATAAATAAGCCCCGGTAAAACTAAAATTCCCATTATATAATAAGTTAAATAAAACATTTTTTTTCCTTTTTTTATTTTATAGTATATGTATTTATATTATTTTTGCAAACAAATTATCTATTTGTTAAAATATTTTTGTTTTGCGAGTAAGACCTGTCCAAGCAAATATTGCTCTAAAAAAATCTGCTGTGTAAGTTTTTTTTGCAAGGTTTAAAAACTTTTTGGCAAGAAATAACTCATTTGGACTTAAAATTTGCAAGTCATTTAACAGTTTTAGGGCAATATTTGAAGCATCTTTTTCCAATTTTATGGTTTGAAATTTTAAAATAAGTGCTATAACAAACGAAACTAAAATTAAACCAAAGCCCAAAATTGCGAAAACGATTTGTTCGGTTAGCAAAAAATATATTGATATAAAAAACAATGGATAAATTAACAAACCCAAAAACTTAACAAATTTTGACAAGTTATAATTTTTGACCAAAATTTTTGTGTTTTTAAAATGTTGCACTGCATGCCCAAACTCGTGAGCCACTATGGCAAGTGAAGCAATGTTGTTTCCAAAGGCAATATCACTTGTCAAAGACACTTTGAACTGCGAAGGCGAGTATGCACCATTTGATTTTATTTCATCTTCTGATTGAACTTCCGTTTTGACCATATTGTTAAAGTTTTTTGCACTGATAAAATTTCCCAAACTTAACGCATTGCCATCATAAGTCGTTCCTATATTTTTCATTTTTTCATAACCCGCAATATAACTGTCAAACGCATAATTTGCCAATGTTATACCCAACAAAACAAAAATGACAAACAAGCCAACTAATATAACTATAATATTTTCACTTATAAACAAAAACAAATTTTCCACTATTTAAGTATATACAAAAATTATTTTTTTGCAAGAAAATTGAATATATCATTATAAACTTCTACTCTGTTTTTTTCGTGAAGCAAACTGTGTCTTGCCTCGGAATATATAGTCATTTTTGCATTTAGTCCCGCATTTTTGTAAACTGAATAAAGTTTGAAAACACTTTTGCCAAAACTTCCTATTGGGTCATCACTACCGCTGAAAATTGCAATTGGAATAGCCTTGTCAATTTTGCCAATATCTTTGTAAAGCGAATAAAGATTTGTGAACAAACTTTCATAAAACGCAGTAGAAAAAGGTATTCGACATAATCTATCACTTCTTAAAAAATTTTCTTGCTCTTCATCGCTTGTTATCCAACTGTTTTTTGTATAGTTTTTATTATACTTTCCAAACACTTTTCTTTCTATATATCTAGCACATTTTTCTTTGTTTTTAAATTTGCTAGCAAATTTTACAAGTTTTTCGCCGTACCAAACTTTTGGTTGTTTCATATAAGCGCTTCCAAGCAAAACAAATTTGCTAATGTTTTTGTTTTTGGGCATATATGCTTGTGCAATGAACGAACCATAAGAATGACCTATCATATAAATAGGTAGATTGTATTTAGATTTTAGCATACTGCTTATGCAAAGTTGGTCATAAACACTTTTGCCAAAAATATCGCCGTCCGCTTTGCCAATTTCGGATATTTTTTTGCAAGTTTTCCCGTGCGCTCTTTGGTCCACCATATAAACAACGAAACCTTTTTTGTTTAAAAATTCAGCAAATTGAAAATAAGGTTTGCAATATTCTTGCATTCCGTGAACAAACTGCACAACGCCCTTTGGTTTTGTTGAAGGTTCAAAAATATATGCGTGTAAAACTATGTCATCATAGCACTTAAATTTTTCTTCTTCCATCATTTACCTTTTTAAATTTTTTTACCAGAACTCTATTTCCTTGCCTTTCAACAATTATTACCTTTTTGCCCTTTTTTATTGCCTTATCAACCGCTTCTGCATCAATTTCTGAATTGTCTTCAATCAAAATCACTTTGCCAAAACCTTCTGCTTTTGCGGGTATTTTAACACTTACAACGCCAAGTTCACCAATTTGCCCAAGTGGTGTTCGGTCAAAAAACGCAACAATTATGGCAACAATAGCACCCAAGAAAAGCCCCACAAAAATTGAAAGCCAAATTGGCAAGTATATTGAAAGCATAAAAGCAACCGAAGTTGCAATTGTAAAACAAAATATACTTCCCCTTATTGTAAAAGCATTAAACAAAAATCCATTTACGCTTTCAAAATTTTCTTGGTTGTCGTCTATGTCATCAGTGTTGACAATTTTTTTGTGTTTATGAAAGCCGGACAAGGCAAAAATTGCATAGGCAATAATCAAGACAATACCCAAACAACCCATTACAAACAAAATATTTTGGAACAATGTTAAATTTTGGAATATCATATTTAACTCCTTTATATTTCTAATATAACATTACAAAAAATATTTATCAAATAAAATAAAAAAATTGTTGAAAATAATAATTTTGCATTAAACAAAATCAAATAGAATATTTTATTATTATGACAATTTGGATTGCCATATTTTATGGAATTTTGCAAGGAGCAACTGAGTTTTTACCCGTTTCATCTAGCGGGCATTTGGTTTTGTTTTATAATATTTTTGGTGTTGAATGCAATTTTATTTTTTTTAGTTTGTTATTGCATTTTGCCACGCTTTTGGCTATAGTAGTTGTTTTGAAAAAACAAATTTGGTTTTTGATAAAAAATCCTTTTTGCAAAAACGCTTTGCAACTTTATTTGGCAACCATTCCAACAATTGTTATTGTTTTGATTTTTGAAAAATTTTTTAAAAGTGCTTTTACGGGGTTATACCTACCTATTTGCTTTTTAATAACTGCAACATTTCTTTTGATTGCTGAGTTTTTTGGCAGAAAAAAAACAAAAAATCTTACAACAAAAACGGGGTTAATTATGGGTATTGCACAAGGTATTGCAGTTTTGCCGGGGATTTCAAGGTCAGGTGCAACAATTTGTGCGGGGCTTTTTTGCGGAGCAAAAAGAGAAGATGCCACCCAATTTTCGTTTTTGATGAGCATTCCAATAATTTTGGCTTCAATGTGCTATGAACTTCTTGATTGCATAAAAAATGGTATGCCACTTTTTGACACACCAGTTTTTGAAACTTTTGTTTCGTTTGTATTTGCATTTTTTGTTGGTGTTTTGTGCATAAAATTTATGTTAAAAACTTTGCAAAAAATAAAACTATATTGGTTTTCTATTTATTTAATATTACTTTCAATCCTTTCTTTTGCATTATAATTTATTTTGCAACGATGCTTATTGTTTTTTGCGTGCCATTTTGAACATAAGAAATGTCGACCTTGTCACCTTTATTTAAAGAATAAATTGCTTTTCTAAAATCTAGCATATTTGTTATTTTACTAGAATTTATGCCAGTTATTACATCTCCTATATTTAATTCTGCACTTGATATTGGTGAATCTTTTAGTATATCAATAATATAAACACCTTTTTCTTGGTCTGTTTGCTCCTTAAACCTTGCAAGTTCGGCATCACAACCAAAAATGCCTAAATTTACTTGCTGAAAATTGTTGTTGGGAATAATTCTTGCTGTTATTGTTGTTGCTGTTTCAATAGGTATTGCAAAACCAATACCTTCTGCATCTGATGCTTTTAAGGAATTTATTCCAATAATTTTGCCCATTGAATTTATTAGTGGTCCGCCACTGTTCCCTGCATTGATACTTGCATCGTGTTGAATCAAATTTTGCATATATGTTGTGTAGCCACTGATACTTTGAATTTCCAAAGTTCTGTTTAACGCACTGACAATACCTTTTGTTACAGTGTGTTGAAATTGCAATGAAATGGGCGTTCCAACTGCCAAAACATCATCTCCGACCGAAACTTCGCTTAATGGGGAAGTGGCAAGATATGGTATATTTTTTTCTGATTTTATAATTGCAATGTCCAAACTTGAATCACTCCATATCAAACTAGCATTGCCAATATCTTTGTCTGCAAAATAAACTTTTATTTTTGTTGCACCAACAATTACGTGTTGATTTGTTAAAATATAACCGCCATCTGCAACCGCCACACCACTGCCCAAACTAGTTCCATAAGGTAAAGTGGCAGAAATACCTACTATGGCACTTCTTACCACATTGACAACATCGGAAGATGACATTGTGGTTGTGGAAGATATAAGCCTTGGGGTCATATCAACAGTGTTATCAAGTGCCAAACTTCCACAACTTGAAAAACTTAAAGAAATACATATCAAAAATAAAAAAACCACAAATTTTTTCATAAAAATCTCCTGTAAGATTTCCAAATTTGCGGTTAAAGTTTAAAAATTGCTCTTGGAACTGTTGTTGCAACATCTATTTTTATATTTTTGCCTTCTATTATACCACATTCGCTTAAATAGTTTTTTATGTATTGATATGCAAATTCAGGGGTGTTGTTTTCAGTGCTTAAATGCGACAAAACAATTTGTTTGCAACCCATTTGAGCAAGCCAGACAATGGCCTCTGCACAATCTTGATTAGACAAATGCCCCCTCATTCCCAAAATTCTTTGTTTTAAAGTTGCGGGATAGTGCGAATTTTCTAGCAACATTTTTTTGTCGTGATTGGCTTCCAAAAAAACTAAACTGCTTCCTGCAAGATTTTGGAATATCTCAGAGTTAGTATGTCCCAAATCTGTAATAATACTTATTTTTTTTTCACATTCCTTAAAAGTATAACCAGTGCAACGTTTTACATCGTGCGGAAGCGGAACGGTTGACACAGTTATGTCTTTTATTGCAAAATTAAAATCGTTGAACAATTGAATGTTTAAATTGCATTTTAGCTTGTTCAAAAGCGGTATATATCCATCTTCATGCACAAAAATTGCTGTTTTGTGCTTTTTTGCAAAATTTTCTAGACCTTTGATATGGTCATAATGTTCGTGCGTTATCATAATAGCATCAATTTGGCAAGGCTCAACGCCCAAAAGTTTCAATCTTGTTTCAGTTTCTTTGCAAGAAAGACCAATATCGACCAGTAATTTCGCCGAAGTGCTTTCAATATATGTTAAATTCCCATCACTGCCAGAAGACAAATTGCAAATTTTCATAAACCAATTATATCACACCGCACAAAAAAAGCAATTGAAATTCCAATTGCAACAAAAAGCATATTTATTTGACTATTTTTTGGCGTTGTGATAGCATATATTAACAAAAAGGAGAGATTATGGAGATTTGGATTTGGACAATTATTATAGCAGTTTCTTTGGTTGTTGAATTTGCAACTATGCAACTAGTTTCAGTGTGGCTTGCTTTGGGTGCATTGGTTGGACTTGTTTTGGCACTTATTGGCGGTATTGGAATTGAAGTTCAAATTGTTGTTGCTGTTTTAATTGCCGTTGGCTCAATTATTGGTTTGAGAAAATTTGCTTTAAAATTTCTTAACAACAAAAGCGAAGATCAAAAAGCAGAAATGTTAATTGGCAAAAAAAGTAAAATTGTTGAAGAAATTGATAATGAAAATTTTGGCACAATTAAAATTAATGGGGTTTTGTGGACTGCTTACGCTGACAAAAAAATTTTGAAGAATGAAGAAGTTGAAGTCGTTGAAGTTAACGGCAATAAACTGAAAGTTAAAAAAATTGTTATAAAAAAAGGAGAATAAAAAATGTATATAATTATTATATTAGGTATCGTATTATTGTTATTATTTGCGTTGTCGGTTAGAATTGTAAATCAGTCAACCGCCGTTGTTGTGGAAAGGCTTGGTAAATATCACAAAACGCTTGAAACAGGTGTTCATTTGATTTTGCCTATTTTTGACAGATCGAAAATGCCAATAGTTTTAAAAGAAAAAGTTGCAGATTTTGCTCCGCAACCAATCATCACAAAAGATAACGTTACAATGCAGATCGACACAGTTGTATATTACCAAATAACCGACCCAAAACTTTACACTTATGGAGTTGAAAGACCAATCAGTGCCATTGAAAATTTAACCGCAACAACTCTTCGTAATATAGTTGGCGAACTTGAACTTGACGAAACTTTAACAAGCAGAGATATTGTTAACAGCAAAATGCGATTAATTCTTGATGAAGCGACTGACCCTTGGGGAATTAAAATAAATAGAGTTGAATTAAAAAACATTGACCCGCCAAAAGTTATTAGAGAAGCAATGGAAAAACAAATGCGAGCAGAAAGAGAAAGGCGAGAAGTGATTTTGTTGGCAGAAGGCGATAAAAAGAGCAACATTTTGAAAGCAGAAGGCGAAAAAGAAGCGGCAATTTTGCGAGCAGAAGCCAAAAAAATTTCATTTATTGCAGAAGCGGAAGGCGAGGCGGAAGCAATCAAAAAAATTGTTGATGCAAATCCAAGTCAAGCCTACTTAACCCTAAAAGCATTTGAAGCATTGAAAATTGTTGCAGATGGACAAAGCACAAAATTGATAGTTCCTAGCAATATTGCAGACTTGACAAGTCTTGTTGCCAGCATAACCGAAACCACAAGTCTTGCAAAAGAACCTTATCACAAAAACAACCAAAAAAAAGCGACAATAGCAAGAAAAACTTTGGATAGTTTGGAATAGAAAAAATCCCAAAAAATTGGGATTTTTTTACTGCATTAAATTAAAAGTTGACAAAAAAAGTAATTTGATATAAAATAATGCTGTGGATAAAAATTTATTAAATTTAATTATTCAATCAAATGAAAGAGAGATTGATGTTTTAATTGCAAATAGAATAAAAACACTACAACAAAATTGCACTAATCAATTTTTTTCATACAATTATGATAAAAGCAAAACAAATAGTTTTGGTAGTTTTATAGTTCCCCAAAATTTGATACAAATAAGTGATTATCCTTCTTGGTATATATCTTTTGATGACCAAAAAAATATTTATTTTCAATTGGCAAAAAACCTCAAAAATAATAGTACCAAAAATATTGCGGATTTCGACTTGATTTGTGATTGCGTAAGAGATACGGTATATTCAATGGTTGGGCAAACCAATCGTGCGGAAAATTTTGATAGATGCTCAAAGTTTACATTTGAAAAAGATAATGTATGCCCAATTTCAAACTTTTTTGGAAGAGATATATCCGAGTGTTCCGAAAGAGCAATTATTGCTCACAATTTGTTCAAATTTATGGGTATTGAAAGTTATTTGATGGAAGGTGTTTTAAATATTAACAACAACCAGCAATTACATAATTATAATATTGTTTACAACGAAGAAAAAGGTATTTTGTTTGATTTGGCTTGCACGCCATACAAAAAAAATCAAAAGGGCGAGTTGGAAAGAAACCCTGTAATAAAATTTTTAACAAAAAAAGAAATGATAATGTTAAAAGAACAAAGAGATAATATTCAATGTTGTTTATATTTTGGAGACAAACTTGAACCTGTTTTTTTTGAAATGCCTTCAGGGAAAAAATATAAATTGGAATATGGGCTTTGTACAATAGTTAACAAACAAACCGCCTTAAGCAAATAAAAAGTGCAAATTGATAAAAATTTGCACTTTTTTTATTCATTTTCGTTATTATCGTTTTCATTTAGTTGTGATAATGCTTCATTAAGTTGATTTTTTAATTGTTTTTGATGTTCTTCAAGATTTCTATTTTCGTTTTCAATTTTTTCGTTTAATATTTGAATTTCATCAATAACTTCTTTTTTGGGTCTGCCCCTACCACGCTTGATAGTTGCGGTTTTTTCTTCGGTTTCAACCTTTGTAGTTTTTGCAGGTCTGCCACGCTTTCCTTTTGTTGCTTTTTCTTCGGTTTCAACCTTTATTTTTTTAGGTCTACCGCGTTTTCCTGTACTTGTTTTCTTTTCAACACTTCCAGATTCTTCGGTTTTTCTTGGTCTGCCTCTTTGTTTTTTCTCTTTTGGTGCATCTTGTTCTGAAACAACTTTTCTTGGTCTGCCTGCCTTTCTTTTTGTTGGGGTTTCCAATATTGTGACTTCGGTTTCTTGTTGTGGTGCGTGATAAGTGGTTCCATCAGCCTCGTACCAACCACCTTTTAGGTCGTGGAAATTGCCATCGGGGTCATAATAACCTTTGTTTGGATAAACATAGTTGCCTTTATCATCATAATATGCACCGTTTTCATCAAGTTGTTGTTCTTGGGGCGTTGTTGCTGTTTTAGATTGGTCAACATTTGTTTCCACAAACTTGCTTTCATCAATAAATTGTTCTTGTTTGGCTTGTTCAATCGGTTCTTCAATTTTTGGGATTTCAACTACCGGTTCTTTTGCTTTAACAATTGTTTCTTTTGGTGGGTGATAAGTTTTTCCATCTAGTTCATACCAACCGCCAAATTCGTCGTGATAAATTCCTTCGGCATCATAATATGCACCGTTTTTGTAAAAATAGTTCCCTTTGTCATCAAAATATCCGCCGTTTTCGTCATATACAATTTCTTTTTGCTCGAATTTTGCGTTTTTTGTTTCGGGTATAATTTTGTCTTGCGTTTCAGTTGTTGGTTCTAAAATATAACCATCATCATCATATTCTTCGCCTTTTTTCTTTTTCCCGCGTCTAACTCTTTTTGTTTCTGCTTGAAGTTTTTTGCTAAAAAATCCGCCATGTTCACCAACAACTATGTTGTGTTTTTCTAAAATTGCTTTTAAATCTTCGTTTTCTTTTTCTTTTTCAGATATTTTTAAATGCGCTTCTTCTAATTGTTCTGATATTTCATCTTTCATTGCCAATAATGTGTCTTTTTCTTCTTGGTTTCTTTCTTCGGTTAAAGCAACAACACTTTTATACATTTTGGTTGAAAATGTTTGATATTCTGCTTTCATTGCTTGTTCAACATATTGTCGTTTTTCTTCCAAGTCTGCTCTTCTGGTAACAATTTCGGTGGTAAGGGATTCCATTTCTTGATTAAATCTAATTGTTGCGCCATCGTGGTCTTTTTCAAGTTGTTCTTGTTTTTTTATTTCATCAGATTGTTGTTTTTTGATATAGTTATTTTCAATACGATTAGTTGTTTCTTCTTGCTGTTTTCTAAGTCTGTCTATATTTTCCTTGCTGGCTTGCATTTTCTTTTGATAATCTTTTTGGGTGTTTTCATAGTTTCTTTTTATACTTTCAATTTCACTTTCAAGTTGTTGAATTTCAGACAAAAGTCTTTGCCTTACATTTATATAAGTTTCAGTTTCTTTCATTGCTCTTTCAAGCACAAGTGTGCCATCTGGTCCAACATTACTAAAATCAAAATTTTCGTGTTCAACGGCATTAAGTCTTGCTTTTTCAAGTTCTTCTTGTTCTTGTCTTGCTCTTTTTTCAAGATATTCGTTAAGTACTGGAATGCCTTTTCTTATTTCTGATTTTGTAAACAAAACTTCAAAATCTACATATTCTGGCATTGTTGCAACTGCTTTGTCCATAAATCTGTTAAAGTAGTAAAAATACTGATAAAAAGCACTTAAATTTACATTTTCTCTCGCCCTTAATACCAAAACAAATATTGTGTTTAACAAAATAATAACAAGAGGGGTTGCCAAAACTTTTGATATAAAGGTAAAAGTTAATTCAGCAGTGCCAAGACCTGTTAAACCAAACATCAAAACAATCAAAGCAAGTGCATTGCTTATTGAAATTAAACTTAAAATGTTTGCTTTAAAGGAACTTGTTTTTAAGGGTTTGTCGATACAGTTATAAGGACTCATATAAAAACTGGGAGCATTTTCTCTATATAGCATATATTGATGCCAATGATAACGGAGCAACTTTGGAGTTTTTTTCATTAAATTGTTAAATTCCAATAAATTATTAGAATCTATAAACTGGTTTCGGTTTAACCAACCATTTAACTGCAACAATTTTCGTACCATTCTCATTTCATAAGCATAGCGTGACTTTATGATAAAAAATACAGCCATTAGTATTTCAAAGCCTATACCTACAAAAAATATAAAATCCCACGTTAATCCTGAGAAAAGTTGACTTAAAAAGGCTTGAATATCGTTTAGAATCATTTAAAAACTCTCCTTTATCCTGCTTAATAAAATTATTATAACACATTATTTTAAAAATAACTAATGTTTTTTTCCTATTTTTTTGCTATTTTATTAGTATTTTTTTTATTTTATAAATTATCAAAAAAAATAGTAAATATATTCAATTAAATTGTTAATTTAATCAATTTTTGAGTGTATATATTCAACAAATAAACTTCATCAATCCGCTTGTCCAACACTTTTTCTACCGCCATTTTGTAAAGTTTTAATTGAGTTTGGTATTTATTTATCAACTTATTTTCTTCATTAATTAAACTATATTTATAATCTATTAAAATATTTTTATCTCCCAATAAAATTAGGTCAATAATACCTTGAATTAATATTTTGTCATTTGCACCATTTTTTATTATTTCATTGTGTGGAACATACATCATAAACTTTTGTTCTTTTAATATTTTGTAAAATTTAAATTTTTTTAGCAAAGTTATGCAATCAAAAATTTTTTCTTTGTTTAATAACATAATTTCTTTTTCTTCAAAATTATTGATTAATAAAGTGGAGATATCGTCCAGTTTTGTAATTTTTTTAAAATCTGCAATTTCTAATACCTTGTGATACAAAATGCCAACATCAACATTATTTGTTTGCATTGACTCTGCTATACTAAATGTTTTTGGGAAGTGGTTTTGACTTGTATATGTTTCATAAACTTTTTGCGTTAAGGAAGAAACGGAATTTTTTAGGGCTATTTCCGTTTTGTTTGGATATTTAAAATTGAAGTAATTGTTAAATATTTTTACACAATCCTTATCGGCTTCGCCAAAAAGGTATTTTCTTTTTTGAGATATTTCGGGCAAAAAATTGTTGTCAAAAATATTTATTGTATAATCTTTTTTGGTTATTTGTTTGCTTTGATTTATATTTTTTATGTCTTCTTCATCTAATGATTTTACAATTAAATCAAGATAAGTTGATTGGGTGCTTATTTCAAATTCGTTGTCAAATTTTTCAAACTGCGTTTCGGTTGTTCCAACAATTATCAAATGGTTTTTTGCTCTTGTAAGTGCAACATATAACAATCTTATCTTTTCTGCAAATTCTTTTGACTTGTTTATTTGCTTTAATGCATCAAACATTATCGACATACTTTTTGTGCGTTCTATTTGGTCATAATATTTCAAACCAATGCCATATTTTTGATTTATTGTTATTTCTGAATTGGGCTGAGTTTTTGTAAAATCACTGCCCGCATTTACAAAAATAACAATAGGAAACTCCAAACCCTTACTTGAATGAACTGTGGTAATATTTACACAATTTTCGCCATCAACAAAGTTTGGTGCATTAATATTTTCTCCATTTTCTTCAACGAAACTTAAAAAGCCACAAATATCATTGTTATATTCATTTATCAAAAAGTCAGAAACAAATTTTTTTAGTTTTGCCACCTTTTCATTACCATCGTTTTTGGTCAAAAGAAATGTAAAATAGTCAAAATTGTTTATAAGTTTGTTTAAAGCAAAATAAGCACCTTGATAATTTATATCAAAAATCAGTTCGTCAATCAATTTTTTAAATTTTGTTATTTTTGACTTGATTTCATCCTCAATATCATAGTTATTTACGCATTCAAAAAAATATTTTTTGTTATTGCTTGATAACCTAATTTTTGCCAATTCGTTGTATGTCAAACCGCCAAAGACACTATGCAGGCAAATCGCCAAAGCATTATCGTTTTGAAAGTTTTTGCACAATTTTAACAAGTTGACAAATATTTGTACTTCGGGTTCATCGTATAAAGATTTTTTTGTGTTTGCGTAAATTGGAATACCAAAACCAACCAAAACGTTACAAAAATCATCAAAATAAGCCCCACGATTGCTAACCAAAATAGTAATATCTTTAAACTCGACTTCTTTTTCGGATTTTTTTGAGGGAATATAAATTTTTTTGCCTATCAGTTCTCCTATTTTTTTTGCAACAACAAACGCTTCGTTTTGTGCAGTGTTTTGCTTGTCATTAAAAAAAGTATGGTTTTTTACACTATAAATTTCAGGAGGAGGTAACAACTCTTGCTTGTTTTGTTTTTTGATAATGTTTATTTCAACAGTTGGAATATCTTGCCCCAAAACATCTAAATATTGTGCCTGTCCATCAAGGCAAGAACTTTTTTTGTAATCAATTTTGGCAGTTTTTTCTGTCATTATAACATTGAAAACTTGATTTACAAAGTCCAAAATTTTTTTGTGACTTCTGTAATTTGAATTCAAAAATTTGACATCTGCATTTATATCTTCACAAAATTTGTTTTGCATTTCCAAAAAAATGTCCGGCTCGGCTTGTCGAAAACCATAAATACTTTGTTTGACATCTCCGACCATAAAACGATTGTTTATTTTTGAAATAGCGGACAATATTTTTTCTTGCAAACGGTTTGCATCTTGATATTCGTCAACAAAAATATTGCTATATTTGCTTTTTATTTGCTCTTGGATTTTTTCATTTTCTAACAAGTTTAAGGCAAATTTTTCTAGGTCGTTAAAATCCAAACTATTTATTTCGCTTTTTAGTTTTGAAAACTCTGCTTGAAAATCTTGTGTTATTTCCAGCAAAATCAAAACTATTTCTTTTGTTTCCACAAAAGATTTTTGTATGTTTTCTTTGTTATAATTATAGCTTTTTATTTTATCACAAAATTTTTTCAAGGTATCTTTTTGATTGTTTATTTCCAAAAGCAAATCTTCATAACCGTTTACTTTGTAGTGTTTATCAAATTGAAAGTTGCTTAAAATTTTGCAGTTATTAAAAAAATTTTCTTCTGATAAATTTTCTTTAACCATATCAAGTTGGCTCAAAATTGTATTACAATAACCAATGTATTTTTTTATATTTAAAACTTCACATTGTTTTTGCAATTTTTCAAATTTGTTTTTAAAATGCTTTGCTGTTTCAAAAAAATTTGTGTTCAAAACTTTATAGGCATAATTTTGCGTTACTTCTTTTTCGTAAAATTGAGTTGCTATTTTTAAACACCAATCATAAGGATTGTCAATTGCGACTAAAAACTTGTTTATTTCTTCTATCATAGAAAATATTGTTTTTTCATTTCGCGTTTTTCCATAAATATTTATTAGTTTTGCCAATTTGTCTTGCTGTTTTTCGTTATAAAGTGCAATAATATTTTTTAGTGCCTGCGATTTTAGTTTTTGTGCTTTTGTTTCGTCCAACACAACAAAATTGGGGTTGATATTTAAAAACATAAAATATTTTTTTATAAGTTTTTGAAAAAATCCATGCAATGTGGATATGTCAGCGGTTGAAACATCATCAATTTGGTCAAGAAGTTGTGAGTTTGTTTGAGATTGCTCATATAACGCACTTATCAGTTTTTGCTTCATTTCCAAAGCTGAAGCATTTGTGTAGGTCAGAACCAAAATATTTTTTATGTTTTGCTTGTTTTTAACAATCAAGTTTATAATTTTTTGTATCATAACTGTTGTTTTTCCACTGCCGGCAGAGGCAGAAACAATCAAGTTTTTGTCAAAGCAATTTAAAACTTCTAATTGTTCTTTTTTAAATTCAATTTTGCTCATCTGCGACCTCACTTTTATTTTTTTTATTTTCAAAAAATTTTTTGTCCAATAAATATACTTTTTCACGGCATTTTCCGTTAAAGCCACAAAGTGCAAGATAGGGGCAACTTAAACAAACGCCTTTTTGCGGAGAAGGTTCAAAACTTCCATCTAACATTTCCTCAATCGCTTTGGTTGCAATTTTTATCGAATATTCGCCCATATTTTGCAAAGTTTCCTCCTCTATGGAATCTTTTTTCAAATATACTTTTTCGCCATTTTGAATATTTTCTTTACTTGTGCTTATATTGCAAGAAAAAATTTTACTGCTTGGATTGTCAAAAGTAAGTGAAGGATCCATTGCGGATAAAAATTTTTCATCAAATATACTTTTGCCTTGAAGCATATAGTTTTTGGAATCTTCTTCAATTTCATTTTTTATAACAAAATAATAAACTCCGCAAGCTTTTTGTTTTAAATAATTTTTTAGTGCCATCATATAAACAAAAATTTGAATTTTGTTTCCATAATATAAATTTGTATCAATACTTTTTTCTTCTTTTCCTGTTTTATAATCTATAACAATAAACATATCATTAAAAAAATCGACCCTGTCAATAACCCCAACAAGTTTGAAAGTTTGGTTGTTGGCAAACAAGTCAAAAGTTTGGTTTTCACCACCAAAATACACTTCCAAGTTTTGAGGCTTAAACCTTGAAATGTTTTGTGAATAATAAAGATATTCACACAAGCGTTTACACTCTTCTTCAAGTACTTTTGCTGACAATTTATTTATTTTTAACAATAATCTATAATTATTTGGATTATTTTTTATTATTTTTATTATTATTTTAATTATTTCTTCAATATTTTGTTTGTTATTTTTTATATTTTCTATATATTTATTTTTTGGTTCCAAAAATATATGTGCAACTTCGTGCAAAATAATTCCAATATCCTTATTATTCAAAACTGCATTTTCTTTTTCTTTTAACCCAAGTCCATAAACAACATATTGTTGAAAAGGGCAAGAAAAATATTTTTGTATTTGTGAGATTTTCGTCTTGTTGCTTTTAAAAAACAAGTCATTTGTTTTTTCTAACATTTCTTCCTTGTTTTTATAAAATTTTTGTATGTCATTTTTTAAAATATCAAATAACGAATTTAAAACAAAATTATTTGCTATGTTGCTTTGAAAAATTAATTTTAATAATATTTCTTTTGCTTTGTTTTTAGTTCCACAAAAAACTGCAAAATTTTGAGCAATAACATTTTTGTCTTCATAAACACTTTTTATTAAACTTTCATTGCCTGCTGTTTTTAAGTTTTTTTCTCCAAATATTTCTAACAAATTTTTCACAAATTCACTAGCAATAGACTTTTGCCCATCGCTTTCGCTAAAACTATATGAAACATACAAATGTTTTTTTGCACTTTGCAACGTATTAAACACCTTGAATCTGTTTCTGCGGTTTATCATTTTTACAGTTGGAGTAAGTTCAATTTTGGTAGAAATTTTTTCTATAACATCATCGCCAATTATTCCATTGTCTTTTAAATATATTGGCAGTAAATTTTCATTTGCTCCCAAAACAAACAAGTAATCAATTTCTTCAAAAAAACTTGTTGTTGCATCGCCAACAAAAATTGAATCTACGCTTATCGGAACAGTTGACATTTCTTGATTTTTTATCACACTTTCAAAAAGTTCTACAAAATCAGAAAACAAAATTTTGTCTTCGCCAATAGTTTTTTCAAAACTATTTAGCACCGTTTCCAACTTATCAAAAATTTGTATGTAAATTTTTTCTAATTTAATTAACCCTTTATTTTTAAAATTATTGATTAAATTTATATTAATTTCCTTCAAATTAAATAAAATAATAATATTTTTAATTAAATTTATATAATTTTTAATATTTTTACAATTATTTTTAATATTTATTAATTCTTTTATATTTTTAAATAATTTATTTTTTATCTGATTTATATTTTCATTTTTTGTTTCTTCAAAAATTGAAGTTGATTGAATATTGTATTTTTCAATAAAGTCCAATAAAATATTTTTTTCGTTTTTGTCAAGACCATTAAACTCACTTATAACAAAATTTTGCAAACATTCTTTTTGCATCAAAAAATTTAAAACCAAAACTATAAAATTTGTTAAAGAAGTTTGCGACAAATTTATATTGGTATCCAAATAAAAGTTAAAATCATATTCGTTAAATACTTTTTCAATTTCATCTTTGTATTTTTCCAAATTGCCACAAGCAACCGCAATGTTTTTGTATTTTGCGTTTTGGCTAAATATCAAATTTTTTATTTGTTTTGCTATTTGTTCGACTTCTTCTTTTATAGTTTGTGTTTCAAAAACAGTCAAAAACTCGCTTTGCAAAATTTGAGGTTTTAGGGCAAACAAATTTTTTTGAATTGCATTTTGAAATTGGTTTAAATTATTTGTTACCGTTTCCACTGTTAGCAAATACTTATTTTCTTTCGCCAACAAAGTCAATTTGTTAAATATATCTTTTTCAAAAATAAAATCGTTTGACTGTATGCCGGCTTTTATTACTCCAATAGTTACATTATTTGCTGTTTTTATCAAATTTTTCAAAACTGAATATCCTTGTTTTGTGAAAGAGTCAAAATTAAGATAAAAAAAGTTATAATTTTTTAAGTCAAGTTGCAAAGTTGCATTTTCTAAAACCGACAAAACATTTGTGCTGTCAAGTCTATCGTTCAATAATACTTCATATTCTTCAAAAACAATTGCCAAATCTTGCATTTTGTTTTTAAGCAATTCATCTTCGCCAAGATAAGAATTTTTGATTTGTTCAAAATTGACTTCATTAGATTTAAATTGCATAATAGAGTTGTAAATCTCTTCAATCAACCCGTTATTTATATTTGTGTTAAAATAAACTAATTCATTTTTTTTATTTATTAACGCCTTTCGCACCAAAAGCAAACTTTCTTGCTTGCTAACAAATTCAAACGCTAAACCAAGTTTGTCAAAAATTAAATCAGCAAGTTGCGAAACACCCATAACCGCAATATTAAAAGTGGCAGAAATATCCAAGGTGTCAAAAATCAATTTTTCTATCAACAAAGAACTTCTGTCAGGTACTATTATGATATTTTCAAATTCAAAATCAAATTTATCAATAGTCTTTATTGCAGAAATATTTACATCTTTAAAGTTATCGCCAACAATTAATTTTATTTTTTTCATATTTTGATTATAACAAAAATAAGCAAAAAAAACTACTGTTTTATCAGCAGTTTTTGTTTGCAACTAATCTAAAAGTGCAAGTTCCTTTAATTCTTTTTCTATGTCAAGCCTTGGATAAAGCATTTCAACTTCGCCAATTTTTGCTCCATCTTTCAACAATCCAAATTTTGCTATTTGAATAATGTTAACTTCATCTATTCCAAAAGCATTTAGCACTTTTTTTGCACCTTGTGGCAAAAATGATTGCAACAATACAGTGCCAATTTTTATTGTTTCTAGCAAATTATAAATAACAGTTTTAAGTCTTGTGTCATTATCTTTTGCCAAATTCCAAGGCATTGTTTGGTCAATATATTTATTTCCAAAACCAAAAATTGAGAATAGTTCAGTTATTGCCTTTGAAACATCAAATTTTTTCATATATTCCAAAACATTGTTTTTTGCGGTTTCAACATTTTTTATCAGTTCAATATCATCGTTGTTTAAATCTGCTTGTTTTGGAACAATACTTCCAAAATATTTTTGTGCCATTGTTAAAGTTCTTTTAACCAAATTTCCAAAGTCATTGCAAAGGTCTGTGTTTATTCTTTTCAAAAAGTTTTCTGTTGAATAAGTTCCGTCAGAACCAAATGGAATTTCTCTTATCAAATAATATCTTACACTATCAACAGAATATCTAGACACCAAAATTCGTGGGTCTATAATTTCTTTTACCAAAGAATTTTTGCTTTTTGAAAGTTTTTGCCCACCAAGCAACAACCAACCATGACCATAAATTTGTTTTGGAAGTGGCACATCAAGTGCCATCAAAAGTGCTGGCCAGTAAATTGAATGGAAACGTACAATATCTTTTCCTATCAAATGCAAATCTGCTGGCCAATATTTTTTGTAATTTGTTTCATCATCACTTGCATAACCAATTGCAGAAAGATAATTGAAAAGGGCATCTATCCAAACATAAATTGTATGTTTTGGGTCAAATTCAACAGGAATACCCCATTTTACACTTGTTCTTGAAACACACAAATCTTGTAAACCGGGTTTTATAAAATTGTTGACCATTTCGTGAACTCTTGAATTTGGTTGCAAAAACTCGGGGTTTTCTTCATACAATTTTAAAAGTTTGTCACCAAATTCACTCAACTTAAAAAAGTAAGCCTCTTCTTCTTCATATTTAACTTCTCTGCCACAATCAGGGCATCTTCCATCTACCAACTGGCTTTCTGTCCAAAAAGATTCGCAAGGCAAACAATAAAGCCCCTTGTATTTTGACTTGTAAATATAACCTTTTTTATATAATTCATTGAAAACTTTTTGTGCAACTTTTTCGTGATAGGTATCTGTTGTTCTAATAAATTTTGAATAGTCAATGTCAAGCAGTTTCCACAAATCTTTTATATCTTCAATCATAACATCAAGATAATTTTTTATTTCCATACCTTTTGCTTCTGCGGTTTTGGCAAGTTTTTCGCCATGTTCATCTGTTCCGGTCAAATAAAAAACATCCTTGCCAAGCATTTTGTTAAACCTGGCAATGCAGTCTGCAATAATAGTTGAATAACAATTCCCCAAAGTCATTTTATTGCTTGGATAATAAATTGGTGTTGTTATATAAAATGTATTTTTTTCCATTTTTTTCTCCATATGTTTTTATAGCACAAATAAAAAATTTTTGCATTAGTTTTTAAGAAAAAATAAAAATTTTATATGTTATTTAACTATAATCATATCATTCTTATCTTCAATCGACATATTGTCAAAAGAAGTTTTTTCCAAAGCGGTAATATCCGTATAAGAAATATGAATTAATTTATATTATTCTCCCTTTGCAGTTTTGCAAGATGCAATTAGAATTCTGCGAATAGCTCCACATTTGTTATTTAGTTTGGTAAAATTTTTTCGGTTTTGTATTCGCTTTTATACAATAGTTCAAGCCAATATTGACTTTCGTGACTTTCTTTAAGCGCAATTTTAAGTTTTGCCACAAAATCATTTTTTCCTTGTGCATAGTCTGCTTCGTGAATGTTTGCACCAATAGAAGTTGCCGACCTTTGCAACTGGTTCGACATAACACTTTCCTTGTTTTTTAAAGTTTTGCACAATTCTATTGTTTTAAGCGCAAACTCTTTTAATAAATTTAAAACCTTATTTTCTCTCATATATATTTTATAACATATACGAAAACTAAAATCAATTTGAAAAAGCAATTTGAATTAATAATTTATTAATAAAAAATATAAATGGTCGCAGGGATTTTTTTAGTTGAAAAATTATTATATTAAATGCAATTGCTTCGCAATGCAATATTTTCTGGCGAAAATATGCAATATTGCCTTCGGCAATATGCAATGAAATAAATCCTTAATTTGCCTATTGGCAAATTGCATATGCGTTAGCATATTGCATATCCGTAGGATATTGCATAAATCCGCTAGGATTTATTTCATTGTTAACAAAAAAACTTCTTACGAAGTTTTTTTGTTAACTTGGTGGAGACGGGGAGATTGAACTCCCGTCCGAAAAAGTTGGTTTTTACTTTTCTACATATTTAGTTTATGATATTGTTTTACACTTGAAAAATTAGTTCATAAACAATCTTCTTAACAAGTGAGTTTTTTTGTTTTCTGTTTTTTTAAAAACTTAAATCAAAAACAGAGTTTCACGAGTTTTGATGCCTTAACTGTTTTCGTGATTTGCAATTAAGACAAGTTGCTAAGCTGCAACCAAGGCACTAGAAGTGTTAAACCCTCTAATTTCAGAATTATCTGCGTTTATTTTTTTCCTAGAATTTTAGGTAGTACTAGGATTTACCATATGCTGTGCATAAAAACCAAACTTCCCCGTCGAAACTTACGCCCCCATATAAGAAAGATTATGAAAAACAACAAAATTATATATACGATTTTCTTTGCAAGTCTTTTTTTATTGATTTTTCTTTTAAATCTTCTCTTTTGTCAAAAAGTTTTTTGCCTTTGCCAACACCGATTTGCACCTTTACAAAATTTCCGCTTAAATACATTTTTAGCGGAAGAATTGTAAAACCTTTTTCTTTTATTTTTTTTTCTAACTTCAAAATTTCTTGTTTGCTAAGCAAAAGTTTTCGGTTGCGTCGGCTATCTGGAATGAAAACACCCGCTTTTTCATAAGGTTTAATATAAGCGTTTTTCAAAAACACTTCACCATTTTGTACCACAACAAAACTTTCGTTAAGACTGACATTTCCGCCACGAATTGACTTAACTTCGCTTCCTTCCAATACAATGCCCGCCTCAATTTCATCTGAAATAAAATAATTGAACCGTGCTTTTTTGTTAACTGTTATTGTTTTCATATCACTTACATTATACATTTTTATTTTTGTTTTGCAAGGGTTTAGTTTTTCTGTTTTTGTTAAAATTTGTTTTATTGTCAAAATTTCGGTTGTTTTTGTTGCCAAACTTGGCTTTTACTTTTGAAAAACTATTTTTTTCTATAAAAGGTTTTTTATCTGCAAAACTTTTTCTTGGAACATAAACGGTATTTGCTTCACAAAAATCAATTTGTCTTTTTGGTAAGTCAACTGCAACAACTTTTATTCTTACCTTTTCGCCATAACCGTATGAATGTTTTTGACCTTTTAAAGTCATTGTGTTTTCAATATAAGAATATTCGTCATCGGGCAAATTTTCTATTCTTATCAAGCCTTCTATTGTGTTTTCAAGTTCCACAAAAACGCCAAAACTTGTAACACCGCAAATAATACCATCAAAATCTTCGCCAATATGTTTTTGCATATATTCTGCCATTTTTAAGGCATCAATTTTTCTTTCAGTTTGTTCGGCGCGTTTTTCAGTTAAACTAGACTGCACCGATGCTTCTTCAACAAAAATTTTTAAATCTTTGGCAGATATTTCATCAATTCTTTTGTTTAAATAATCTTTGATAATTCTGTGAATTGTCAAATCAGGATATCTTCTTATTGGAGAAGTAAAATGACAATAATATGTGCTTGCCAAACCAAAATGTCCAAGACATTGTTCGCAATATCTTGCTTTTTGCAAACTCATAAGCAAAACTTTGTTAAGAACTTGCTCATAAGGTTCGCCATCTATTGCCTTTAATATTTTTTGATAATCCATAGGAGTTATATTTTTGGGGAAAACAATAGGATTTAGACCAAGTCCTTCCATAAAAGACACTAGTTGTTGAGATTTTTCATAGGTTGGCACTTCGTGCACACGATATACAAATGGTACTTTCTTTTCAAAAAAGTGTTCGGCTACCGTTTCATTTGCAACAATCATAAACGCTTCAATCATTTTGTGTGCAATATTTCTGTCAAGTTTTAGCACATTTAAAAGTTCGCCCTTTTCGTTTATTTCAAAATATGTTTCTGGCAAATCAAGTTCCAAAAAGCCTGCATCATCTTTCTTTTTTTCCAAAATTTTTGCTAACTCTTCCATAATGACAAACTTTTGTTTAAGGTTTTGATATTTTTCTTCTGTGTTTTGGTTCTGCATTGTGGCAAAAACTTTGTCATAGGTCAATCTTGCACAACTTTTGATAACGCTTTCAAAAATTTTGTGGTCTACAACAACGCCATTTTCATCTATTGTCATAACACAAGAAAGAGTCAATCTTTCTACATTTTCATTAAGCGAACAAATACCATTTGACAAACTTGTTGGAAGCATTGGAATTACATAGCCCGGAAAGTACGCACTTGTGCCACGAATGTATGCCTCTTTGTCAATCTCGCTATCTTTGGTAACATAATTGCCGACATCTGCTATATGCACGCCAAGTTTGTATTTTCCATCAGAAAGTTTTTCTATTGAAATTGCATCATCAAGGTCTTTTGAGTCATCTCCGTCTATTGTAAAAATAGTTTCTTTTGTTAAATCGGTACGGTTGATTTTATCTTTTTCTTGAACTTCTTGCCCAAATTTGTCTGCTTTGTCAATTACTATTTGTGGGAATATTTCAGGAAGATTGTTCATTCTTATAATTGCTTTTTCCAAAACACTTCTTTCACTTGCTCTTCCCAAAACTTCTATTATTTCGCCCCTAAGGTTTTCATCTCCGCTTGGTTGTGCTGTAACTTTGGCAACAACTTTGTCGCCAACATTTGCTTTGTTAAGGTCTTTGCTATTAATCAAAACAACTTTGTGAATTTTGGGGTTGTCGCAAACAACATAATTGCCCATCAACCCATACATCAAATTGCCAACAACTGTTTGATTTGCATATTCCAAAATTTTTTTAACTTCTGCCAAATTGGAATTTGCACCTATACTTGTTGTTTCTATTACAACTTTGTCGCCGTCAAGCGCCCCAAACATTTTTTGCGGAGGAATGAAAAAGTCATCATCATAACCTTCTATGCTTACAAAACCAAAACCTTTGCTGTTTCCTACCAACTTACCTTCAAAATATTTTCCCATTATTTACTTCCCTTTATTTTAAAAAACCCCAAACAATTTTGTATGGGGTTTTAATTTTTTTGTTTGATTTAGATTGCCAACCAAAAACCTGTTATAAAATACAAAACAATACAAACTGCCAAAATTGAAGCCATCCATATAGTAATTCTTTTCAATTTGCCGTCTTTTGTGTTATCTCTGTTTTGCGAAAAATAACTTTCACTTGAACCGCCGGATATTGCCGAAGAACCTGCCTGGTTTGCACTTGATTGCATCAAAGTTGTAACAATCAAAACAATACAGCAAATGGTTACAATTGACAACAAGATAAGTCTTATAATTGGAAAAACATTTACCACGAAATCACTAATTGGTGTATCGAACATTAAAATAAAATTCATTTTCTCTCCTTATACCGATGCCACAAAAACTGCCAAAAATATAAAAACAATTGTTAACAAAATGGGCATAATTTTAAACTTGATTTTGTCTGAATTTACATGTATTTTTACAACATTTTTGAAGTTTAGTAAACCCAAAATCAAAAAGATGCCAACAATTAAAATTCTAACAAGTGGGTCAAGTTCAAGTGTAATAAAACTGACAATTTGATTGTAAATATCTTCCAAAACATACTCCTAAAAATTATAGTTTTATTATAGTATTTTGTATTATAACCTATAAAATCCCTAAAATCAAGCATTTGAAAAAATTTTAATTTTTCTTCTTTAACAATATAGTTTGCTTTTGCATAGTATGGTCTAGGCAAAAGGAGGATAAAATGTTTAATTACCCAAATCAATATTGCTGTTGTAGGGGTCCAAGAGGTCCGCAAGGTCCACAGGGCCCAATCGGTCCTGCTGGTCCCGGTTTTGAAACCTACGGCAGTTTTTATAACTCTGCCGAACAATCTTTGACAACAGGAATACCCGTTGCATTGACAACAACAATTACTGCCAACAATTTAGCGTTGGCAGGCAATAGTATTGTCATTCCAACAACAGGAACTTATTTAATTAATTACGGCGTAAACACTGTGCCAAACGCAGTTGCCGGAAACAATATTTTTATTGCAATCAACGGAATTGCTGTGGCGGGAACACAACGAGCATTAAGTGTTAGCGCTGGCACTTCTTCAAGCACTATCTTGACTTTGACCGCTGGAAATATACTCACATTGATGCCAACTGCGGCAGGAGTTGCAGTTTCTACTATTGGAGCGCCAACCGCTTTTCTAAGTATAACACAAGTGGCATAAAAACAAATTTAAAAAACACTGTCCATAAAAATTTGACAGTGTTTTGTTTTTTTAATAATACAATAAATTTATTTACTTTCCTTAATTTTTTTAAGTTTTATTGCAAAATATGCCACAGAAGCACCAATCAACAATATTGCAATTGGCGGAACAAAAATATGCAATAATGAAAGAAAAATGAGTGTTGTTAGAAAAAATATTTGTAAGAAGAATTAAAATAATATTTATAAAAATTTTTTACAATGTTTTAAGTATTAAAAAAAACCATCGTCAACATACTGTTTTCGATGTTTTTTTTATAAATTTTTATATTAAATATTTTAATGATTTGTCAATGTCTTTTTTTAGTTCTTCAAAATTTTTTTCATTGAGTTTGTCAAACTGTTTTAATTTTCCCTCTTCTTTAAGTTTTTTAAAACCAAATTCTTCAATGTAAAAAGGTTTCTTTTCCAAAATGGAAGTTAACTCTTTTTCCAATTTATCTTTTTGTCCGCCTAAACATATTGTTAAAAAACAATAATTTAAAATATTTGGTTTTTCTTTTAACAAAAAAGATTTGATTGGAAATGCCAATTTTCCAAACCATACAGGCGAAACAAAAATAATTTTATCATAAATCTCAAAATTTATTTTATATTCTTTTAGTTTTGGATTTTTTTTAAAAACCAACCCCATAAAAACCGTGGAAAATCCTATTTTCTTTTTTGTTTTAATTTCGAATGTATCACAATTTAACTTTTCTTTTAAATAATTTGCTAATTTTTGATTATTTCCTGTTAAAGAATAACAGATTGTTAATATTTTCATAAATCCTCTTAAATTTAAACTATATCATAAAATCAAAACTAATTTTTTTGGAGCTGGTGGCGGGAATCGGACCCGCGCTCTCTTGCTTACCAAATATGATTACAAAACAAAAGAGTTCTGCACTCACCTGCAAAACTCTTCATTTCCAGCCACTTTCACGCCATACTTTTTCAAACGGTCTTACGCACTTTCAAAAATCGTGCGTCCTTTTACAGCAGTAAGATCAAAAATCACAATTTTTTACTGCCTTTTTCTGTGGTTTGCTGCGTTTTTCTGGTTTATTATTTGTTTGTACAATTTCACCATTTATCAAAAAATAATATTGTGATTTTCTGCCCAATTATCATCAAATAAATTCGAGAAAGCATCTTCGTACTCCTCTACATCCATAAAACAATAGTTGATTTTTTTATCAAACTCATAAAAACCATCATCTACATAAAGCTGACTAAACTCGTTAGTGTTGTGATTTTCTATAAGCGCCTTATAAACAGATGAATCATCAGTTCGATTAACATGATCAAAACACAAAATTCTTTCAATATTATCTGTTTCAAATATCACTTCTTTTCTTTCTTTTTTCTTGATTATTAGATGATTATAATATCTTATTATAGCATGCAACCACAATAATTCTTTTTTATTATACTCTTCAAAAAAAGATGCTCCGTCCATTGTTTCAGCTATATCATAATATAATTCTTTTTCATTATATCTTGCAGGTATATAATTGAATGAATTTGCTATTAAAATACACCAATCTATAAAGTCATCAAACTCAATTTCGTTATTAATAGTTTTTTCAATACCCTTAATTAGCACTGAAAAATCATAATAGTCATATTTTTCATAACTATCAGATTGATATATTTTTCTAATCTCATCTCTACTAAGCTCAAATCTTAAACCCTTCAAAACTTCATCTTTTAAAACCATAACTTCACCTATACCTTTAAATGCTTTTTTATCTCTTTAAAGTTTCCATCATGTAATTAGATTATAACACATTATATGGATGAAACGAATAATTAAAATACACATTAAGAAT
>JAQVWL010000014.1 GCA_028709705.1 Clostridia bacterium
TGCCCAAGCAATGCTAAGCCCATCAAATGTTGATGTTCCCCTTCCAATTTCGTCCAAAATAATCAAACTGTTATCGGTTGCGTTGTGCAAAATGTTTGCCATTTCCACCATTTTGACCATAAACGTGCTTTGCCCAAAAGCAAGGTCATCGCTTGCCCCAACTCTTGTAAAAATCCTATCCGTTATTGCAATTTCAGCAGATTTTGCTGGAACAAACGAACCTATGTGAGCAAGCAAAGTTATGACTGCAACTTGTCGCATAAAAGTACTTTTGCCCGCCATATTGGGTCCTGTTATTATCATAATTTTTTCATCGGTTTGGTTTAAATTTGTGTCATTTGCAATAAATTGTTCATCTTTTAAATAAGTTTCAACAACGGGGTGTCTGCCATCAACAATGTTTATTTCCTTTATTTTTTCATTGATTTTTGGTTTTGTGTAATTGTTTTTTATTGCAACTTGTGCAAGCGAAAGCAAACAATCAAGTTGACAAATTGACTCTGAAACGACTTGCAAATCTTGAATAAAACAAAGCAATTTTTCTCTTATTTCTGCAAAAAGTTGCTGTTCAAGTTTTATACTTTTGTCTTCTGCACCCAAAATTTTTTCTTCCAAGATTTTAAGTTCTTCGGTAAAATATCTGTCAAAATTTCCCACCGTTTGCTTGCGGTGATATCTAATTGGCACTTGGTCTGCCAAAGTTCTTGCAATTTCAATATAATAACCATAAACATTGTTATATTTGATTTTCAAATTTTTTAGGTTTGTGTCTTCTCTTTCTTTTTGCTCTAATGCCACAATCCAATTTGCACCATCTTTTTGGATTTTTATCAATTCATCAAGATTTGCATTGTAGCCTTGCTTTATATAACCGCCATCTTTCAAATGCAAAGCGGGTTCATTTTTGATTGCAATATCAAGCAGGTGTTGAAGTTGACTGAAATCTGGAAAATTGTTGAAAATATTTGTCAATTTTTCTGATTTTGTTGAAGACAATAAATGTTTTATTGTTGGCAAAATAGTCAAACTGTTTTTCAAACTTTCGCACTCTTTGGGCATAATTGAACGCATACCAATTTTTGCTGAAAGCCTTTCAATGTCGTTTATTTTTTTAAGTTCGGTTGACAAATTGTCACGCAAAATAAGATTTTTGTAAAGTTCTTCTACCGCGTTTAAACGCTGGTTTATTTCTTTGCTATTTTTGAGCGGTTGGTCTATCCAGTTTCTGAAAAGTCGCCCACCCATAGAAGTTTTTGTGTTATCCAAAATTGAAAGCAGTGAACCTTTTTTCTTTCTGTCCCTTATGGTTTCGACAATTTCAAGGTTTCTGCGTGCGGTTATGTCTAAAACCATATATTTTTCGGTATCTATTTTTTTGATTTTTGTAATATGTGCAAGAGCAATTTTTTGGGTTTCGTTTAAATATTCAAGAATAGCACCGCTTGCCAAAATCGCACAAGGCATTTGATTTATTTCATAAATGTTTAAACAAACATTTGAAAATTGATTTTTTAAATTGCTTTCCGCCCTATTGTTTTCAAACGCCCATTCATAATACAATTCTGATTTTGGCAGTATTCCTTGCAAGTTTGCAGACAAGTTTTCAACTGCATCTTTGCCTTCTTGATTGCAAATTATTTCAGCGGGGTTTATGCGAACAAGCAAGTCGTTTAGACAAGAAAAAATGTTGGTTTTGAACTCGGTTGTGTAAAAATCGCCTGTTGAAATATCTGCATAGGCAACGCCAATAATGTCTTTTTTCTTTGCAACGCAAAGAATGTAATTGTTTTGTTTTTCTTCAAGCATATTGTCGCTTGTGATTGTTCCGGGCGTGATAACTTTGATAACATCGCGGGCAACTTGTTTGCCTTTTTGTGCTTCGGTTAATTGCTCACAAATTGCAACTTTGTAACCTTGCTTTATAAGTTTTGCAATATAATTTTCTGATGCGTGAAAAGGAATTCCGCACATTGGCGCGCGTGTTTCAAGCCCGCAATCCCTACCGGTTAAGGTCAAGTCCAAAACTTTTGACATTTCAATTGCATCATCAAAAAACATTTCATAAAAATCACCTAGTCGGTAAAAAACAACTGCATCTTTATGCTTGTCTTTTATTTGCAAATAGTGTTGCATCATTGGTGAAAGAGCCATTATTTAATTCTCCTTTTTGTTTTCTTTGGTCAACTTTAAAATCTCGTTTACTCTTTGATTTTTTGTTTCTTCGTCTACTTGGTTTGGCATATTTTCGGCAGGAGTTCCCTTTCTTTTTGAATACATAAAGGCAAAAACTCCATTATATTGAACTTTTTTGATAAGGTCGCAAGTGTTTTGAAAATCTTGTTCTGTTTCACCGGGAAAGCCTACAATAATATCAGTTGTTAGTCTTACATTTGGTATTTTTGATTTTATTTCTTCAACAATAGAAAGATATTTTTCTACTGTATATTTTCGGTTCATTGCCTTCAATATTTTGTTGCTTCCGCTTTGGATTGGCAAGTGTATTTCTTTTAGCATTTTGTCGTTTTGGGCAATAATATCAATAACTTCGCTTGTCAAATCTTTGGGGTGAGATGTCATAAAAGTAAGTTTAAAATCGCCTTCAAGACTGCAAATTTCTTTTAAAAGGTTTGCAAAATTTATTTGGTTTGTGTCATTTCCGTAAGAGTTGACATTTTGCCCAAGCAATGTTATTTTTTTGTATTTTTTTTGTTTTATAAGTTCTTTTATTTCGGTTATAATATCTTGTTGGGGTTTGCTTCTTTCTCTTCCGCGAACATAAGGTACAATACAATACGTGCAAAAATTGTTGCAACCTTGCATAATATTTACCCAAGCATTTTCGCCACTTGTGCGGTATTTCGGACAATTTTCGCTTTTCAAGTTAAAATCTTCACTATAATCGTATTGCCTTTTTTGTGTTTTTTCTCTATCTTCTAAAAATTTTTGAAACAAATGTATGTTCGTTGTTCCAAAAATAATATCAACAAACGGAAAAGTTTTGAAAATAAAATCTGCATTTTCTTTTTGTTGTGTCATACAACCGCAAACTGCAATAATTTTGTTTTTGTTTTCTAATTTATACTTTTTTAATGCACCAATATTACCCATTGCCCTGTTTTCTGCCCCGCCACGAATAGCACAAGTATTAAAAATAATAACATCTGCTGTTTTGATATTATTTGCTTCGGTGTATCCCATATTTTGCAAAATGCCAGCAAGTTTTTCTGACTCGTGGACATTAAGTTGGCAACCATAAGTTGTGATAAAATATTTTTTTTTCATAATTATTTTATTATACAATAAATTTTATAAAAAATCTAGCATACGAGCATAAATTGCATAATTTATATCATAATAAATAAAATGAAAAAAGTTTTGAAAGTATCTTTTGAAGTTATGTTTTTGCTCACTGCCCTTGCAGTTCTTATTGTTTTGTGTGTGGGTATTTATTCTTTAACTGTGTTAAAAGTTGACTTGGATATAAGTGCAATAACCGACAACAATTTGACTATTGATGTTTTCAATTCAGAAAATCTGCTTTTGAAGGAAAATAATTCTTTTAATGGCGTTAACATAAAATTGGAATATTTGCCCGAGCATACAAAAAATGCTTTTATTTCTATTGAAGACAAGGATTTTTACAAACACAGTGGCATAAACGCAAAGCGAATGGTAAAAGCGTTTGTAAATAATTTAAAAAATATGAAAATTGTTGAAGGTGCGTCAACAATCACTCAACAACTGATAAAAAACACACATTTAAGCAATGAAAAAACTTTTACCAGAAAAATAAATGAGATTTCGCTTGCTGTTCAACTAGAAAAAAAAATGTCCAAAAATCAAATTTTGGAAAATTATCTTAACACAATTTATTTTGGCAACAATTGTTATGGAATTGAAAACGCAAGTCAATATTATTTTTCGCAAAGTGCAAAAGATTTGGATATTTCACAAAGTGCTTTGCTTGCGGGGATTATAAAATCGCCCAATTATAACTCCCCCACAAAGCAACCAGAACGAAGTTTGAAAAGGCGAAACCTTGTTTTGAGTGAAATGCTTGAAGACAAAAAGATAACCAAAGAACAATACAATGCAGAAAAAGTCAAAAAATTGGACCTTGTTTTGAACAAAACAATAAAAAACAAATTAAATTCGTATTCGCAAAGTGCAATAGATGAGGCAATGGATATTTTAAAAATGCCCGAAAAACAAATAGCAATCGGCGAGTATAAAATTTTTACTTATCAAGATATGGAAAGGCAAACCGCTTTTGAAAACACAATCAAAAATTTTGAGATAGGCAATGATTTTGCTTTGATAGATATTGAAGCAAAAACGGGTAATGTTTTGGCGTTTTTGGGAAAAAGTGATTACAAAATATTGGATTTTAAAAGGCAACCCGGTTCAATAATAAAGCCAATTTTGGTGTATGCCCCCGCAATAAACGAAAACATAATTTCGCCCGCAACTCAAATTCTTGATGAACCGCTTTCGATTGATGGTTATACTCCCCACAACATAAATGATAATTACAGCGGTTATGTCAGTGCAAGAGAAGCACTTTCAAAATCTTTGAATATTCCAGCAGTAAAAACTGCAACTTATGTTGGTTTGGAAAAAATAAATTATTATGCAAATCAACTTGAAATTGACCTTGACAGCAAAGACAAAAACTATGCACTTGCACTTGGCGGTATGACTTATGGCACAAACTTACAAACTTTGGCGGGGGCTTACACTGCCCTTGCAAATGGCGGAGTTTATTGCCAACCAAAATTTGTTTATTACATAACAACAAAAGATGGTGTTGTGGTATACAAAAATCCACAAATAACAAAACAAGTTTTTAGAGATGATACCGCATACTTGGCAACAGATATTTTAAAAACTTGTGCCAAAACGGGAACAGCAAAAAAACTTGCCGATTTGCCTTTTGAAGTTGCTTCAAAAACGGGAACAGTTGGAACAAAAACAACAAATTTAGATGCTTATAATGTTTCTTATACCACAAAAGATATTGTTGGTGTTTGGTTTGGCAATATGGATAACAAATCAATTGACACAGTTGGCGGAAATATGCCCACAATGATAGCAAAAAATTTTTTGAAAAATATTTACAAAACAAAAAAACCTGCCAAATTTGCCAAGCCACACTCCGTTGAAGAAATAGAAATTGATTTAACTGAAATTGAAGAAAATCACAATGTGGTGCGGGCAAACACACTTACACCGACAAGATACAAAACAAAAGAAGTGTTTTCTCGCTTTAATCTTCCCAAAGAAAACAGTAATGCTTTTTTGATAAACCCTACAATTTTGACAGGAAAAGTAAAAAACAACAAAGCAATTTTGACTTTTAATGCCAACAATTATTTGGATTATGAGTTGTATAAAATAATAAACGACAAAACAATTTTGGTAAAAACTTTTAGCACCGAAAAAGGCACAATTGAAGTTTTTGATGATATTGTTCAAAACAAAAAAGTAAGTTATTATATTATTTCAAAACTTGAAGGAGAAAGCGAAACAAGTTCAGCAAAAAGCAATATTGTGAATTTGTTAAACACAAAAAATAATGTGGATACAAAAGCAAAAGACAAGTGGTATATATAAAAAAAATTGTGATTTTTCACAATTTTTTTGCTTAATCATTCTTTTTTGCTAGCAATTTTTCTCTTATTTGCTTTTCCAAAGTGTTATAAACATCTTGGTGTTCCTTCAAATATTGTTTTGCGTTTTCTTTGCCTTGACCAATTTTTTCATCTTTATAGGCAAACCAAGAACCTGTTTTTTGTATCAAATCAAATTCAACCGCCAAATCAAGCACTGTTCCTGTTTTGGAAATACCTTCACCAAAAACAATGTCAAATTCTGCTGTTTTAAAAGGTGCGGCAAGTTTGTTTTTTACAACTTTTATTTTTGTTCGGTTTCCAACAAGGTCAGAGCCATCTTTTATTGCTTCACTTTTTCTTACATCTAGTCTTATACTTGCATAAAATTTGAGTGCTTTTCCGCCTGATGTTGTTTCTGGCGAACCATACATAACGCCAATTTTATCTCTTAATTGATTTATAAAAACAACGCACGCTTGACTTTTGTTTGTTATGCCCGCAAGTTTGCGAAGCGCTTGGCTCATAAGTCTTGCTTGCAAACCAACGTGAGAATCGCCCATATCGCCTTCAATTTCGGCTTTTGGAGTAAGTGCGGCAACACTATCTATCACAATAATGTCAACTGCCCCATTTCTTACCAAAGTGTCGCAAATGTCAAGTGCTTGTTCGCCATTGTCGGGTTGAGAAACATATAATTCTTCAACATTTACACCCAAATTTTTTGCATAAACAGGGTCAAGTGCGTGTTCTGCATCAACAAAAGCAGCAGTTCCACCCATTTTTTGCGTTTCGGCAATCATATGCAAAGCAACAGTTGTTTTTCCGGAAGACTCCGGTCCATAAATTTCAATTATTCGCCCTTTTGGTATTCCGCCAATGCCAAGAGCAACGTCAAGTGTTAGGCAACCTGTTGGAATAACTTCAATTGCTTGAATTGTGTTCCCGCCCAATTTCATAATAGAACCTTTGCCAAATTGCTTTTCAATTTGCAATAAGGCTTGTTCCAAATTTCTTTTTCTATCTTCCATTATTTTTCCCTTTTAAATACTGACCAATTTTTTATAAAATAGTTTATACCTGATATTAAAGTCAAAATAGTAGCAGAAAAAATCAAAAGATAGCATATAAAAACAAAAAGTATTTCAAATGTTCCGCTCAACAAATTGTATTGTGAAAAGAATGCCAAAAGCATAAACGCAGGAATTGCCAAATCTTGCAAAAATGCTTTGTATTTGCCCCATTTGTCTGCTGACATAATGATTTTTTTTGTTGCAGCGACTTGCCTTAAACCGCTAACCAAAAACTCTCTTGCCAAAATGATGATAGCAAGGATTGCACCCCAAGGTGCCAAAACAGTTGCATCGGCTACAATCAAAATCAACCCGCTCATAATTAGCATTTTGTCGGCAATAGAATCCAAAAATGTGCCAAGTTCGGTTATTTGACCAGTTTTTCTTGCAACTTTGCCATCAATAAAATCAGTTAAGGCAGCAATGGCAAAAATGCCAACTGCAATCGCCTTTCCATAAGGCACAAAGTCTGCCAAATAGAAAAAGACCATAATTGGAATTAAATAAATTCTTATCATTGTTATTTGATTTGGTGTCATAAAATTTCCCCCTTAAAACCGCAATCAATCATTTCTACAAGTTTGACTTTATAAAATTGCCCGACCTGCAAATTTTGATGTTTTGCGTTATCTGTGTCTATTATAACACATAAATCTATGTTTGGCGAGTTTTTTTGCGTATGTGCCTTAAAAATTTTTTCAGTTTCGACAAATTCATCAATCAAAATTTCAGTTTGTGTGCCAATTTTTTGCAAATTTATTTTGTTTAGAACAATGTTTTGCAGTTTTTGTATTTTTTTTAATCTTATTTTTTTAATAAAATTTGGTACTTGATTTTTCATATAATATGCTTTTGTTTTCTCTTCTCTAAAATATTGGAAAAAACTTGCAAATTCTATGTTCCCTTCTTTTATAAATTCACACAATTTTTTAAATTGTTTTCGTGTTTCGCCGGGAAAACCAATAATAAAAGTGCTTCTTATTGTAATTTCTGGGTATTTTTCTCTTATTTTTTTTACAAGTTTTCTTGTTTGTTCTTCTTTTGTTTTTCGGTTCATTGCAATCAAAATATCATTGTCTATGTGTTGCAATGGCATATCCAAATATTTGCAAATTTTTTCTTGGGTTGCAATAAAATTTAGTAGTTCATCGGTTATCCATTCGGGATATAAATATTGCAATCTTATCCATTTTAGTTCTTTGATTTTGATTAAATCTTTTAAAAACTCTATCAATTTTGGTTTGCCAAAAAGGTCTTCACCATATCGTGCAGTGTCTTGTGCAACCAAAATAAGTTCTTTGTAGCCTTGTGCTACCAAAAATTTTGCTTCTTTTATTAATTGTTTTGGTGGAACAGAAGTAAATCTGCCCCTTATTCTTGGAATTGTGCAATAAGCACAACCATTTGAACAGCCATCTGCAATTTTTAGATATGCAAAATTGCCTTGATGGGTTATCACTCTTCCAAAATTTTCGCAAGAAAAAGCAGTTTTTTCTACATTATACAATTTTTCTATTATTTCGGTTATTTTTTGGTTGTCTTTTAAGGTTATAAACGCGTCAACTTCAGGTATATTTGCTTTTAAAACATCAAAACTTCGCATAGGAAAACACCCCGAAACAATGATTTTTTCGGCTGTTTTTGACAATTTGCAACCTATTGCCAAGTTTATGTTTTCCATCGCTTCCATTATTGCAGGTTCAATAAAAGCACAAGTATTTACAATAATTATTTCGGCTTGATTTATGTCACTTACTATGTCAAAACCATATTCTTTTAAGGCAAAAAGCATATGTTCAAGGTCGACTCTATTTTTATCGCAACCCAAACTTATAGCAGAAATTCGTTTTTTTATTAGTTCTTCTTTTGTCACTTTTACTCCTATTCTATTGCACCAAATTTGTTAAAAAATTCTTCCATTGTCAAGTATACATTCCTTGGCTTGCTACCTTCTTGTTTGGAAATATATCCCGCATTTTCAAGTTGGTCAATTATTCTTGCCGCTCTTGGATAGCCAACCAAAAATCTTCTTTGAATAATAGAAATTGATGCTTGACCATTTTCTATAAACATTTTTAGGGCTTGCGGAAACAACGGGTCAAAGTTTTGGTCGCCAATATTGCCTTCCACAAGTTTGTTTGTGTTTGGATTTGTTATCTCATTTTCAATTTCTTCATCATAATTTTTGTTGTTGTTTTGCTTGATAAATTCAACCACATTTTGCACTTCATCGCCTGAAACAAAGCAACCTTGAATACGCTTCGGAAAGTTTGCATCAGATGGCAAATAAAGCATATCGCCTTTGCCCAAAAGATTTTCTGCTCCACTTTGGTCAAGGATAGTTTTGCTATCTGCAAAAGATGTTAATGCAAAAGTTATTCTTGAAGGGAAATTTGTTTTGATTGTGCCGGTTATGACATCAACAGATGGTCTTTGCGTTGCCAAAACCAAGTGTATACCAGATGCTCTTGCTTTTTGTGCAAGTCGTTTGATTTTTTCTTCTATGTCTTTTTTTGACATCATCATAAGGTCGGCAAGTTCATCAACAATTATAACAATATATGGCATTTTTTTAGTGTCGCCCGCCAAAACTTCGGGTTGATTGTTGTATTCTTCCAAATTTCTGCACCTTGTTGTTTGAAAAAGCAAATATCTGCGTTCCATTTCATTGATTGCCCAGGTTAGTGCATTGCTTGCCATTTCCACTTCGGTTATAATTTTTGGTAGCATAAGGTGTGGTAAGTCGTTATACATAGAAAATTCGACTCGTTTTGGGTCAATCAAAATAAGTCTTAAATCATCGGGCGAACTTTTGTAAATCATACTGATAATGATAGAGTTTAGACAAATACTTTTGCCCGAATTTGTTGCTCCTGCTATCAATAAGTGTGGCATTTTTGACAAATTGCAAATTATATTTGAACCGCCTATGTCTTTTCCAAGAGCAAAAGTTATTGGGTTTTTGTTTGCCAAAAATTCTTGACTGTCAATTATATCTCTTATATTTACTATTGCAATGTTATCATTTGGAACTTCAATACCGACTGCACTTTTGCCGGGGATTGGTGCTTCAATTCTTATACCCGCTTTTGAAGCAAGTGCAAGAGATATATCGTCTTCGTGTGCTGTTATTTTTTTAACACTTATGCCGGGTGGCATTTCAAGTTCATATCTTGTAACAGATGGTCCAACAACAACGCCAATAACTTTTGCATTTATGCCAAAAGTTTCCAAAACGTTTTCAAGTTGCACTCTTTTGCCAACAATATCTTCATTAAGCGAAGTCAAATCAACGGGCGTGTTTTCAAGCAATTCAAGTGGTGGGCAATTATAATTTGGCGGTTTGCGATAAATATTTTTTGACATTGGCGGGGTGTAAACTTCTGTTCCTTCAATTTGAAGTTGGGCAAAAGTTTTCTTTGGTTTTTCTGTATATTTTTCTTCAAAATTGTTAGTTTCGGGCAATATTTCTTGGTTTTCAATTTTGGGTTCTGCAAAAATTTCTGTGTTCACTGCCAAACTTTCTTTGGTTTTGAAATGATTGTTGGGGTTTTCTTGCTTTAAACTTGCAATATTGCTGTTTATTTCTCGTTCTCTTTTTTCTTGATTGGAGTTGGAATTGTGGAAATAAGACAAATCAATCTGTGGTGGTGTAAGCAAATGTTCTTTGATTGATTTTGGTTTTTCAGTTGATTTTTTGCTATCCAAATTCCCTTCAATTAGTCCCAATTTTACTTTTGCATCGTTGTTGTGCTGTTCTTCCATTTTTTTGTCCAAAAACAAATTAAACTGTTCTTTTTCGGTTTTTATTTTTGGTTCTTTTGCAACAGGTTTTTTTTCTTTGTTGTCAACAATTTCAACAAATTTTATATCTTTTTCTTTTTGCGGTTGAGTTGCAATTTTAAAACCATAAGTTTTGATTGAATGTAGAAAATCTGCAATAAGTGCAATAAAAATAATCATAATTGTGGAAAAAATTATCACACTTCCAGCAAGACCAAGTGTTTTTATTAGCGGAGCGACCAAAAGACCTATCAAAATACCACCGCCTGTGTATTTGTAGTCATAAGTCAAGCCCAAATATTCGCCAAAAGTGCAGTTAGGATTGCCCAAAATAACTATGTTAAGCAAAGCAAGAACGCAAATAATTGTGATAGACAAGTACAAAACATATTTTAAAGGCATAACGTATTTTTTGTTGTTAATCAAAGCAATGCCAACTGCAAAAGCAATAATAGAAAAGGGATAAGCAAAAAGCCCCAAAATGCCAAGCAAAATGTTTTGTAAAAAAGGTAAAAAGTTTGTCAATAATATCAAAAAAACAATTGAGCAAGCAACGACCAAAACAATGCCTGTTGTTTTACTTTTTGAACTTTTTTCTTTGTTAAATTCTTTGTTTCTTAAATCAAAATAAGCCATTTATTCCCCTATTTATTCCCCTATTAGTATTATAAATAATAATATCATAAAGGAATTATTTTAACAAATAAAATAAAGAAAAAAATATTAAAAAATTTGTAGAATTAAACAGGAACCAAGTTTAACATTTCATCTAAATAAGAACTTTGTAAATATGTTGTAGGAACTTTTCCAACAATAACACACTCTGCGACCAAAATTTCTGCTGAAGTTTGCACTTCGGGACTTGCAGTTGGCAAAATAACAAAAACAGAAGATTCAATGTTTACATAAATTTTGTGATGTGTTTGATTTATTCCGGCACTTGAAAACTCTGACCTGAAATTGATAACAACAGTTCCTATTGGTGACAAACCAAACTTTATGATTGGTCCAACGCTTGCAAGTGCGGGAATACCAAAAAAAGCACCCAAATGCACACCAACACCGCTTCTGCTTGAAGTTTCTAGACCGCTTTGTGCTTCCAAAGTTATTTCTCTGGCGAGCATATTTACATTGTATGTATCGACCGTAATCAAAGAAATGTTGTTGTCATTATCGTATTGATATTTTATAAGATTTGTATAAGTGCTTGTAGAACTTGTTATAACTGACAAAACCGAATTGCTTATTGATTGTTGCGTAAGAGAGCGTATTTTTGCTTCTGATGCTTTTATTATAAGTGGATTGACAACGCAAGATAAATACACGACTAGCAAAATCAAAAAAGCAAAAATAAATACAAGCAGTAATCTACTTTTTGTTTTTTTAGACAACTTATTTTTGACTTTTAAATATCTCATTTGTTTTATATATATGAAAACAACTTGTTTTTTAGTTACAAAAACAAATTTTTGGAAGTTAATCTTTTTTTGTGTGTGCCTTAAAAATCATTGCAAAAATAAAAGCAAACAAAACCGCTCCCGCAAGTCCACCTGCAACCGCTTCAAGCCCGCCTGAAAACGCACCCAAAATACCTTTTGCTTCTGCTCCCGCAATCGCACCTTTTGTCATTGACGCACCAAAACCAACAATCGGCACATTTATTCCTGCCTTTGCAAACAGTGCAATGGGGTCAAAAAGCGTAAACGCTTCAAGAAATACCCCAATCAAAACAAAAGTAACCAAAATTCTGGAAGATGTGATTTTTGTTTTGATTATCAAAAGTTGACCAATTGTGCAAACAAAACCGCCAACCAAAAACACATATAAATAAGTTAATAACATTTTTTACCCCTTAAATTTTCTATTACCACACAATGTGCAATGCCTGGTATTGTTTCGCCTTGTTGTGCCGCCGTCGTGCTTAAAAGCACTCCTGTTGCAACAAACAAAACTTTGTTGTAAACACCTTCTTTCATTTTTTGTAAAATATATGAATTCAAAACCGATGCACTGCAACCGCAACCGCTACCGCCCATTAAAGTATCTTGACTTTCTTTGAACATCATATCTCCGCAATCAACATAATTTTCGCCAAGAATGACTCCCTTATCTTCCATCAATTCTATCAAAACTTGTTTTCCAAACTTACCCAAATCTCCCGTAACAATCAAATCATAATCTGTCGGTTTTGTTTTGGTATCATAAAAATGTGAAAGTAGAGTATTCATTGCTGGCGGAGCCATTACAGCACCCATATTGTTTACATCACTTATGCCATAATCTGTAACCTTGCCAAATGTTGCACTTGTAATGCAAGGACCATTGCCTTTTGAAGATAAAATACTGCAACCACTTGCTGTGCAAGTCCATTGCGAAGTTGGAGGTTTTTGATTGCCAAGTTCTAGCGGAAACCTGAACTGTCTTTCAGCAGTGGAAAAATGACTGCCCGTTGCACAAGCAACCCTGCCAAAATATCCGCCGTCTATCAAGCAAGCGCCAACTGCCAAACTTTCTGCCATTGTGGAGCAAGCACCGAACACACCCAAATATGGCATATCAAAAGTTCTTGCTGTATAACTAGCACTAATGCTTTGATTTAGCAAATCCCCCGCCAAAATCATATCAATATCTTCATTTTTTAGTTTTGCACTTTTGATTGCACCGGTTACCGCAGTTTCCAGCATTTTTCTTTCAGATTTTTCATAAGTTTTTTCGTTAAAGTCATCAGACTTTAAAATCACATCAAAATATTCGCCAAAATTACCAAGCCCCTCTTTTGGTCCAACAACAGAAAAATTACCTATTATTTTGGGGCAATTTTTAAAAAATATTGTTTGATTGTATTTTTCTTTTTTCACTATTAAACCCCTTATATCAAAAGATAAATCAGCCCAACAATACTGCTCGCCACAATACCTATCACAATTACCGGACCTGCTATTGAAAACATTTTTACGCACATACCAAAAATAATGCCTTCGTTTTTAAAATCCATTGCAGGACTTGTTATTGAGTTTGAAAACCCCGTTATTGGAACTATTGAACCGCCACCGGCAAACTTGCCTATTCTGTCATAAACACCGACACCAGTCAAAAAAGAAGCAATAAAAACAAGAATAATCAAAGTGTAAGCCCAAGCAGACTGCTCTGCCAAATTTGGCACAAGATACAAAATCAAGTCATTTATGCCTTGCCCTATCATACAAATAAGTCCGCCCACCCAAAAAGAATTAAACAAACTCGGCCATTCTTTTGTTTTTGGTATTTTTGCTTCAATATATTCGTTATATTTTTTGTTTCTTGCTTTGTAATCCATAAACCTTCCTTAAATCTTAAAAAAGTATACCCAAAATAAAAAAATTAAAACTTTTTTACATAAAAAAATTAGATTTACAAACACTATTTTTATATTGTGGAGGTAAAATGAAAAAATTTATTATAGGTATTGTTTCTTTGGTGCTTTGTGTGTCGTTGATTGCTTGCGGAACAACTACCCAAGCAAATATCAAAACAGATATTAACAATAGATTAGACAAACTGAATAATGTGATAGAAAATATTAACACTTTTCAAGAAAGCGACATTGCTTTTAGTCAAACAAAAACTAATGTTTTGGAAGTGGGAGTTTTCAACAATTTTCCCAACCGAAACATTGACACTTATGGCTACAATTATATGCGAGGTATGAGTCCCGTAAACAATTATAATGGTTATAATGGTTATGGCAATAACTATGGCGGAAACTATGGTTTTAATGGAAATAATGGTTATGGAATAGACAATATAAATAGATATAATGGCTTTAACAATGGCTATGGTTTTAATGGTTTTTACAACTCAAATAATGGTTATGGTTTTAGAAACAATGTTGACACTTATCGCAATATTTCTGGCAATGCAAACAATTTTGGATTTAATCAAATTGCAACAACTGATACAACAACCGACACAGCAAAAAGCAATGAATTGGTAAATCTTACCAGCACTTGCAACAGTTGTTTGACAAGCAACGATTATTGCAAAACTTTGTTAAGTGATATAAAAACAAATATCAATTATTGCAAAACTCTTGCAGACAAACTTGAAAACAATTCTATAACGCTTTCAACAGAACAAATACAAAGTCTTGCTGACCTTTTGGAAAGCATAACAAAAACAACCAGCAAAATAAATATGACAAAGGGCGAACTAAACACAGAACTAGCAAATGTAAAATCTTTTAAGGCAAATTATTTGTCAAACGCAAGTAATCTTAGTACAAAATATATAAAACTTTGCAGTTGTTTGGATACAAGAAACTCTTATTTGCAATCAATTTTGAACAGTCTTTTTCAAATTGAAAATTGTATTGATGGAAAATGTTTGACAAGCAGTTGTTGGAACGGAAGTTGCACAAATGGAGTTTTGCCAAACACAACAACAAACACTGACAAAGTAACTACCGACACAACAAAACCAAACACAACTACTGACAACAACACAACTGACAAAAAAACAACTGATAGCACAACTGATACCGTAAAAGATAACACCATTGACAACAATACAACTACTGATAACAATACAAACACTGATAACAAATCAACTCTTCCTATTTGTCCTAATTGTCCTGATGGTTCAATAATTTGTCCAGATGGTAGCACAGTTTGTCCAGATGGCACTGTTTTATGCCCAGACGGAACAACTATTTGCCCTGATGGCACAAAAACAACCACACCAACAATTGTTGAAAACCCAACCACAACGACACCTGATACTACTACACCTGATACCACAACTACTCCAACTGTTGAAACTCCAAAAGACAGCACGGCGACAAATAATGATAACACAGCAAAAGATGGAACTGCGAACAATAATGACACAGCAAAAGACAGTGCAGTGCCAAACACTCAAACATTACCAAAAACACAAACAACAAAACCAAATGACATAACACCAGCGACTCCTGACACAACCGACAGACCCACAACAATAACACCGCCAGCACCAGATATTACAGTAGACAATGACAATTTGGCAAACAATGATAACGCGACCAACAAAACAATAAACAATGTAAAAAATCCTTCAATAGAAAAGACAAGAATAGATAGCAACAAAGTTATAAAAGACAATTTTGTTAAAACAAACAAAAACGATAGAAAAACATTTTATTATCCAAAAGAGGCAGAAAGCATACCGCACACAAACACTTTACCTTTGCCAATGAACAATGAAAACACCAACCAAACAGAAAAAAAAGAACTGACAAATTCAATTCTTAACGAGAACAGACACGAAAATAACAAATCTTTGACCGCCTAACTATTATTTGCTTTCAATTTTTCTTTCATCAATTCCAAAATTTTGTTTTCCAATCTTGAAACTTGCACTTGTGAGATATTCAAAAACTTTGCGATTTCGCTTTGTGTTTTGTCCCTAAAAAATCTCAAAAGCACAAGTTTTTTTTCTCTTTCATTTAGCGAATTTAACGCTTCTTTTAGTTCCAATTTATTAAAAAGCATTTCGCTTTCATCGTTTTGCATATATCTATCAATAAGCAAAAGTCCGTTTTCATCGCTGTCAATGGGTGCATAAATAGAAACAGGCATTTTTGAAGAGTCCATAATAAAAATAAGTTCTTGTTGTTCAATTCCAAAATGCTCTGAAATTTGTTGAATACTCGGTTTATTTTGATTGCTTTTTTGGTATTCATCAATATATTTTGATATCATAATATTTTGAGTTTTTAGCGTTCTTGAAACTTTTATTATTCCATCATCTCGCAAAAATCTTTTTATTTCGCCAATAACCATTGGCACCACATAAGTAGAAAATTTTACATTAAACTTGACATCAAAATTGTTAATTGCTTTTAAAAAACCAACACAACCAAGTTGATACAAATCATCATATTCAATACTTTTGTTTTTAAACTTTTTTATAACACTTTTCACCAAAGGGGCATTTTCTTCAATTAAAATTGTTTTTGCTTGCTGGTCGCCTTCTTGTGCCCTTTTGATAAGTTCAAGCGTTTGGCTTTGTTCAAGCATTATACCCCCACTGCAAATTGATTTTTTGATTTAAAAATTTTTACAAGTTTGACTGTAACGCCTTTATTTTCGTTTGTAAAAACTTCCAAATTGTCCATAAAACTTTCCATAACAGTAAAGCCCATTCCACTTCTTTCTTCGTTTGGTTTTGTGGTATAAAAAGGTTCTCTTGCCCGAGCAAAATCACTTATTCCAACACCTTTATCACTTACAAAAATTACAACGTTGTCATCAAAAAGTTGAACATTTATGGTTATATCGCCTTCCTTTTTGGGATATGCATGCACAACACAATTTGTCACCGCTTCACTAACTGCGGTTTTTATGTCGGTTATTTCATCAAGTGTTGGTTCTGCTTGCACACAAAAAGATGCAACGCAAGCCCTTGCAAAACCTTCATTTACCGAAATTGCCTTAAAAGTTATTGTCATTTCATTTATTATTTGTTTCATATTTCCCCCTTAAATTATTTTGGGCATAATTTCGTACAGCCCCGTCATTTTAAAAATTTTTTCAGCGTGATTTGAAGGATTGCAAATATAAATAGGAATGTTTTTATCTTTCATTTTTTTGTATCTTCCAATCAAAACGCCTATCCCTGTGCTATCCATAAAATCAAGTTCCGACAAATCAATAATTATTTGCGTAAAACCCTTTGATGCAAAAATTTCGTCAAGCGTTATTCTTGTGTTAGATGCAGAATGTTCGTCAAGTTCTCCGCTCAACAAAACATATAATGTGTTATTATAAACACGATTTTTAACAATCATATTTCCTCCTTTTTTTTAAATTAACATAACAACAATCAAAAAAATTTAGAAGTTTTGGCAAAATATGGCAAAATGTGTAGAATAAAAAATTTTTTATTTTAATATGAAAAATAATTGATTAAAAAATCAATATGTTGTAAACTAATTTGGTTATTAGGAGAAAAAATGGTAGATTTAATTATTATTGGCGGGGGTCCAGCAGGGCTTTCTGCAAGCATATATGCGTTAAGGGCAAAAAAAAGTGTTTTGCTGATTGAAAGAATGGGACTTGGCGGTCAAGTTGCTATGACAACAACAATTGAAAACTACCCCGGCTTTGAACTTATTACGGGCGTGGAACTTGCCGAAAAAATGTATTCGCAAGCAGAAAAATTGGGGTTAAAAACCACCTATTCTGATGTTTTGGAATATGACATTTCGGGCGATATAAAAAGGGTTAAAACTCACGAGGGCGAGTTTGAAGCGAAGGCGATTTTGCTTTGCTTGGGGGCTTCTGCAAGGCAACTTGATGTAAAAAATGAAAAAAAATTTGCAGGCAGAGGCATCAGTTATTGTGCAACTTGTGATGGCAATTTTTATAGAGGTA
>JAQVWL010000022.1 GCA_028709705.1 Clostridia bacterium
CGGGCTTGATTTATTCGATTACGGGGCACGGCATTATGATGCGGCAATTGGACGGTGGCACTCCGTGGATCCGCTAGCGGAGAAGTATTATTCGATTTCGCCGTATGCGTATGTGGCTAATAATCCGATAAGGTTCATTGACCCGGATGGGAGAGACCCGATTTATGCTAAAAACTTTTGGGGTAAAGTAAAGCTAATTGGCGATGACGGGAAAAATAGTACAGGGTCTTATCTTGTCAGGGGTTCAGTTGCAAGAGAGGTAAAGGCAGCAACCAAAGCAGGTGAATTTTATACAGGCGATTTATCAGAAAACAAAAAAGTAATGCACATTCCCACAGGGCAGAAGTTAGAGGGTGTCAAGCAATCTTATGAAGATACAAAAATATCACAAAAAGAGAATGGCGGACATTCTAATATCGGCGATGCCAATGTAACTCGTTGGGACGAGGGACCCGCTGCCATTACTTTTACAGATAAAGATGGAAATCAGGGTGCAAAAGCAAGTTTGCAAATGTTTGTAGTAAAGGGTAAAAATACAATGCCCGCAGATGCTTCCAATGTTGAAATGTGGTGGCACACACATCCAAATACAACTGTAAATGGTATATCATTAGGTAATTCCACTCCTTCCGATGCTGATTATAGCGGACAAAAAACAATGACAAACAGAGGCTACAAAGGGAATACTTTTGTAATTGGTGTTAGAAGCAGCACAGTAACATTTTTCAACAAAGACGGTGCTTTGACAACAGTTAAATGGGCTGACTTTTTAAGAATGGGGGGGCAGAAAGAATGAGAAAGAGTTATACAATAATAGTCTTATTCTTTGTTTTTTCTTTTTTAGTATCTTGTTCAACAATGCAATATAATATCAAACGAAATCAAGATTTAACCGCAAAGCAAGTAAATTATTTCTATCAAAAAAATGGAAATGCTTTTTATTTATCTTCTACTTATGCAAACTTTTCAATTGTTTGGACATACGATGAAGATAGAGTTGAAATTTACAGGTTACAGAAAGGAAAAATAAGGCAAAAACAAATAATTAAGGATAAAGAAATAATACAATATGCGGAGGTTTCACTTGAAGATATAGAAAAGGAACTTTATCAGAAATGTGCTTTGGAATTAGACGGAGATATGTTTGGATTTATAATTGAGATTGACCGTAAAACACATAATGCAGATTATGCTGTTGATATAAATTGCTTGAAACAAGGAAAATATAAATCTGATTTTTTAAATAAAATTACAAATGATATAAAGATACACAAAATGTGGGAAATTGAATATCAATAAGAAAAGCCCCGCAGTGCGGGGGTTTTTCTTTTCCTTTTTTTGGGGGGCTTTTTAGCGGCTTCGCCGCTAAAAAAAGAATTTAAATACACCTTTTTTCCTCTTATTTTCGTCCTTTTTACCCTAAAAATCCCTTTTCCCCAAAAAGTTATCAACAATTTGCTTTTTTGCTCTCAAACGCTTTGCCTGTGGGCGTTTCGCCCTCTTTTCCCCTCTTTTTTATCAACCCTTTTCCCACAGGCGTTTGGCAGGGGTGGAAAGGGGCAAAAAACACCCCCGAAAACAACAAAAATAAGATAAGAAAAACACCAAAAATCCAAACAAAAAAAGCCCTCAAAAGGAAAGAGCCAAAAAACAAAGAGAAAAAGCGGATAATAAGCTAAAAATCAACAATAAAAACACCTTTCCCGCTTTGCGGGAACAAAAAAAAGGGGGGCAAAAACCGACCCCGCAAGGCGGGGCGTTAAAACAAAAAACAAATAAAAAGAGTGAAAGAATACATTTAAAACAACCGCTAAAATACTAAAATATAAGCAAATAAAAACAGCCCAAGAACCCAATCGGCAACCAACCGCCCACAACAACAAAAATAAGCCTAAAATTGAAGGAAAATCAACAAAAACCACAGACCAGAACCAACTAAAAATCCACATAAACGGGCAAAATTAAATCCTAAAAAATCAATCGAAAAATCGCAAAAAAAATGAAATAAAAAATCTGTTTCCCGCTTTGCGGGAATAAAAAAGAGGGGGGCAAAAACCGACCCCGCAAAGCGGGGCGGTAAGAATAAAAAACAAATCAAAAAAATCAATAAAAACTTATGAAAATAAACCGTTTAACGTTAATGTCAAACAATAAAACAGACTTTCCACACAGCGAAAATAAAAAGATAGAACAAAAAAACAAACAATTAGATAAACGGCTGAAAACAAGTTGCAGATATGGATAAACAAACAACCCCAAAAACCGATAAAAACCCCTAAAACAACCCCAAAAATCCCGATTAAAAACACCTTTCCCGCTCTGCGGGAACAAAAAAAAGGTCGAAAAATCGCACCTCGCAAGGCGGGGGCGACTAAAACACAAAACAAAAAAACAAAAAAGATATAACGCTTATAATGAGGCACAAGCAAACGATTAAGCCAATCAACGCCCAAAAGAAAACTGCTAAAAGTACGCTAAAAACGGATTAAAACAAACCCCTTAACGCCGACACCCGCCAAAAAACCAACTTCCCGCTTTGCGGGAACAAAAAAAGGGGGCAAAAACCGACCCCGCAAAGCGGGGCGGTAAAACAAAAAACAAATAAAAAAAGTGAAAGAATACATTTAAAACAAGCGCTAAAATACTAAAATACAAGCAAATAAAAACAGCCGAAGAACCCAATCGGCAACCAACCGCCCACACCAACAAAAACACGCCTAAAAAGCGCTAAAAAACCACCCGAAACCACCCACCAAAGAACCAAACAAAAAACACCAAAAAAGCCCCTTTCCACCCCTGCCAAACGCCTGTGGGAAAAGGGTTTGCGCTCATCTTCCTGTTCATAACTTTATTCTTTTTTTGCCCCATTTCTGTATAATTTTGTATGTGATTTTTTTACATATAAATAAAAAGAGCTATGCAAAATTTACAGGTACACAACCCGCATTTCATCACCTACGCCGATACGCTTTTTACCATTGACGTGTTGGGCGGGGTGGACTTACAGCAGATAGAAAGAATGATTTGCACTTTGCGGATAACCCACAAAAACTATCCGCCGTTGCGTTCCACGCTCGATTTGTACAACGACACGCAAACCGACAAAATGATACGCACGCTTTGCGACAAGTGGGGCGTTTCGCTTATGGAAGTATCAAAAACCGTTCATTCGTTTATTGCCCAACTCGAAACGTATAAACTTGAACGCCTGCGCTACCCGCAAGGCGACAAGGAAAAAGCCTTTGAGATGAGCGAAGAAGAACAGCAAACAGCAAAAAAATACCTGAAAAATAAAAATCTAATAGCTAATTTACAAACGGATTTACAGCAAATCGGGATTTTGGGCGAGGACGAAAACGCCCTTACGCTCTTTTTGGCAATGGCGAGCCACAAAAGCCAAAACCCTTTTTCGGTACTCTGTTTGGCAAAATCGGGTATCGGCAAAAGCTACCTACTGCAAAAATTATCCGAGTGTATGCCGAAAAATACGTTTTCATTCCATACCCAAATCAGCGAAAACGCCCTTTACTACTTCGACAGCCAACAGCTTGACGGCAAAACGCTCTTTATCGAGGACTTGGAATGGACAAACGCCATGCTAAACCCGCTTGCCACCCTGCAAACACAAGGAAAACTAATCAAAACACGAGCCACCAAGGACAAGGACGGAATGCTGCACAGCACCACCTTTGAGGTATCGGCAAAGCTCTGTTTAATCGCTTGCGCTTACGCCGAAAAGAACTACGAGCAGCTAAGCCTGCCGTTTTTGTGCCTGCACCTGAACCACAGCCACGCACAGGATATTAACGTAATGGAATACCAAAAGAAAGTAAAAGCGGGGTTAATCAACCAAAATGAGATTGCGGACACGCAACGCCGTTTGCAATGCGTAATCGCTTCATTGAAAAATACAAACATAATCAACCCTTTTGCCCCCTTAATCCACCTGCCCGAAGATGTGCCGCACCCCCGCAAAACGCTTTTGCTACTGATAAGGTTTATTGACTCGGATGGAAGGCGGTATGGAGATTTTCTCGATGAAAAAGGAAAATACATAGGTAATGATGGTATAGATGACGGTAAGGTTTACGTAGTAAAAACAACTGAAAAAAGCTTTG